>NZ_RQFW01000012.1:300000-443882 GCF_004770145.1 Leptospira bourretii | reverse complement strand
TAATGCAATTCACTATAATGTTTGTTACATCACCACCACTCACACGACCAAATCCATTGCTGATTGTGCAGGTTTCTTCGTAAAATAATGAAGCAAATAATTTATGATAACTTAATATTTAGATTTGTAAGAAACAACAAAGTTGGCAATAAGCAATTCATATAGCTAACTATCAATTGCCTTTAACTGTTATTCGCATAAATCCGGAGAAAAAAAAGAATTTGGCGCCGAAGAAAATTAAATCGTTCGGGGGGAAACTAATTTAATTTAACTAAAAATAAGGAAAAATCTAACAATGGACTTCTTCGAAAATTACTTAGAAAAAATAATTAACTTTGCAAAATCAGATGAGCGATTTACAGCCATTTGTTGTGCAGGATCTGGAATTACAGAAGAACTAGACAAATATTCGGATTTAGACATTGTTTTAATTACGGAAAACAATGTTGTATTTCCACCAGACGAGATGAAACAATTCGCAGACCAAATAGGTGATCTGTTAGTTGGTTTTACAGGAGGACATGTAGGTGAAAGTCGCTTGCTTATATGTTTATACAATTCTCCATTATTGCATGTAGATCTCAAATTCATCCGAATGCAAGATTTCCATGATCGAGTCGAAAATCCAAAAATTTTATTCTATTTATGTTCCAAAGAAAACCCATTCCCATTGATACGAATGAATCGTAGGCGAATATACGCAATGCGTTTAGTCCCCTACTTGGTAGTTATCTGACTTGCAATTAGCCTCCTCCTTGTGAATTATCCGAATAGCAAATAGCTCGCGTTGTCAACACCTCGCCCCCATTCATCTTTTCCTTATTCTATTCTATCTTCTAATGACCGCTCTTCTTTCTTAAAAACTATCTCCAATCCAAAACCAGTTATGTGACATAACTTTCTCTATATTTACCTCTTACACACCTCTCACAGAAAATTCCACGTCAGATTATCATTTTTATTCTTGACATGCAGGCATTTACCTGCATAATAATTCGCATGCCCAAAGAAATGGAGGAAACCGATCAGGTATTCAAGGCAATGGCTGACCCGAATCGCAGAAAGGTGCTCGATCTTCTTTATGCTAACAATGGTCAGACTCTGACTGCACTTTGCGAACAACTAGACATGCAAAGACAATCGGCAACCCAACATATAGAAATCCTCATCAAGGCCAACTTGGTAACCGTTGTTTGGAAAGGGCGAGAGAAACTTCACTTCATCAACCCTGTTCCAATTTACGAGGTCTATGCACGTTGGGTTCGAAAATTTGAAGAGAACCGTTTAGGTTTTTTACACGACTTAAAAATACAACTTGAAGGAGAAAATCATGGAACCACATAACTTTGTTTATGTTACTTTTATACTTAGCACACAGGAGAAAGTATGGAATGCAATCATTGATCCTGAAGTGACATCCAAATATTGGCTTGATCCACTAGCGAAAAATCCAGCGCATACCAATGTTTCAGAATGGAAAGTTGGTTCCGTTTGGAAACATATAAGAATGGATGATGAAAAAACAATCGATATCATCGGTAAAGTTTTGGAAATCATACCTCCACAAAAATTAGTTTTATCTTGGTCAAGGCCAACAGAATTCAATGATGAATCAAAGCACTCTCGAGTTACATTTGATATAGAAGCTTATGCCGATGGACTTGTTCGTTTAGTTGTCACCCATGAAGATCTAGACCCACAAATGTTAAAAGGAATTTCTAGTGGTTGGCCAAGTGTTCTCTCCAACCTAAAAACATTTTTGGAATCGGGCAGACCATTAGCAGGACATATTTCAATTTCTTAAAAAAATACTTTAAGAATGATTCTGTGCAAATTCGTAACAAACTATGGAGGATGATATGAATCAAATATATAACGGTGGATGTGCTTGCGGAAACATTCGTTACAAAATCACTGAAGAACCTATTTTTATGAACGATTGCCAATGCCGAGACTGTCAGCGGATGAGTGGAACCGGACATGGATCTTATCTTACCTTTCAATCCCGCACTACAGTCAAAGTAGAAGGAAAAACAACTAACTTCGATATGGTTGGCGACAGTGGAAATATCAAAACAAGTAGTTTTTGTCCTAACTGCGGTTCACCGGTCTATATGACTTTTTCCGCTATGCCTGAACTATTTACCATTCATGCAACAAGCCTTGATGATCCAAATCTCTACAAACCACAAGCAGTCACATATGTAAAACGAGGATATTCTTGGGACCATCTGGATCCTGCTTTACCAAAATTTGAAAAATTGCCAACAGGATAAAACTTAGTTTATTTTTTTGTGCGCCTCGAATTCATTAGTTGATCGATATTAAACTCTGAAACGACCGCGCTATCCGCTCCAATCTTTCCGGTCTGTTTGTAGATGAAAATAGTTATCAGTATGGAAAGGATTTCCGCACGCAGCTTAATTTCATTTGCAATCGATTTTCGGAGATTTTAGTCTAAATATTTCATCACGCCTTGTTTATGTTGGATTCGCTAGGCTCATCCACCAAGTCAAACCTTCGGTTTGCTTTTATCCTCGCTCCTATTGTCGCTCCGGATTTATCGCTGGCGCTGGGGTTCATTTTTAGCAGAAAAATTATTTTGAAGTGATTCATTAAGGTAATTTTTTTGTCTTAATGAAAAATTATATTCTCAAGAATTAATAAACAAATGTTGTCAATTTAAAATAAACTTCATGCGAGTATACGTAACTCGATTAAATTCCCGTTAGCTGCAATTATACGTTATTCGTTTATTAGACTTATTTTTTTAAATTGACCTTACCTCATTATTTGTATAGAAGCGATTTTTCTATTTAAGTTTTCTCATTCGAATTTAGTTGAATTCAAAGCATATATATCTCTATCTCAACTTAACCACAACGGGTATGTAAAATGAACAACTTCCTCTGGCAATCCTCCTGTTGATCTATAGAAATCAAGAGCATAATCATCAATCAAATCTGCCTGGACAAACACTTCTTCGGCCCCCATCTTTTTACAATATACATTGATCGCTTCGATAAGTGATTTGCCAATTCCTTGACGTTGGTATTTGGTAAGGACGGCTAAGTCAAAAATGTAAACTAAAGGTTTTTCAGAATAATATTGACGAAGTGTATAAGCAGTCAAACCACCAATCACTTGACTCCTAAAGATTGAAACAAAAACGAAAAAATCATCACGTGCCAACAAGGATTGCAAATAATCTTCGTTCGGCATTTGAAAGTTTTTCATTTCAAATACATCTTCAAAGACTCGAATGAGTTTGATAAATTGATTTAACTCATTAGAGGACAGTTTTTTAATTTCTATATTTTCCATATTCAATCTTTCAATTAAATGTTTATATCCGAATTACATATAGCCGCAGACTTAATAGATATCTGGATCTACCAATGGAATACTTATATACGAATAGCGCATATTCGCAGTGGGGGGGGTAGATTTTTATATCTCAATGTTACTTTTCATTCACATTCTTATATGCGTAATGCGTATAAATATTTCTGATATCAGTGATTACTTCAAACGCTCCAACACACCTTTTCGTTTCACAATATTTTTATAATCCCATTGGAACTTTTTTGCCTGGCTGAGCCAAAGTTTCAGATCTTTTTTCTTGATTTGATTCACTTCCGTATAACGGACTTCGGCAGCCTTAAAACTTCCTTCCGGTGTGAGTCCATCCACTTCAAAACTTTGACCACTCCAGAAAAGAAGGCGGATACAAGTTTTTAATTTGCTATAACCAACAATAGGATTCCCATCTAAAAACCAAACGGGATGAGCATGCCAAATTTTTTTCAGAGCTTTGGGAAGATGTAGATTAATTTCCCTATAAAGAAAACTACAAATCTCTTTATCTGTTGAGGATTGTGATTGATTATATATTTCGATTTCTTGACTCATGGAGAAACTCTCTTCTTAAATCAATTTTGAAAATTGAAACGACCAAACTTTATTTTTATTCGATTCACGGCAATCAGCTATAAAAATTTTGACTAAGGACCCACTACCAATCGAATGAATTCAATTCATAGTGGGCAAACTTCAATTGTTTGGTTTCAACTCTTTCGGAATCTCCTCTTATTTACAAGTTTTCTTTACTGTTGAGACAACTTTAACATCTACTGTCGGCCAAAGTTTGCTCACACCATCGGATCCTTTGTGTAAATCATTACACTCGGCATTTAATTTACTAAGCCCAGATTGAAGACCAAGACCAACAACATCTACGGTTCCGGTTACCTCAACCACTTCCCCTTTCCATACAAAAGAAACTGGTATCGTTGTTTTAGCATTTCCGAATCTTAGATTCAGTTTCGCAGAACCAGTTTCACCTTCTGAAATATCAGAGAACGAACCCGAAATTTTTTTATTTCCTTTCACAGAACCAAAAAAGAATTTTTTGATTTTTCCATCACGGTCAGGCACACCTGAATTAACTGAAGAAGAATCAATCTGAAACTGGAGTGATTTGACTGCACCGAACTTCGATTTATCTTTTTGTTTCCCAACCACTTTAATAGAATCAAACTTTCCCTTAACACCTGTTTTCTCAGTAAACTTGAACGCTGTCCACTCTAAGGAGGTTTGGGCCGGGTCGTATTCATAAATACAATTCTCTTGCGCAACCAACTGAGAGATGGCGCTGAGTGCGATTAGTACCAAAATGGAATTAAAAATTTTCATGGAAACCTCTACTGGAAAATAGAAAATGTAGAACAACGTTTTGTCAAGTGGAGTCTAAGACTCGAATCACAATTCGCATGTTAAAATTTCTACACACGTTGGTATTTCACTTCAAGAACCAACTCTTCAAAAAAAAAGAAGAAAGCCTCTCGGTTAGGCTCACTTCCATGGAAGATTTGGCAAAATCTGTTTTGGATTTTTTCTCAGAATCACTCAATATTCAATCGTTCCCAAGCCAAATCATTGAAGGTTTCCGATCTTTACGTAGCAAGTACAGGCAAGTTACAAATCAAAATTTTTATGATTTCCTATTCGCTGCTTCACACCAGTATAAGGTTCGTCTAAACATTGTTCAAAAAACTTTACAAGACATAAGACCTTACATTACCGATGGTTCCCCTTTCGTGTTCCAAGTGGCGAGCGAAACAAACCAAATACCAGAATTTTATGCAATCGTAAGTTATAAAACATCTTCCTATCGAATCAAAGTCCTCAATCAAATTGATGGTGATGAGGAATGGTATTCAGAAAAAGAACTGCTAAAACTCATCGGAATCAAATCGAACAAAGAATATGTAGATTGGGTAATTGCTGAACCAACATTTCCGTTTTCAACAAACAAAGATATGTCGAAAGATGATTCTCCAGTCAAAAATGCTCTTAAACAAATTTCTCATTTGATTCGAATGGAGTCCCAAGATGTTTGGATCGTTTTTATTTATGGGATTGGAATTGGAATTTTATCTTTGGTGGTTCCCGTTGCAACGTCTTCATTAGTTAACATTGTAGCTTTCGGAGTTTTGCTCCAACCCGTTATCATATTAACATTGTTAGTTGTCTTTTTTCTTGGATTTGCAGGTGCCATGCAAACCATACAAATCTATGTGGTGGAAATTTTACAAAGGCGTGTGTTTGTTAGAATTGCTACAGAGTTTGCTGTCAAATTTCCAAAAATCAGCCAAGATTCCTTAGATAAACACCATAGCCCAGAACTCGTGAATCGTTTTTTTGATACGATGACCATTCAAAAATCCATACACTCCTTGTTAGTTGATGGTTTATCAGTTGTTTTGACAACCGTCATTGGTTTTATTTTGATTTCCTTTTATCATCCTATTTTTATCGTATTTTCTTTTCTCATTTTGTTCATTGGTGGGTATTGGGTTACTTATCGATTGGGCAAACCAGCCGCCGAAAACTATATCAAAATTTCAAAAGAAAAATATAAAGTAGCGGCATGGTTGGAAGAAATATCGAGACACTCTGCTCTTTTTCATTCTACATTTGGTTCAAATTTTGCTTTGGACAGAGCCGATTCATTTATTAGAGATTATTTGTATGCAAGGAAAAAATACTTTTTTAACTATATACGCCAAATCATTGGTCTTGTTGGAATCCAAGCCTTAGCAAGTGCCATTGTACTTGGATTAGGTGGTTATCTAGTCATCCATAGACAACTTACCATCGGACAATTGGTTGCAGCAGAACTTGTGATTGCTAAGGTACTCAGCGATATCTCCAAATTTGGAAAACAATTGGATAGTTTTTACAGTTTGATTGCTGCTGTGGATAAAATTAACTCGGTGTTCCATCTACCCACAATTCCGGTGAAAACAGTGGAATTTGAAATTCCTGAAGGACCAATCCAAGTACAACTCTCTGGGGTCCATTATTCCCTTACGAATGGTCACAAAATTTTTAATCAATTTAATTTAAAAGTATCACCAGGTAAATCCATTGGAATTTCATCTAACACTCCTTATGATGCACATATCCTATTAGATTTGATAAGTGGGGTGCGAACTCCAACATCTGGAATCGTAGAATACAATCACCAAAACATTCATGAAGTTTCCAAAGAACAAATTCATTCTGTTACCTTTTTGGTCAGAGGAAATGAAATTTTTGAAGGAAGCATTTTGGAAAACATTCGAGTGGGAAGAGAAGAAATATCCTTAATCGAAATTCGTGAACTTTTAGAAACGTTAGGTATTTGGGAGACAATTCAAATCCTACCAAATGGAATTCATACTCCACTCTTAACTTTTGGTCATCCTTTTGATTCAATACAAACAACGATTATATCCCTCGCAAGAGCAATTATTGGAAAACCAAAATTATTGTTAATCGATGGAAACTTGGATCTGTTACCTCCATCTCTCCTCAATTCTGCACTTAAAGTTATTTTGCAAAAAAACAAGGAATGGACTCTATTTATCGTTTCCAAATCACCTACTGTTCTTTCTTTGATGGACCAAATATTAAGATTAGAAAATGATTCACATTCCTTAAAGGTAAATTCTTAAAGTTGGCTTATGAAAACTGATATGTCACAAAAATGGAAACTACATAAAAATCTACCTTCATATCGATTGGTGCAAACAGCTTTACCCGCACAAAGTCTAGCTTATCTTCTCACAATCATATTCTTTTTAAGCCTTCTCATCTTATTGTACGTACCTTGGCAACAAACAACGATGGGATTTGGTAGAGTCGTTGCTTATGCTCCCCTCGACCGGCAACAAGTCATTGAATCTCCCATCAGCGGACGTGTTGTGAAATGGCATGTACATGAAGGAACACGAGTGAGAAAAGGTGATCCTATCATTGATATCTCCGATAACGATCCCAACTTTATCAATCGAATTCGTGAGGAAAGAAATGCACTCTTACAACGCCTAGAGGCAGCAAAATCCAGAGAGGACAACATTCGATCACGAATCATTAGTTTACGTTCTTCTCGTGGCAGTGCTGTGGATGCAGCAGATTCTCGAAGGATGATGGCAAAAGACAGAGTACGAGCCAGCGAACAAGCAGTAGATGCCGCAAAAGCTGCATTAAAAACAGCAAACCTAAATCTTGATCGTCAAAAACAATTATGGGAAAAAGGCCTTACCTCCAAACGAACATTGGAACTGGCAGAATTAGAACATACCAATGCCGAGACGGGTCTTGATCGTGCAAAAGCAACTTATGATGCAGCCACTAAAGAAGAAAGAGCCTTATACAGTGATACAGGAAAAGTAGCACAAGATGCAGAAGCATCGATCAATGATGCCAAGGCTTCCTTAGCTTCTGCACAATCGGAAGTGGCACGTGTTTTGGAAGACTTACCAAAGTTAGAGGCTCGGTTATCTAGACAAGAAAACCAAGAAATATTTGCACCGAGGGATGGAACCATTATGCGAATTTTGGTAAATCCTGACACACAACAAGTCAAAGAAGGAGACGGTGTGGCGATCCTTGTTCCCGACGCAGAAGACAAAGCAGTGGAACTTTTTATTTCCGGCAACGATATACCGCTCGTTGGTGAAGGAAGAAAAGTTCGTTTACAATTCCAAGGATACCCTGTTTTACAAATCAGTGGTTGGCCGGAAACTGCCGTAGGAACTTTTGGAGGAACGGTTAAACTTGTTGATATCACAGACAATGGATCTGGAAATTTCCGAGTCCTTGTCATTCCAGATCGAGATGATCGTAAGTGGCCGTCCAGTCGTTATCTCAGACAAGGAGTGAGAGCCAAAGGTTGGATTTTTCTCAATCGTGTCAGTGTTGGTTATGAACTTTGGAGAAGGTTCAATGACTTTCCACCAAACTTACCAATGGATGATCCAGAGATGAAATCATTGTTAGATGAAACTGGAAGTGGGGATAAGGTCAAATGAAATCCAAATTCAAACAATCTTTACTTGCAATCCTTTGTCCATTTGGAATGTTTTTTTCCTTTGTCTTAGAAGCTGATCCAACACGAGATCCTTTTGAATCTTTACATGGTCCCAATATTTATTCCCAAGACTATATCAATCAACAACCAGGAGTTCTTACCTTAGAAGAACTTTTAAAGTCTGTTGAAAAATCTTATCCACTAGTCCTTGCTGCAGAAAAACTTTTATCAGAAGCCGAATACAACTATCTAGCAGCAGAAGGTGCTTTTGATTTACAATTTAAATCAATGGGAACCACAAAACCTATGGGCTATTATACAAACAATGCAGCCGATGCAATGTTTGAAAAACCAACACCACTTGGCGGAACTTCTTTTTTTGCTGGTTATCGCATTGGTCGGGGAACCTTTCCAGTTTATGATGGAAAAAGAGAAACCAATGATCATGGAGAAATTCGGGCGGGTGCCATCTTTCCCCTGATGCGCAATCGTGAGATTGATAAAAACAGAGCCGATATCAAAAAAGCGGACCTTGACCGTAGACTCGCTGAACTCTCCATTCAAAAATTAAAAATCGAAGTCATCAAAGAAGCCACCAAACGATATTGGAAATGGGTCGCAAGTGGCCAAGAATATTTAGTCAACAAAGACTTGCTAACAATCGCAAAGAACAGACAAAATCAAATTACCGAAAGAATCAAGTTAGGTGACATTCCAAAAATGGAAGGAACAGAAAATGACCGAGCCATTTTACAAAGAGAATCCCAATTTGTTTCTGCGGAACGAGAGATGCAAAAAGCGGCCATCGATTTGTCTTTATTCCTACGTGCACCTGATGGAAATTTAATCCTTCCTACAACAAACAGGTTGCCCATAGGATTTCCAAAACCCATCGATTATAAAAAAGTGGAATTGGAAAAAAGTATCAAACTCGCTTGGAAGTATCGACCGGAATTACAAGACTTTGAATTCAAACGAGATAAGGTCCGTGTAGACCAAGATATGGGTTATAACTCGTTAAAACCACAAGTGGATTTAGTGGTTGCTGGATCACAAGACTTTGGTCCAGGTTCTGTCACAAGAGCCAAACCAGAACTGGAAGCCTCTCTCATCCTCAACCTCCCCATCCAAACCAAAAGACCGAGAGGGATGATTGGAGCAGCTGAAGCAAAGATTGCCCAACTAGACCAGGAACTACAATTTTCAAAAGATAAAATCAAAACAGAAGTACAAGATTCCATTTCAGAGGTGATAGCCTCGGCAAAACGTGTAACTGTTACTCAAAATGAAGTGGAACTAGCAAGAAAGTTAGAAGAGATGGAGCGTGAACGGTTTGCCCTTGGTGATTCTACTCTTCTATTCGTGAATATTAGAGAACAGACAAGTGCCGAAGCGGCTGTTCGAGAAATTAAGGCATTGTACGATCATCATGTGGCCATTGCCCATTTCCAAGCTTCTACGGCTTCCATTTTGCAAAATTCTCCTTTTCCATAGTTTGTTTTATTGTTCAGAAAAAAAAACGACTTTCACTACTCCGTGAATCTCTAAACTTTTCCCTAAAGAAGGTATCTATGCACGGGGAAGAGTCACTATTACAAGACATTGGTCTCAGTATTATTTTCGCAACAGTCTTAAGTCACATCGCAAGAGTACTCAAACAACCGTTAATTTTAGGTTATATCATCGGTGGGGCCATGCTCGGTAAAGAGATGGGGTTTGAACTTGTCACTAACGAAGCAAGTATCGAACTCATTTCAGAAATCGGACTCATCTTACTTCTCTTCATCATCGGATTGGAAATCAATTTGGCCGAACTCGCAAAAATGGGTAAGGCTATGTTTACTTTGGGAATCCTTCAATTCACTCTTTCCGTTGCTTTTGTGTATTCTGTGTTTCCATTTTTTGGTCTACCCATTGGATCTGAAAAGTTTGACCTTCTTTACATTGCCGTTGCACTTTCTCTTAGTTCTACGTTAATCGTTGTTAAATTACTGCAAGATAAAGTGGAGATCAACACCCTCTCCGGAAAATTAACTGTTGGGGTTTTGGTATTCCAAGACATCTGGGCCATTTTGTTTATGGGGGTCCAACCCAACCTAAACAATCCAGAAATACTAAAAATTCTATCTTCTGTCGGGATCATTGTTTTACTCATTGCCTTTAGTTTTAGTGTCAGCCGTTATGTTTTGGCCAAGTTATACAAAGCCTGTGCCAGTAGCCCGGAACTTATCCTCTTAACATCTATTATGTGGTGCTTTCTTGTTTGCGGGATCGCAGGAGAAGCAGGACTTTCCAAAGAAATGGGTGCTCTCGTTGCCGGTATGAGTATTGCCGCTTTCCCTTATGGGGCAGATGTTATTTCCAAACTGATTGGAATTCGCGACTTCTTTGTGACTCTTTTCTTTGTGGCTCTGGGCCTTAAAGTTCCCCTTCCTAGTTTAGAAGTCATTGGATTATCTGCTGCCATCATCGCACTTATGTTATTTGTGAGGATGATTACCATTGCCCCTGTCATCATCAAACTCAACAAAGGGGTTCGTAACGGTTTCCTAACTGCACTCAATTTAGCACAGATTTCAGAATTCTCACTCGTCATCTTAGCATTAGGTGCTGGTTTTGAACACATCACACCAAAACTGCAGGCGGTGATTTTAACTTCGACCATCATTGCATCCGTTCTCTCCACATACATCATTATGTTTAACCATAATATCGCTGCGACATTCGAAAGATTACTCGCTCGTGTTGGTATCACTGACCAAGCGGAAGAATCTGGAAAAGAAGATAAAGCAGGCCATGGAGGACATGGAGATGGAATGGTACGAGACATCATTGTGCTTGGTTATTTTCGAATTGCCCGAGCCTTCGTGGAATACTTAGAAGACTTATCTCCATCTCTTATCAAGCGGATCATCATTGCTGACTACAACCCAGCCTTCAAAGATGAACTCACTAACAAAGGATTCCAATGGGCTTATGCCGACCTTGCCCATCCAGATTCTTTATCCCATATTGGTCTTCACGATGCATCGATGGTCATCTGTACCATTTCAGATTCTTTCTTAAAAGGAACCAATAACAACCGTTTACTCTCCACTCTCAGCAAACTCGCACCGAACGCAAAAATCATCCTTACAAGTGATGAACCTGGCGAAGCCAAAAAGTTAGTTGCTGATGGAGCCCAAAAAGTCATCATCCCCGGTGTGATTACCGGAGAGTTTTTGTATGACTATATCTCTCGGGGGATGAGAAATAACGAATAAGAAAATTTTAAAATAGATTTGTATTGGAACCTTATTTGATTTTACTTCGAATTTCGTTTAAAATTTCGATCTGAATCGCTTGGATCTTCATCATTTTTGACCATTGGTCGAGTAAAAGATGATCCACTTTTTCATGTAAGGTTCTAATTTCAATCTCTGATTTTAGATTCACTTTGTAATCATTCTCTGCGCGAATTCTATCCTTTACCTCTTGTCTATTTTGGCTCATCATAATGATAGGTGCTTGTATTGCGGCAACACAAGATAAGATTAAATTCAATAATATAAAAGGATATGGATCAAATGGCTTGAGATAAAGATAAAAACTATTTCCTAATATCCATAGAATCAATACAGAAAAGAAAGCGATAATAAATTTCCAACTGCCCCCAAATGATGCAACTTTGTCCGAAATTCTATCACCAAATGTAAGTGAATCTGTTTTTAAGGAAGTATCAATTGTTAAAATTTCATTTTCATTGATACTTTTGATCACTTCTCTCTCTAAATTTTCAATATTTCCTTTTTCTTCTTCAACTAACTGAGTGATATACTTCATTCGGAAAATATTAAAATCATTTTTACAAATTTTACTTTGATCATCCCAACCGGGATATTTTTCATTAATGAGTTCTACAATTTCGTTACCTATACCCAGAGCACTTATTAATTGATGTTCGCGGAATGGTTTCTTACAAACAAAACAAATGTTATTCACCATACAATCCTTTGGGTTGATCCAATTTGATATAACCTTTTTGTCGTTTATTCTAAAGATAAGATTATGGAAGATAGAAATCGATGAGCAATGATTAATTGGTTTCTACCTTGGTTTCCTCTCAAATATTTGATTCATTTGAAAATAAGAATCGAATAAAAAAGCAAAAAAAAATTCTAAATCAAACCCTTCGCTTTAAAATCCCGAATCACCACTTCCAAGTCGGCTGGCGAATCCACACCCAAGTTGGCCTTATCAGAAAGATAAACCCCAATGGTAGATCCATTTTGCAAAGCGCGAAGTTGTTCTAAAGATTCTACTGTTTCCCAATCAGAAGCTGGCAATTGGTTGTAATGCATTAAAAATTCTCTTTCATAGGCATAGATTCCTAAATGCCGGTGGTAAGTTGCCTCACCTTTAAAAGAAGCGGGGATGGGAGAACGTGAAAAATAATTGGCTCGTCCGGTTCTATCAAAGACCACCTTTACTTTGTTAGGATCTTTTGGATCTTCTGAGGTAGCAAAAGGAACGGCCGCTGTGGTCATTTCCCAATTTCTATGTTTGGTTTTTAAATCCAAAACTCCATCAATGAGGTTTGGTTCCATCCCGGGTTCGTCTCCTTGGATGTTCAGAATGATTCCGTAACCTGGAAATTTTTCTGCCACTTCGATGATGCGATCGGTTCCTGTAGGATGATCAGGGCTCGTCAAAACCGATTCCCCACCAAATGCAATCACGGTATCGTGAATTCGTTTGTCATCGGTAGCAACCACCAAACGGTGGATAGATTTGGAAAGGGATGCGTGGTGGTAAGTCCACTGGATCATTGGTTTTAAACCAATGAGGGCCAGTGGTTTTCCGGGGAGTCTTGTGCTCGCGTAGCGCGCAGGGATCACACCGAGGATTTGGTCGGACATAGTCCTAGTTTACCAAGAACTCGGTAAAGTAAACCTCTTTGATTTTTCCATTGGTCAAAATGTGATTTAAGTGGGCTTTGATTTCCTCACGTAAATCCAATTGGTTGGTAATGGATTTTAAATCGTCCTTTGTTTTACGTGCAATGACAAGGTTAATGATGTTTTGCATTTGCGCCACACGTGCAGCAAGTTCCGCAGAAAGTGCAGGCTGACCTGATTCAAATCCAAGAGACATCTTTAACTTCACAAAGTGTGACTCACCAACATCAGAAGTATTCACTCTAAATTCTTCTTGAAATGTGTAAACTTCCAAAGGAGGGGGAGCTTTCACAAGAGAGATATTCTTTTGTTGTTTAAACACACTTGTTGCTGTTTTTTGAGCAACAAACATCGATATTACGGTTACAATGATAATCCCAAAAATGGCAGCAGCAATGTACAATAACCATTTTACAATGGGGGACATCCCGGCAGAGGCGGTACTTCCTTCGGCTAACCCACCTTCTTCTTCATCTACTTCACGGTCACCCATGTTAAAATTCTCCTTCTACATTTGTTTCAGTGTTCGGTAAACGAGTGTCAGGTAGTCCGTATTTACTTTCCCCTGGTGCTCGTTTGGTAGACTTCTCTGTTAGGATGATGATATCCACTCTACGATTGAAAGCTTTTGCTTCAGGTGTGCCTTCATTCTCCAGTACAAGAGGTCTATAGGATCCAAAACTAACAGCTTGGAACCAACTCGGTTCAATTTCTTCTGAATTGATCATAAAAACGGTAGCATTCACAGCTCTTGCTCCCGCCAAATCCCAGTTATTGATATATTCTCTTTCTTCACGACCAGGACGGTTTACAGGATTGACCGCATCGTCATCGCTATGTCCTTCTACGCGAACAAATCGTTCGAGACCTTTGATAAGTGTCGCCGCTTTACGTAAGGTTTCTCGGATAGCGGGTGTTAGGATGGCTGAACCTGGATAAAAATAATCAGCACCCACAAGAGAAATCACAAGTCCTCTTTCGTTTTCCGAAATTCGAACTTTTCCTGCTTCTACTTCTGGTTTAAAAACTTCTTGGGCATCTTTTTTGGATTTAGAAAGGTTACGCCCTACTACTTGAGATGGTAACGATTCAATTTGCATTCCCATCTCTTCCAAAGAACCTTTGGATAGTGTTTGTCCCCCAGTGAAAAATCCTGTTGTGGATTTAAACGCAGATAAAATGATCTGCATCTCCTTTGCATCTGTTTTCCCTGTCGTATACAAGAGGATAAAGAAACAAAGGAGAAGTGTCACCATGTCCCCGTAAGTTGCCATGAACTCGGGAACTTTTTGGATGCACTCAGGACATTTTTCTTTTTTAGACGCCATAGTTTAGATATTAATCTCCGTCGTCTTTGAGTGCTGTTCTTTCAGCAGGAGTTAAGAAACTCGCAAGTTTCTCTTTTACAATCCTTGGGTTGTCCCCGGATTGAATCGATAAAGTTCCTTCCACCATAACTTGTTTGATCACAAGTTCATCTTCCGATCGTCTGGTTAGTTTTCTCACAATTGGTGCGGCAAATAAGTTCTGCGCAAGTGATCCGTACAATGTGGTAATGAGGGCCGTCGCCATACCTTGTCCGATGGCACTTGCATCCCCACCACCTAAGTTTTTTAACATCCCCACAAGACCCACAAGGGTCCCAAGCATCCCGAACCCTGGCGCAAAACCAGCGTAAGCATCCCACCAAGAACGACCATAAGCATGCCTTGTGGCCGTGTTCCCAATTTCGGTTTCCATAATATTTCGAACCAGTTCGGGGTCGGTTCCATCCACTACGAGTTGGATTCCCTTCTTTAAAAATTCTTCTGGAAGTTCATTGATATCATCTTCTAAGGCAAGTAAACCTTCACGACGAGCTTTTTCAGAAAAACTAACGAGTGTCGTAATGAGTCCTGGTAAGTCTGAGGGAGGATTTTGGAAGGCTTTTTTGGTAACGGCTCCCACTCCAATGGTAGATGTCCAAGGAAAAGAAATGATCGTGGCAGCAGCAGCCCCACCAAATGTAATCATCACTGAGGGAATATCGATAAGGTCTGTTAATGCAAGACCCCCCGAAACCACCCCAAGTAACATCAAGGCCGCTCCAAGGGCCAAACCAATGACTGTAGCTATATCCATTTCTTATGTTTCCTCAGGCCTTCTTTCAGTGACTCGAGGGAGATTGTGGATCCTTGTTTGGTAAACAATTACCTTTTCCACAACTTCCGCAACAGACTCTTGTACAATGAATTTTTTCTCATTCACAAGAGTGATGATCGTATCCGGATTTGCTTCGATGGTCTCAATCAAATCTGCATTGAGAACAAATTCAGCACCTTTGAGTCGATGTAAAATGACCAAGAGATCCCCCTTCAGAGATTTCTATTTATGTCTATCGACTACCTTTCGAATTTCGCTTACGAATTTTTCTTCCGTAAATCGATTGATGGAATTTTGGAAATCTCCCCGTTTGAAATGGATCTTCTCGGCCCTTTGGATGGCCTCATTTAAGGATTTTACGGTCTGTTCTTTGAAAAATACCCCAGTTCTGTCCTCTTTGACCGATTCCAAAGCTCCCCCTTTTCCGTAGGCAATGACGGGGGTGGCATAGGCTTGCGACTCAACAGGAGTGATCCCGAAGTCTTCCATCCCAGGAAAAATAAACCCTCGTGCCTTTTTGTAAAGTTCCACAACCTCTGTGCGCGGGAGTCCCTTTTTCCAAAGGATGTTTTTCGGTAAATTTTTGACGAGTTTTCCTTCTTCTTGGCCCCCACCCACAAGGATGAGTGGTTTTCCATTTTCCCGGAAGGCTTCAATGGCGAGGTCAATTTTTTTATAAGGAGCAAAGGCCGAGACCATCAAGTAATAGTCATCTTTCGAAACATCATGGACCCGGAAGTCTTGGGGCAAACAAGGCGGATACACAATTTTATAATCACGACGATAATACTTTTGGATCCGTCTTCCCACAAAATGCGAGTTACATGTAAAATAATCCACACGATTGGCAGATGCGGCATCCCAAGTACGTAGGTAATTGGCGATGGTTTGTAAAAGAAAAAATTTAAAACCTTTGCGACCAGGAAAATAATCATAATACATATCCCAAACATAACGCATGGGGCTATGGATATAACTCAAATGGAATGTATCGGGATGGGGAATGACTCCTTTGGCCACACAATGCGAAGAACTAATCACCACATCATACCCTTTTAAATCCAATGATTCAATGGCAGTGGGGAAAACAGGTAAATAATAACGATAATACTTTTCTTTAAAAGGAAGATTGTTTGTGAAAGCCGTTGTGATCTTTCTATTTTCAATCCTTTCGTTTAGTTTTCCTTTGGAATAAAAAAGAGTAAATAAATCCGCTTCTGGAAATGCTTTCAATAAACTATCGAGTACGATTTCGCCACCGCGCATACCGGTGAGCCAATCATGTATAATTGCAACTTTCATTAATTTTGTGGTCCAATCCTTCTTCCCGTAATTGGCGTTGTACGTCCGTAATACGATGCTGTAATTAAAAAAGGAATCGGCATGGTGTTCTCTAAATTTCTAGAACTTTCCATATAACGTCTTCCTTCTTTTCCAATGGTTTCTGCGTCCTTCACAGTCGCAAGAAGTTCATCATACATTTCTGTACTTCCA
This sequence comes from Leptospira bourretii, assembly GCF_004770145.1. Taxonomy (NCBI): domain Bacteria; kingdom Pseudomonadati; phylum Spirochaetota; class Leptospiria; order Leptospirales; family Leptospiraceae; genus Leptospira; species Leptospira bourretii. The sequence goes on along the minus strand of NZ_RQFW01000012.1, from coordinate 426,950 downwards.
ATTAATTTGGGAATTGTTCCTTCTGTATGATTTAATTTATCGGAGATGGAACGAAAATCCAATGTGATTTGTCTGAGGTCTGCTCGATTTTCTTCCATCGTCGCGGAAGTGGCTTTGAAAAAATCATCAAAATAACGAGCAGAAGGCAAATAGTCGGGACTTTTTTCACCCTCACGAAACGTGGGTTTAAAAAAAGGACGTTTCCCATCAGAACTTCCTGGGTTGATATTGATGATCCTTCCTGAAAACAATGTTATGGTTTGAAAATCCACTTCATAGTTATCCCAAAGGGTTAACGGATCTTCCAAAGCAATATGTAACTCAATCGCATGATCTATGTTATGGTCGAGGAACCGGCGATCAGGTACATCAATCAGCGGCCTAGAATCGATATGGGCCACATACCCTTTTTGGATTCCTAAAATTCGAACTTCGGTCCCTTCCTTAATTCCATCAATACGAGAGTAAAATAAAGATAACCGGTAAGGGTATTTTTTGGCAGGTCGATCTGGCTCAATGACTGTAGTGAAAAAAGCAAAGACCAAAATAGAAAAAAAAACGATCCCTGTCAGGGATTCCTTTGATAACTTTTTTGATTTCACGGCAGACTTAAAATTCTTCCTTCCAAAGAAAGAGTTGGCAAGCAGATTTTAAATGACTGAATGGGAGAAGATGAAAGCAGTCACCATCCTCAAATATGACGAATCCGAACCTCAATTGGAACTCCGTGAAAAAGAAGTTCCCACACCGAAAGAGAACGAAGTCAGGATCAAAATCCATCTTTCTCCGATCAATCCTTCTGATCTAATGTTCATCCGTGGACTGTATGGATTCAAAAAAAAAGCTCCTGTCTCTGCAGGGTTTGAAGCCAGTGGAACCGTCGATGCCGTAGGCAGTGCCATCAAAACTTTAAAAGTAGGAATGAATGTGTCTTGTGTGGCTCCGCAAAATGACGGGTCCTGGGCCGAATACATGATCACTACAGAAGACAACTGTTTGCCGTTAGTGGATGGTGTGACACTTGACGAAGGGTCTAGTTTTTTCGTAAACCCTATGACTGCTTGGGCTATGGTATCGAAATGTTCCAAAGAAGGCCATCCTGCTATGATCCAAACGGCTGCCGCGAGTGCTCTGGGAAAAATGGTGGTTCGACTTTGTAAAGAACGTGGAATCCCTTTAATCAATGTTGTGCGAAAAAAAGAACAAGAGGATAGTCTTTTAGAAATTGGTGCAGAAAACATTCTAAACTCAACTTCTCCCAACTACCAAAAAGATTTATTCAAAATCTCTAAAAAACTAAATGCAACTTATGCGATCGATGCAGTGGCAGGGGAAACAGCGCAGTCCCTCGTAGAATGTATGCCTTATGGATCAAAAGTCGTTTGTTACGGAGCTTTGTCCGAAAAACCATTTGCGGTCAATGCAGGAATCATGTTGTTCCAAAACAAAAAGATCGAAGGGTTTTGGTTGTCTTCCTGGATATATGAAATTGGTTTAGAAGAATTTCAGAAACAAGCCAAAGAAGCACAAAAGTATTTAAAAACAGTTTTCCAAACCAAAATCAACAAACGATTTAAATTCGAAGAATACAAAGAAGGTTTGGAATTTTACAAACAACATATGACCGAAGGGAAGGTAGTATTTGGTCCGTAGATATTTATTTTTATCTTTAGTTCTTTTTTCATTCGTATTTGTCCATTGTCTCAGTGATACAAAAAAGAACTTAGAAAGTTTAAAGGCCTGTCAGTTTGATTTGGTGGATGTTCGTGTGGACCTCAAACCAAATCCAAATTTTCCATTAATTCCCTTAGTGGATTTGTATCCGCAAGTTTCTGTGGTCAATCCAAACAACACCAAAGTCTCTATCTATCAATTTGATTTGGAGATAGAACTTGTGACGCCTAAAGGAAAAGAATACATTGGAAAACTCCAAAACGAAACACCTCTTGAAGTAGAACCAAACTCAGAAGCTTTGGTGGTTTTGAAACTTGTCCCCGAACAAAAAGGTTCAATTCTTCCCAAACTTCTTTTGTTAGCAAAACAACTATCAGATGCAGCTAGACGTGGGGAAGATGCAGAATTCGAAATTTATGGAACGGTTCAAGTAGATAGTGCTTTTGGGAAACTTCCCATTCCCGTGAAAGAAGTTTCTCGGATCAAACTTAAAAAATGAAATTTTTCTACCTCGGGATGATCGCCCTTCTTTTTAGCATTGGAATCAACTTTCAATGCATTCAAAATCGAGATGATTTGTTTTATTCTGCAAGTGAAGGAAACCAAAAGATTTTTGAAACCTATACATTGAAAAATTCAGCTTGTGGGACAAACAAACTTCCAGGAGCATTGGTATTAGGCAGAGTCAAAATTGATGATCTAAAACTTTGCTTTCGCGCCATTGATCTTACCGATTGTATTACATGGAATACAGAAGGATATATTCCCGAATCATGTAAAGCCATCGGAACGAGTTTCAAATAGTTATGTGGCGGTATTTATTTGATTTATCAACTGCGGAAGTTTTTTTATTCGCATCACTAGCATTAGCCGGACTTTTCTTACTAGTATTCGGAAAACTTAGAAAAAAAGAAACCTCCGCAAGTTCAAACTCAAAACAAAACAATAACCCGGAAGATCCTTCCAACCAGTCTTTCAACAAATCGAAAAAAGATTCCAAACAATCCAAAGATACCAATCTGAAGGTGATGGAAGTTTTTGATTACAATGGGACAAAAATCCTCCACCAAGATGGTGCCTATACAGTGAATGACCAAGGTGTGGTTACTAATTATATGAATTGGAATCTCCTTCCCACCAAATACCAAAAAATGGTAAAGGAACTGGACAACAGATCCCTAGGAGAAAAAGGAGAGGACTACTTTTTAGAAATGATCAATGGGTTTTATTATGTTTCTCTGCCAGGTGGAAAGAAAAAAAGATACGATTCCATCCAAAGTATCCCAGCAGATATAAGAAAACGATTAGGGGTATAAAAACCCCGATTTAGATAGACAATACCTCTGTTTTGTTTTTGATCTTAGAAGATTGTTTCGATTCACTTAAGAATCGTTTTGTTGCCTTTTGTTCGCGGTCTCGAAGAAGTCCTTCCTCAATCACTTTTTTAGGTGGTTTTTTTAAATCCCAAACAATTCCAAACCAACTCAGTACTTTTAAAATATAATAAGAAACATCCACTTCATACCAATAGAAACCTTGGTTTACCGATGAACAGTAATAGTGGTGGTTGTTATGCCAACCTTCACCCATCGTAAGAAGTGCCAGCCAAAAATTATTTTTACTCGTATCGCGTGAATCATACCGCACTGAACCGTAAACATGAGAAAGAGAATTAATCGTCCAAGTGGCATGGCCCAAAAAGAAAGTTGAAACTGCATACCCATACACAAGCCAAGCCCAACCACCCACTAAATAGAGTAAGATGGCATACGATAACGGCGCAATCCAATGGTGACGGTCGATAAAACGTAACTCGGGATATTTATAAAAATCAGGAATGAGTTTGGCTTCATAATCATTGTAATCGTTCCTTAAAAACCAAAACATATGCGAATACCAAAATCCCTTTCGGCTGGGGGAATGGATGTCTTTTTCGGTATCCGAATACTTATGGTGGTTTCTATGGTGAGCCGCCCACCAGAGTGGGCCTTTCTGCATAGCCATGGCCCCGATCCATGCCAAAACAAACTGAAACACGCGAGATGTTTTAAAGGAAGCATGTGAAAAATAACGATGGTAAGCAGCAGTGATTCCAAACATCCGAAGGAAATAGGATCCAAGGGCCAGCCCCACCAGAGACCAGGAAAAGGGAACGGTAAAGACGGTAAGGACAGTGGCTTGGACCAAAAAAAACAAAATTAGAAAAAGTAAAGGAGCCTTTTCTTTGACAATCGGCTCAACGGTTGAGGAGGAAGAATTCATTCAGGAAACCTATATCTATTGGAGTCCTGTCATTCCGTTTGGTTGCAAAAAAATTCATTCTACTTGATTCCCGATTTGCCTGTAGCACCCTGTCCATATACCCATGTCATCGAAAATCGTTGTCCAAAAATACGGTGGAACCTCCGTTGGTGACACCACTAAAATCCAAAATGTGGCAAAACGTATCAAACGTTACCACGACGAAGGCCAAAAAGTTGCCGTTGTAGTTTCTGCAATGGGACATACTACCGACGAACTTGTCGACCTTGCTGACCAAATTTCTAAAAATCCTCCCAAACGAGAAATGGATATGTTGCTCTCGACAGGGGAACAAGTTTCAATTGCTCTTCTTGCCATTGCTCTGAATGAAATTGGAGTCCCAGCACAATCCTTTACAGGTTCTCAATTAAAAATCCTAACCGATGGAAACTTCTCCAATGGAAAAATCGAAATGATCGATCGTTCTCGCATTGATGAAGCGTTTAACAAAGGGAAGGTGGTAATTGTTGCCGGTTTCCAAGGAATTGATAAAGACGAAAATATTGTCACCCTTGGTCGCGGAGGAAGTGACACTTCTGCTGTGGCTCTTGCTGCTGCCCTTGGTGCTGATGAATGTGAAATTTATACGGATGTTGATGGTGTTTACACTGCTGACCCAAGAAAAATTCCCACAGCAAAGATGCACAAACAAATCACTTACGAAGAAATGTTAGAACTCGCAAGCCTTGGTGCGGGAGTTCTTCATTCTCGAAGTGTTGAATTAGGTATGAACTATAACGTGGTCATCCACGTAAGATCCAGTTTCCACGACAAACCGGGAACTTTAGTGATGAGTGAGGACAAAATTATGGAAAAAATGAAAGTGAGCGGAGTAACTGCGAAAGGTGACCAAGCTCGAGTTACCATTGCCGATGTAAAAGACAAACCAGGGATTGCAGCAGAGTTGTTCACTCAATTAGCAAATAAAGATGTGATCGTGGATGTCATTGTTCAATCGTCTCCAAGAGACGGAATCAATACCATTTCCTTTACCATTGCCAAAAAAGACATTTCTGCCGCAAAACCAATCATTGATGCCTATGCAAAAGATCATGGAAATGGAAAAGCAGAAATAGATGAAAACATTTCAATTGTTTCTGCCGTTGGTGTGGGAATGAAATCCCATGTAGGTGTGGCCGCTAAGATGTTCCAATCACTCGCTGAAAAAAACATCAATATCGAAATGATCTCCACCTCAGAGATTAAAATTTCCTGCGTCATCAAACAAAACCAAGCGGAAGATGCAGTAAAGGCTTTACATACTACGTTCATCGGGTAAATTTACGACCGTATGCAAAAAGGACTTCGAATGCCTCGACTTTTGATTTTATTTTTTGCATCGGTTTTTGTTTTTAGCCTCTTTTTTGCTCCCATTATCAGTTTAAGTTCTTACGAATCTTTAAATTCCGTTTTAGTGATCGTTGGACCCAAATCCATCTCAAGTTTGGATTATGAGGAAGGTGTGGAACGTTACAAAAACCTTTCTCGCTTTTTTCCCAATTATCGCAAAAAAGGATCTCTTCATTCCCAAGTTGTGGATTTTCTAATCGATCGAGCTGTGGTGGACAATGCTGCCGATGAAGAATCCATCCAAGTCAACGAAAAACGAATCGAAGCAGAAATCCAAAAACGGATGGAAGCACAAGGGATTAGCGACTTAGAACAATTTAAAAAAGCAGTTCAAACCCAATTCAATTTACCTTATGATGTTTGGTTGGAAGATTTACCTTACCAAATCAAAAAAGGGCAACTTCTACAAATCAAAGTAAGTCCACCCTTACCTTCAGAACAAGAAGTACAAGCTTGGTATAACAAAAACAAGGCGAAGGTGGGTTCTGAATTTAGATTTAGAGAAATTGTTTTTTCACCATCCAATGCCTCCATTGATGAAGAAACAAGAGTGTTTAACGAACTTACTGAAATTCGAAACAAATCTTTAAAAGATCCTTCTTTCTTTAAACTTGTTGCTTCAGGCCCAAGAAACGAATCTCGATATCGATTGAACGGTGGACTCGTCAACTGGGTTCCAACCTTCGAACTATACAAATCCCAACCCACAACTGCTTCTGTATTAACACAAGTAGGTGGAGCTGGGAAAATTTCAGAAGTATTCCGAGATGATCGCAAACGTTATTGTTTAGTTTTCATTGAAGGAATGCGACCCACTCCTTTAGATGCAGTCAGAAAAGGGATCCAAGGATTTTTATTTCGAGAAAAGGAACAAACTTCTTTTGAAGACTGGGTTTCCAATACACGAAAAAATTCCTCCATCTCCATCTTTGATCCTATTTATATCAAAGAATACAATATCAGCAATCCGGAAGAAAAATACAATATAGACTAATGATGAACCGAAAAGACTATAACCCAAGTTTTGCGGTTGTCTATTTGGACTCCCAATCCATTCAATTTTTAAATCAAAATTTTAAACCTGAATTATGGGAAGAATTTGTACATCGCCTTTCCAAAACATTTCCTAAAATTCAAATTCATATCAATACAAACGAATCTCTTTCACAAAAAATAAATTCTAGTGCATTAAAAAACCAAATTTTACTCCATGAGGATGTTTCCAAGGAATATGAATTCCTCCTCAAATTAGGAAAACTTTTGCCAGAGTCAAAGTTTAAAGATCCAGATTGGGATGAGGTTTGTTTTTTATATTTCACAGGAATTTCTCCCTTACTGGATGTTCACCTAACAGAAACAGCATGGAATCGTCACAAAAACTTTTTTAGCCAGTATTCTTATTCGGAAAACTTACCGCCAGGGCTCACTCCCACGATCATCACTCGTGAATTCCTTACTTCTTTACCGGATACACTGACCACTGACATTCATTCGTTTTTTCTAAAGAACATCAACCAATATGATGTAGATATTTTTTATAAGGCACCGGACCTTCGCCAACTTCGTTTGGACTTTCGACTTTCCTCTTTTCGTTCGCTAACTCTCATCCAAGGGTTATTGCCTTTGGGAAAAGATTTAACGTATGAAAATCTCCTTTCTAAATTAAAAGAAAATCCTCAGATATTTCGCAGTGCCCCTTCTTATCTAGAATGGGAAATTTATAAAGGATGTGAACTTAAATGTACATTTTGTCCGCGTGAGTTCGCAGATTTAACTAATGATGGAAGTTTTGTTTCATTAGAGAATGTAAAATCCACAATCACCAAACTGGGTACAGAACTTTTTTCTCCGATTACCATCAGTCTAACAGGAAATGGAGAACCCCTCCTCCACCCAAATTTTAAAAATATAGTTTTAGAAATTTTAAAATTAAATTCTTTATCAGAACTCATCATCGAAACAGCTCTCTACACAAAACCAGACTCATTGTTGTCTCTGATAGAAAGTTTAACTCCTTCGGATAAAGAAAAACTTTGTGTCATCGTAAACGTTACCACTTTAAATCCAGAAGTTTACAAATCATTATATGGAAAACTGGAACTGGAAAAAGTGCTAGGTACGATTGATTTACTTTCGCAAAACCTTCCCAACAAATCATTACATGTGCAGATGATCAAAATGAAGGAAGTGGAAGAGGAGATTGATCCTTATTTTACTTTTTTTGAGAAAAAAGGAATCAATGTGATTCTACAAAAATTCAATTCGTTTGCACACAAACTCCCTGAACGTCGAGTGAGTGATCTCACTCCGATACATAGAGATTTTTGTTGGCATTTGGTGCGAGATTTGTCTCTTTCCGTAGATGGAACTGTTTCCATTTGCAAACAAAAACAAACGGAAGTGATCGGAAATTTATATAAAGAAACTCTTGGCGATGTTTGGCAAAAAGGATTGGGATTTTTTAAACATAGCTTTAATGGGGAACACGATAAAATTCCTGCCCCTTGTTTGAATTGTGATGAGTGGTATACTTTCAACGCGTGATTGTTTTGCCTTCGTCCAGGCAAGACTCGGTTCCACAAGATTACCTAAAAAAATTTTAAAGTCCATCCCAGAAGGATCCAATACTACTGTCCTTTGTCATATCCACAATCGGCTTTCTACCATCTTCCCAAAAGAACAGATTGTTTTTTTAGTTCCTGAAGGGGATACAGAACTCATTGCATCTCTAAATAAAAAACATTACCAATACTTTGTTGGATCGGAATCTGATGTTCGAGATAGATTTCGCAAAGCTTGCCTTCATTTTCAAGCCAAACATATATTTCGCCTAACAGGAGATAATCCTTTTATTGATTTAGAATCCATACGATATTTGTATGAAGCAATCACCTATATTTCCGATCCATATTATAGCCTTTCGATGGTGGGTCTCCCCTTAGGGATGGGAGTGGAATGTTTTTCTGCAGATTCTCTTTTGTTTGATGCAGTAGGCATTGCACCCGAACGACATACAGAACATGTTTCCCTTCATATCAAAGAACATCCCGAAATCCATAAACAATTTCGATTGTCGCCCCCACATCTCAATCATTTCACAGAAATCAATCCAAGTTCTCTTCGAATCACTGTTGATGAATCCAAAGATTTTGAACTAGTTTGTTCCTTGTGGGAAAGGTTAGGAACGAAAGACCCATTCTTTGGTGCAAAAGAAGTGATTCAATTTGCAAAAGACCATCCGGAAGTTTTTTTGGTTAACGCTTCTGTGGAACAAGTTACTTTTTCTTTACCGAAAGCAAATCGAGAATCCAAACAAGTGCGGATTGTCTACGGAGAACCTGCTCTCTTCGGAAGTGGACATTGGGAACGATGCAAATCTTTGTCTGTGTTTTTAGAAATGAATGGATATAAAATAATACTATCTGACAAACCAGATCTCCAATCCAAACATCTACCACAGATTCTAGATATCAGAGAAAATGAATTTCCCTTACATCATTTGTTTTATATCGATAATCTTCATCATTTGCCTACCGAATTCAATGCTAGTTTTTTTCTCCCAAATCCTGTGGCCCCAATCAATCAGGGAGACCCTATATCGTATTTTAGCTCCCCTCTTTCTGAATTGGATTGGAACCAATCCACCATCGCTGGGCAAATTCTAATCTATGCAGGCAATTTAGGAAATGAAGAATCTGAACAAATCGATAGGTATGTATTGCAATTTCTAAATTCGAATATTTCTCTTAAAAAAACTAACATAAGTTCAGTGGTTCGTATTGGAGGAACACCTCCCATAAATAAGGAAGTCGAATATATCCAACGAGTTTCTTATATAGAATTTTTAAAACAAATTCAAAAATCTGAATTGGTTCTTACTTACTTTGGCCAAACGATGATGGAATCTCTATCCAATGGTAAAAAAGTTTGTTTGTTAGGAATCACACCTATACATGAAACTTTGGGTAAATTTGCTGAAAAAGAATTAGGAATTCCCTACTTAGGATCTTTTTCTGAATTAAATGAAAACAATCAGTTTCCGAATGTTTTTCCGCATTCAAAAATAAAATTAGTTCGCGATGCTCACTTAAAAATTTTGAAATGGTTAGAATCAATTTATGAAAGCTAAAATACAAATTCTATTCTTCAGTTTTCTTCTTTTACTTTTTACAAATTCTATTTTTGCTCAAACCGAAGACAAAGAAACCATAGAAATCAATGCAAAGATCGAATTGGAAAAAGTCAGTCGCAATATCATCAATGCACTTCGTTACGGAAGGTTTCTTTTAGCGGATACTGAGTGGAGAAAAATTCAATCTGATGTTTATAAGTCCTATCCTGAATATGATTATTTAAATGGAAGTTTGTTATACTCGAGAATGGAATGGCAAGAGGCAAAAGAAAGCCTAAACAAAGCTCTCAAAAAAGAACCAAACCATGAAGCAGCAAGTTTTTTACTCGGTATGATTTATGCTCAGGAAGATAGTTGGGCCGAGGCAAAAGATACTTGGACAGAAACCAATCAAATTTCCCCATACAATCCATTTTATCATTACAATTTAGGTCTTGCCTACTTTATACTAAAAGATTACAACAATGCCATTGTATCCTTAAACAAATCTTTAGAATACAAAGCAAACTACAATGAAGCAAAACTCATTTTAGCAAAAACTTATTTAGAACTAAATGAAACAGAAAAAGCCAAAGTAGAACTTTCCACCATTTTGGAACAAGATCCCAAACACATCCAAGCTTCTCATTTAATGGGCCGCGTTGTATACTTACTTGAAAAAGATCCGAAAAAATCTCTCACTTATTTAAAAAACCAAAGAGTCCTTGGATGGAGAGAAAAAAAGATATATGCACGATGTTACTTTGAAATTCGAAAGTGGAGAGATGCAGAAAACCTACTTCGACCTATCGCCTACTCACCGTTTGCCGATGAATATGACCAAAGTTTTTATTTAAACCTACTTTTGAATTTAGGTTACGATGAAAGAGCAAACGACTTCTTTCATTTCATCCAAAAACAATCGCAAAACGAATCAAAAATTGCTGAAGCGTATAGAATGTTACTCTCTTCCCGCGAGGGAAAAGATTTACTCTATCACTATTTTAAACTTAGATATTGATTAAGAAACGACGATATCCGTTTTGGCTTGTGTGTATTTCCATTCCACAGCCACACGAATTAGTTTTTCGTTTTCAGTGATGCTGAGTTTGGATTTGATACGAGAACGTAAAGTTTCAATGGTAGAAGGAGCAAGACCCATATTGGCCGCAATTTCTTTGACCGGCATTCCTTCCCCAATCATGAGAAAAACTTCCAATTCACGATTGGACAATCTGTCGATAGGATCCTTTTCGTCTTTTTGGGAAGCTCTGTATAAATGTCCGAGCAGTCTAGTGGCTTGGGAAGAACTCACAAAATAATCTCCCTTCAGCACAGTGTGAATTGCTTCTACGATTTGTGTGGTAGTGTCTTCTTTGAAAACATAACCCATAGCGCCGAGTTTAAAAGCACGATCCACAAAGGTATCGTCCGTCAACATACTGATGATGATGACGGCAATATTTGGAAAAGTTGTTCTAAGACGTTTGAGTAACTGCAAACCATTCTGGTTTTGTTTGAGTTGGATATCAATCAACACCAAACTTGGTTGCAGTTTTTCTATATCATTAAATGATTTTTCAATGTTATCCGCACTCCCGATGCACTCTAAATCTTCCGATTTAGCAATTAGGTTTTGTAGTGCATCTACTACTAGAGGGTGGTCATCAACGATATAGACTTGTTTCTTCATATTTTCCGGCTCTAAGATTCTTTTAAAGCTGTGATCATCTCTTGTGTTGCTTTTTTACCATCACCAAACAACATCAAACAGTTGTCAGCAATGAAGAGTGGGTTAGGCACTCCTGCAAATCCAGGACTTAAGGAACGTTTGATCACAACAACTGTCTTAGCATTTCCAACATCCAAAATCGGCATACCAGCAATTGGTGATTTTGGATCTGTTTTTGCAAGAGGGTTTGTTACGTCATTAGCCCCATTGACTATCACAACATCAACATTTTCGAAAGTACTATTGATCTCGTCCATCTCTTTCAATCGATCATAAGGAATATCTGCTTCCGCAAGTAAAACGTTCATATGACCAGGCATACGACCAGCAACTGGATGGATTGCAAATGTGACATCGATACCACGTGCAGTTAAAAGTTGGTATAAGTCACGAACAGTATGTTGTGCTTGCGCTACAGCCATACCATAACCAGGGACAATCACTACACTTCGTGCGACATCTAACAACATTGCCACTTCTTCAGCACTTGTTGATTTCACTTTACCTGAGTAAAAATCGCCATCATCTTTCATTTCTGTAGCGACAGCCCCGAATCCTCCGAAGAGAACATTCGTCAAACTACGATTCATCGCTTTACACATGATTTGTGTTAGAATAATTCCAGAGGCACCAACGAGTGATCCTGAAATGATGAGAACGTTATTATTCAAAACAAATCCCGTTGCGGATGCGGCAATTCCCGAATAGGAGTTTAGTAGGGAAATCACAACTGGCATATCCGCTCCACCAATCGGTATCACGAGGAAGATACCAAGAAGTAAACTCACTCCACTGAGAATCCAATAAATCGACTCATCTGTTGGTTCTAAACATCCATAAACACCAAGTCCCACTGCCGTTAGTCCGACTAAAATTTTAACAAGTTGATCCCCAGGATAACGAACTGCTTTTTCTGTAATAAAACCTTGTAACTTTCCAAAGGCGATAAAACTTCCAGAAAAGGTGATTCCACCAACGATAGCAGAGAAGACAATGGAAACAATTTCTTGGTAATTGACTGCAGTAGCATACTTTGGAATGGATAGTTGTAAGGCAGCACCTGCCACAAAAACAGAAGCGATCCCACCAAATCCATTAAGGACAGCAACCAGTTGTGGCATTGCCGTCATTTGGATTTTGATTGCTAAGATAATACCGATCACAGATCCAATTAGAACTCCCACAAGGATCCAATCATAAGTTAAGATGGCTTGGTCAAAGAGAGTTGCGACAACAGCAATGAGCATACCCAAAGCGCCGAGTAAATTTCCTCGTGATGCTGTTTTTGGGTGAGCTAACTGTTTGATTCCAACAATAAAAAGGATGGAAGCAACAAGATAAGAAAGGTTAAGAATACTGACTAATTCCATTATTTTGGTGTATCCTTTTTCTTAAACATTCCAAGCATCCTGTGAGTTACTAGAAACCCACCCACTACGTTGACGGTAGCGAAAATAACAGAAAGAAGACCCAAAATTTTGGTGATATTGCTTTCTTGGATTCCGGCTGCATAGAGGGCACCAATTAAGGTAATGCCGGAAATGGCGTTAGAACCCGACATAAGTGGGGTGTGGAGGATGGGGGGGATTTTTGTGATGATTTCAAATCCCACGAAGATCGCTAGGACGAAAATCGTGACGGCTGTAACAAATATTTCCATAAACTAGTAGTAGTTATGGAAAAAATGGCCATTTTGGAAACAAAATTTTCAAGAATTTTGCCCAAACTGGAGCCTGATCCTAGTCTTTGAACCTGATTTCCAGGAAAATGAATGCGATTCTTAAATCAAAAATAGAACCTAAACCGCGGTTTCATCTATTTTGAACTCAGATTTCCAATAATCGCTATGACGAGTCTAGTATTCTCCCTGCTCAAATTGTTTGAAATCTAAAAGATAAATTGGACCTTATGAAAACAATTCTACAAAATAAAACAATTTTAACTTAAAAGAAACAAAGTACCGGCTATCAGGCGATAGCTGATGATAACCGACTAAACTATTGAAAGTTAGGTGAAACGTAAAAAACCATTTGTTTAAAACAAAAGTTTTTTTCTGACATAGATTTGCCAAGACTATCCTTCTTTTGCCACATAACCTATAGATCTATTGTACATAAATTGAACAATTAAATTGGTGGTACTTTTTTAGCGTAATGAATCCTATTACAGTCAAACTTTCCGATTTCCCTAAAAAAATTTGACTGAATATACAAAAGAGCCGACATTAGGCGAGAAATGTTTTGGCAAAACTTTTACAGAGGAGAACTTTCTTGCAAAATTTGAAATACATATCAAAACCAACATTGGATTTAAATCTAATCATCGTTAGCTTACTTTGTTTCACTCTTATTTCTTGTGAATCTAATAACAATGACAATACGGCCGCCGCTGGTGCACTTGCACTCGTAGCAAATAACAGTTCTACTTCTAGTAGTTCCACAACACCTTCCTGCACAACAACTGGCACTTGTAAAATATTTATCGCAAATCCAACAGCTCCTATCAATGCAGGTATTTCTGGCTTTGATACACACTGCAACAATTCGACAAATAAACCATCAGGAAGTTATACCTACAAAGCATTGGTTTCAGATGGAATCAAAAGAAGGGCATGCTCTACTGCAAATTGCTCTGGGGGAACTTCAGAACATATCGATTGGGTTCTCAAACCAAACCAACAATACAAAACAAACGATGGAACCACTATCATCGGAACTACAAATGCCAATGGTCTTTTTCCTGTTCCACTGACCAATTCAATTCAGCCGACGGCCATTGATGGAAGTTCTGATCTTGTCATCACTGGTTTAAATGACAACTGGACAGCTGGTGATGATTGTAATGATTGGACAGGTACCGGAAATGGGAAATATGGAGCACATATTGAGGTAGGTATCAAAGCGTTTTCAGAAGCAACAATGGCATGTAGTGATTTGATTAATAATACCTATAAAGGGAAAGCCATTTGTGTGGAACAATAGAAATCAGGAACAATGGTATTACAAAGATTCGTTCAAAGAATCGTAGTTCTGTTTTGTAAATGATAAAAATAAACTATTATAACATACTAATGAATTCAATTACAAAGAGTAATGGTCTTGGTGAAGATAAATTAGGTATTACCCTTATTACGGAGAATTTTATGAAAATTTTAAAAAACTTGGCAAATTCCTTACTCAGATCAAATATAATCATTGTTAGCTTTATTTGTTTCATACTCGTTTCTTGTGAACCAGGAAATACTAACAACGACACAACGACTGCCAGTGCCCTTGCAATCGTGGCAAATAACAGTTCTACTTCTAGTAGTGCAACACCTTCTTGTGCAACAACAGGAACTTGTAAAATATTCATTACAAATTCAACGGCTCCTGTAACTGCAGGTGTTTCTGGCATTGATGCGCACTGTAATAATGCTACAAACAAACCCTCAGGTGGAGGGACTTACAAAGCTTTGGTAACTGATGGAACCTCCAGAAGAGCTTGTACTTCAGCAAATTGCACAACTGGTGGGACTTCTGAACATATCGATTGGGTTCTCAAACCAAACCAACAATACAAAAGAAAAGATGGAACCACAGTGATTGGAACCACTAATGCAAATGGTCTTTTCCCTATTCCACTGACCAATTCAATGGAACCAAATTTACTAAATGCTAATAATTATGTGATTACAGGAATCAATGCCGACTGGATCAATAGCAATGATTGTGAAAATTGGACGACCAGAGCTCCAGCTACATCACCAAATGGACTCTTTGGAAAACATCAAGAAATAGATATGCGTGCTTTTGCGTTTGCTGGTACAACATGCGCTGACCTAGAAGATTTCTATAATGCGAAGGCCATTTGTGTAGAACAATAGAAACAGCTTGGTTCTTGATATACCTAAAGTTAAGATAAAGAATTTATTTTGACTCAAACCACAGGAGCCACTTACTGTATAGTGGTTCCTATGGTAATATGACAAATTGATTTTTTTTATCTTACTGAGATTTGTATAAACATTCACACATATCTTGAAGGCTTTTATATTTTTAAAAATGGTTCCTATGACATTGATATGTTGAAATTGTCATCAAATTGTATCAGTATTCTCTAATCAAAAAAAATCATTCAGAAACAACCGTTCATTTCGTACTTTTTTATTCATTTGCCAAAAAAGAAAAATAATCTTAGCATTTCCCTAAAATAAATTGACTCGCTTTCCAAAAAAGTCGACTCTAAGCGAGCAACTTTGGGTATTACCCTTATATTGGAGAATTTTTTTGCATAAACTGAAAGACTTATCAAATTCCTTTTTTACAGTTAATTTAATCATTATTAGCTTTATTTGCTTTTCACTCATCTCTTGTGAAGAAAATAACACCGACAATACGGCTGCAGCCAGTGCGCTTGCACTCGTGTCAAATAACAGCAGTTCTACTGCTTCTACGACAAGTACAACAAATACTTCCGTCGGACCTTGCTCCACAACTGGTCCTTGTAAAATATTTGTCACAGCTAATACTTTTCCAGCATTGAATACAAATTTAGGAATTAGTGGATTAGATAATTTTTGCAATAACTCCACTGATAAACCTTCTGGAGGAGGCACATACAAAGCTCTAGTTGCTGATGGAACCAATCGAATTGCTTGTACAACTGCTAATTGTTCTGGTGGATCTTCCGAACATACTGGTTGGGTGTTAAAGGCAAATAAAGAATATAGGCGATCCAATGGAACCACGGTGATTGGCACAACCAATGCCAATGGACTCTTTACCTTTCCTTTGACAAATTCAATTAGCAATGCAATTCCTTTTACAAATATGACAGCAACAGGACTGAATGCAAATTGGACTAGTAATGGTAATCATTGTTCACAATGGACGGGGACTGGTAGTTTCTCAATGGCAACATATGACAGTACATCGTCTGATGCAATCTATGCTGCTGGAACCGCTGGATGTACGAACACTGCGGCTATCATTTGTGTCGAACAGTAGAAACCATTTGATTCTCGAAACACCAAGAGTTTGTTAGCATTTTGTTTTGACAAAACCTCGGGAGCCACTAACTTCTTTAGTGGTTCTCGATATGAAATTCTATTTTATTTTCCTCTTCTTCCTTTTGAATTGCCAGGTCAGTTGGTATCATACACGGATCAATCCAAACCAATCTGGTGAAATCCCAATCGCAGAAGGGGGAACCCTTTTGGGAGAGACGGGAACATCCTGTTTTTTTTCTATTTTAAAATTCCAAGAATCTGGTTCTTCCAATGAACTCACACAATCCAATCTTCCACTCATCGACACCCAGTTCATTGAAAATATACGAACCAATTTAAAATTAAAAAATACAAACACTAGACATATCAAACAAATTCAAGGAATTCCTAAGTCTTGGCCATATACGAAAGAGTTAGAATCCTTTCGCACAAACAAGTCATTTGAAAGATTCCAACAAATTGAGAAAATGACAATCGACCCAAAAGATAAAAAAACATTACTCAAATATGCTGAAATCATCGATGCAGATACTTTTTTATACCCAGGTGATCATCCTAATCTTTTTGATGATATAGAGAATTGTGACACTTACTATAACTTATATTATGTAAGAAGAGAAAAGGATAACTATAATCTAGTTTTATTTTTAATCTCGCTTGGAATCATTCCTACCGTGAATTATGAGAATCATTATTTCATTGTTTTCAAAAGAAAGGCAATCGAAAGAATTCCTACTCTAACGACCTATAAGTTTGGATATAGAAGAGTTCTCACATGGCTTCTGTTACCAACATTCAATTTTTTTAATGAAGTTGAAAATTACAACAAAGACTACAGGTTCATAGATCATTCAAAAGATCAATTTTTGGCAGCGTTAGAAAACAAAAATAGCCAACCATTGCCAATCAAACGACTGAATCCAGTGTATGGGGATGTCCTTGGCGGAACTTACACATCCGATTCCAATCTTTTTACAACGCAAATTCCTGTGGATACAAGATTCGCTGTGATTCGCGATGGCAAACAGAATGTTAGTTTTTTTGATCCCATTCACGGGCTCTTTAAAATTCAAGCCATCAATGTAAACCAAAAAATACAATCTGATATCATCACCGATGGGATTGAAAAAACTTTAAAAACATTCATCACCACAAACCTCGTTGAAAAAATTAAGAAGACCTATCCAAAATCTGGCATCATTCATGAAACTTATTCGCCTGATTATCGGGACGGATCATATACTTTTACGTTAGAAATTGCGAAACCGGATGTAGAAAAAGAACAGTTAAAAAAAGAATACTTTGTATTTTCTTGTTTTAAATCACAAAGTCAAATTTTTATCTTATCTAGAAGTATACCCAACGACACGAATATAGAAAACTTACCAAAGTTAGCTGAATCTAATATTTTAGATTTTTATTCCCAAGTGAATTTCCAATCTAGATACATAGAACCAAAACCTATTGATTTAGATGTGACCTCGACCAACCAAATAAAAAAGGATGGTAACGAAGAAGATGACGACGATGATCTTGAAGAGGAAGGCGAGGAAGAGTTAGCTGGCGGTGGAGGCGGAGGTGGTGGTGCCTACGGAGAAATTGATTTAGGTGGATTGTTTTCGATTCTAAAAGAAAGGACTTACATTCCAAGAGGGAAAATGGACATCAAACCAGGTCGTTTTAAATTCAATAACGCTCGGTTCAATGCTCCAAAATTCAATACTGGATCGAGGTTTCATGTCAAACCGGGTCGTACGAAAAACTTTTCAAGTCCAAGCAAATGGCGAAAGTAGCGAATTTAAGATTTGCCAAAAAATCCACCTGTAACAATCGTGGTTACAAGTAACCTTTATGTCCATCCCTAGCCGATATTCTGTTGCCATCCATATTTTAACCATTTTGGAAATGGATGGAGAAGCATCTTCAGAGGAAATTGCAGGATCTGTGGGCACAAACCCGGCCATCATTCGTTTGTTACTCGGAAAACTAAAAAGAGCAGGCATCATCAATGCACGGAGAGGAATCAAAGGTTCTTCTTTGTCGAAACCTGCCAGGGAGATCAACCTACTCGATATTTATAAAGCAACAGAAAAAGAAGAAAACTTGTTTCTTTTGCACGAACATCCCAATCCGAATTGCCCTATTGGAAAAAATATTCAGGTCGCACTATCAGGAATTTTAGACGAAGCGCAGAAAGCCATGGAAGATAAACTTTCAAAATACAATTTATCCGATGTTAGTTCGGAGATACGCCAACGGACATTATCTAAAAAAACGGGAACTTATAAAAAACGAGCGTAAAAGCTAAAATTTTTTTAACATAAGATGTAATAATGTAAGTTACAACAAAACAACAAAGGAGAAAACAATGAAAATTACATTAATCGGTGCAACAGGGTTTATCGGAAGTAAAACTCTAGAAGAAACTTTAAATAAAGGATATCAGGTTATAGCCGTATTGCGAGATCCTTCCAAATTAAAAGTGGAACATCCAAACTTAAAAAAAATCCAAGGGGATATTTTTGATACAGATGGATTGGCAAAAATCATTTCCGGTTCTGATGCCGTTTTGGATTCTTATAACCCTGGTTGGACAGATCCCAATATTCGTGAAAACATGATCAATGGATCTTTATCCATTCTAAGTGCCACAAAAAAAGCAGGTGTCAAACGGATCATTGTGATGGGTGGTGCAGGATCTTTAGAAGTTCAACCTGGAGTGCAACTGATTGACACTCCAGAGTTTCCAAAAGAATATTTTGCCGGTGCCGATGGTGCAAGGCAGATACTAAACCACTTACGATCCGAAAACGAATTGGAATGGTCCTTCCTTTCTCCTTCTGCTGTCATCGAACCAGAGGGAACAAAAACAGGTAAGTATCGTTTTTCAAAAGAATCTCTTCTTGTTGATACCAATGGACATAGCCATATCTCACTTGCAGATTTAGTAAAAGCCTTTGTAGATGAACTCGAAGAAAGAAAATATGTAAAACAAAGATTTACAGTTGGTTATTAGTTAAATTGATAAATACATTCGTAATCCTTAATAAAGTTTTATGAATGTATTTTGAATTTCACTAAATTGCGATCAAAATATAATTTAACATAAGCTGATTTGTAATGGAATATTTGTAATTAACGATACTTCATTATAAAAGCATCGGAAGTTCCTAGTTTTGTTTGGTCATCAAAACTCCCATCAGTCGATCCAATCACATATAAAGTTCCATACTTATCAGAAGAAATTCCTCTTCCATAAATAGTAGAACCACTACTACCAGATGGACGAATCCAAATCAAGTTTCCATTTCCATCATATTTAGTGAGGTAAGAATCTTGTGTTCCAATTAAATTAACGCCAGATAAATTTCCGGTAGTACTGCCTGCTGTATAAATATGAAATGCATTATCAGCATAAATACCGTAGGAATATGTACTACTAGATCCTCCACCACCGAGCAAACGAGTCCAAATTTTTTCACCAGACACATTGTATCGAGTTAAAAATTGATCTATCAAACCTGACTTAGTTTGACCATCAATATCTAAATTAGCATCCCCTGAAATATAAACTGATCCCTTTTTATCAACGGAAATGGCTCTTGCACTGGTAGTTCCACCGGAGACTCCCAGAAGTCGAACCCATTGAATGTTTCCGTTAGTGTTTAAAGAAATTAAATAGGAATCCATACTTCCACCTGGTAACGGATTTCCCAAAAAGGTTCCAGAACCACCGACTTGCCCAGTAATTAGAATATTTTGTGAATAAGGATCATATTGAATCTGATGTCCATACGAACTGACACCACCATTGTCAATGAGTCTTGTCCAAATATAATCCCCGTTACGATTGTATTTAAAGATAAATGTATTTCTTCCGCCGAGTGCCGTTTCGCCATTGATGATTTGTTCTTCGGTATTTCCCGTGATATAAACATTTCCGTCAGAATCTGTAGTGACTCCCGATCCTAAGGTTTCACTTCCCGTTGGGAAAATTTTTGTCCAGAGTACCAATCCCGATGGATGCACTTTAAGAAGTAAACTTCCCGCACCGGTGCCTGAATATTCATTGAATGGACCTCCAGAGGAACCGACGATATACAAATCTCCCCACTTATCAAAATGTGCCACTTCGGCATAAGTGGACGCAATGTTAGTACTACCTGTCTGACGAACCCACAAAAGATTTCCGTTACTATCAAATTTCGCTATAAAAATATCATTATAAGTGGCTGGAGATATTTTTGGTTGGCCTGCCAGTGAGCCAGTTGTTGTACCTACTACATACACGTTTCCAGATCGATCGGTAACAACGGACTGCGAAGCTGTTTGGACTCCTCCTGTGGCTCCTAAAAACCTTGTCCATTCCCGAACTCCTTGGTTGTCTTGTGGGATTTCATAACAATCCCACTCTCCTAAAATACAGCGAAGTAGTTGTGTTTCCAAAAAAGCATCTGTTTTTGCATCCGTTGGATTGTTAAACGGTAATGGTTTACATATGCATAAAAGAAATAAGAATAATAATAGAAAAAAACGCATACCTTTCAAAAAACCTTAGGTGATACTCATTTATATTGAATGACAAAGGCATCCTTTGTCCCTGTTTTTGTTTGCGCATCCAAATTTCCAGTGGTCCCACCAGTAAGGTAAATGGATCCCAATCGATCTGAAGACAACGCCATACCATCTAACGTTACCAAGCTGCTTCCGGACAATCTTGTCCATTCTAGATTCCCGTTAAAATGATATTTCGATAAATACGCATCTTGAGTTCCATTCAAACTTACTCCAGAAAGATTTCCAGTTGTCCATCCAACTGTATATACATTGCCTGAATTGTCTGCATAGACACCACGAGCGTTCGTCGAAGTGCCAGAACCAGCACCTCTAAGGATTGTCCATTCCCGAAAACCAGTCACATTAAATTTAATGAGTAACTCTGCCATTGTACCAGAAAAAGTTTGCCCATCAATCGGCATTCCACTCAAATCACCCGTTAAGTAAATCGATCCTCTTTTATCAGAAGAAACTCCACGCGAAAAAACACTTGTTCCAGGTTGGCCTATGACTTTTGCCCAAGTATTGACACCATCATCACGAAACGCAGCGATAAAACTTTCCTGCGTATTTCCAATGGTTTGGCCTAAAAAGGTGCCAGGTCCAGTGGCATGACCAACAACAAAAACTTGATTGGAATAACTATCGTAAGTAATTTTGTATCCGTAAATTAAACTTCCCGGAGTCTCTGCTAATATCCGAGTCCATAACAAATTCCCCGTTCGATCATACTTAAATAGAATTAAATTATAAATTCCATAAGCGATTTCCCCGTTAATGTTTGTTAATTCGGTATGCCCAGTAACATAAATATTCCCTTGTAGATCAGAAGTGACTCCCACACCGGCAGTCACTAATCCCGAATTACCATAAAATATTTTTGTCCAAAGTTTTTCTCCTGATGGAGAATACTTTAATAAAACTAAACCATATTCTGTTGAAGTATATTCCCCAAAAGAACCTTGGGTTAGTCCTGTCACAATGATATCACCAAAGGAATCTACATGAATCGACTGCGCATCTGAATTATAATTACTTAAAGAGCCTAATTGTCGAACCCACTGGAGGTCTCCCATGGAGTTGTATTTTGCGAGAAATAAATCCGTATTAAAACCAGAAGAAACTTTAGTTAATCCCGGAAGTGCTCCATCCACTTTACCAGCAATATAGTTATTTCCATCGAAATCTGTTGCGGAGGCAAACGAATTGGTTGCAACAGACGAAGTACCACCTAACAACCTAGTCCATTGTTTTATACCTTGGTTTTGTTGTTTAATTTCATAACATGGAACTGTGGTAATCATACAATTCCAAATTGCTGTTTCAAAGTAAGCATCGGATTGGGAGTCAGAAGAATTGTTAAGTTGGCTTTGTCTGCATTGATAGATCGTTGCCAGAATCAAAAAAAACAAAACGAATTGAATTTTCATAGAACCCTTTCAAAATTTATCGAAGAGAGATGGCTGGGTCTAAAATTCCAGCTTCCAAAAATCCTTTGGCTCTTAAAATGCAAGAATCACATTTGCCACAAGGTTTCCCTCGCACGGGATCATAACAAGAATGCGTTAGGTGGAGTGGTGCGTCTACTTGGATTCCCAATTCAATAATTTCTTTTTTACCCAGATGTAAAAGTGGAGTTTTGATTTGGATGGAATCACCATCCCCACTCACCCCTTTTTTTGTCCCAAGATTTGCCATCTTTTGAAAGGATTCAATAAACTCAGGCCGGCAATCCGGATATCCAGAATAGTCAAGTGCATTGACTCCAATATAAATGGAATCATACCCATGGCCTTCCGCAAGTGACAAAGCAAAGGATAAAAATAAAATATTGCGACCAGGGACATAAGTATTCGGAATTTCTTCTTCGATCCCACTAAACAAGGATTTTGCGTTCTTTCTCACTTTGATTTTTTTTTCAGTAAGGGAACTTCCCAAAAAAAATCCAGGATCCAATTTTTGGATCACATGTTTGATACCCAAGGTTTTTGCGATTTTTTTACTTTTGATGAGTTCAATTTTATGTTTTTGAGAATAATCAAAAGATAAAGCGAGTATTGGCAATTTTTTGTTTTTGGGATAACCAAACTCTTTGGCGGCAAAATACAAACAAGTAGTTGAATCGAGTCCGCCTGACAGAAGTACAACGGCACCTTTTTTTTCAGATTTGGATTTGAGTGAGGAATCCTTTACGGAGACCATTTATTTTTTCGGCCCTCTGTATACACAGGAGCTAGTGCAAGTTTCGTAGAGAGTAATTTTATCGAGCAGTGGCAATTTAGGTTTTAATTGGTTCCAGAGCCATACCGCAATATTTTCACTCGTAGGGTTTTCAAGGCCAGGAACATTGTTTAACACATAATGGTCCAAATGTTCGTCTAAGATTGGTTTTACGATGGATTTAAGTTCCCCAAAGTCCATAATCCAACCTGTATGTGGATCAATTTCACCCTTTAGATATACAGCAAAACGAAAGCTATGGCCATGCATTCTTTTGCATTTATGGCCTTCGGGAACATTGGGTAAAAAATGTGCGGCTTCAAAACCAAAGGTTTTGGAAAGTTCAAGCTCTTCCATCACTCTTCCGTCGCGTATTCCGTAAAGAGTGACTTTTGGTTTCCAGCATGGTCTTGGAATTCCACTGGGTAGTTGGATGTGAAACAAGCATCACAAAATCCACCACCTTTATGTCCTTCCACTGCTTTGTGCATTGTATCCAATGTTAAATAAGCAAGGGAATCCACACGTAAATACTTTTGGATTTCATCAATACTATGTGTGGAGGCAATCAATTCTTTATGCGTAGGAATATCGATTCCATAATAACAAGGAGAAACTGTTGGAGGTGCCGAAACTCGAAAATGAATTTCTTTGGCACCAGCATTACGGATCATTTTGATGATTTTGCGGCTAGTTGTCCCTCGCATCACCGAGTCGTCAATGATGACCACACGTTTTCCATTCACCACTTCTTTCACCACATTGTATTTGATTTTGGCTCCAAAGTCCCGAATCTTTTGGTCCGGTTCAATGAAAGTTCGACCAATATAATGAGAACGTACGAGACCACTTTGGTAAGGAATTCCTGACTCTTCACTGTAACCGAGGGCCGCAATGTTTGCAGAATCGGGAACAGGAATGATCACATCTGCTTCCACTGGCATAACACGCGCCAGCTGGCGGCCGAGAGACTTTCTTACTTTGTAAACTGACTCTTCGAAAATATAAGAATCAGGTCTTGCAAAGTAGATATATTCAAAAATACAAAGGCTTGGTTTTGCTTTTGGGAATGGATAGAGAGAACGCATTCCGGTATGATCGATGACAACCATCTCTCCCGGTTCCACATCTCTTACATACTCCGTTTCCGTGATATCAAAAGCGCAAGTTTCCGAAGCAAAGACAATCGCCCCATCCGAACGTTTTCCCATCACAAGCGGACGGAAACCGTTGGGATCTCGCACGGCAATTAAGTATCTTGGAGTTAAAACTAACAGGGAGTAGGCACCACGAACTTGTGCGAGTGATTCACAAAGTGCTTCTAGAAGGTCTGTTTTATGGCTTTTCGCCATTAAGTGGACAATGACTTCGGAATCGATAGTGGTTTGGAAGATCGATCCGTCTCTTTCGAGTTTGTTTCGAATGTCCCAGGAGTTGACTAGGTTTCCATTGTGGGCTAGAGCCACAGGACCTAAGTGGGATTCCACGCGGATGGGCTGAGCATTTCGTAAAAAACTGGCTCCCGTTGTGGAATACCGGTTGTGGCCAATGGCCGCATCCCCAATGAGCTCTTTGATCTTCGGTTGGGTGAAGATATTTGCCACAAGGCCCATATTGGCATACCGGTATAAGTGAGATCCATCGGTTGTGACGATCCCACTGGACTCCTGGCCACGGTGTTGCATCGAGTACAAACCTAGGTAGGTAAAATTAGCAGCTTCCTTGCTATTGTAGATGCCGAAAATGGCACATTCTTCTTTTGGTTTGTCAGATTGGAGAATCATTGTTAGAATGACAATTGCAGTATTTCCAAAATCCCAATTAGATGCAAATCAATTCCAACTATATTCTCGTTGATACAGCAAAAGCTTTGGATTTAGCTCTGATCAATCTCAGACAGTCCAAAATCATGTCGATCGACACCGAGTCCTCCGGTTATTACACGTACTATCCCAAAGTTTGCCTCATCCAGATCAATTCTAATGGCAAAAATTACCTGATTGACCCACTAAAGATCACAAATTTGTCAGCTTTGGGTCCTTTATTCGAAGATGAGAACATCCTCAAAATCTTCCACTCGGCACAAGACGACATCAAAGCCTTAAAACGAGACTTTGGGTTTAAATTTGTGAACACGGCAGATACGATGATCAGTTCTCGGTTGTTGTCATTAGAACAAAGTTCATTGTCACATGTTGTGGAACATTATCATAAAGTGACACTTTCTAAAGTAGAACAAAAGTCTAACTGGGAAATCCGTCCTCTTCAAAAACAACAGCTAAAGTACGCAGCACTTGACACTGCTTATTTAGAATCCATTTGGTTGAAAATGGAAGAAGAACTCAAACGTAGAGGTCTCTATGAAGAAGCCAAATCAGAATTTGAATTCATCGCTTCTGAAGAATACGTAACCAAAGAAGGAGAAGGATTTTCTCTAGGAAAATTTCCTGACATTCTCAATTTCACTCCGCTCGAAAGAAGAAAGATTTTAGAATTACTTCGTTACCGAGATGAAAAAGCAAAACGAATCAACAAAGCAAGTTTCCGAGTTTTTAATAACGATCGTTTGTCACAAGCCGTCAAAGGACACCCGAACGAAGAAAAGTGTGTGGAATGGTTTGGGAAAAAAGATGGATCAGAAATCTACAAACTACTCATCGCAGAATATAGTGACCCCATAGACACATCAGAACTTTCGAAACGTCATGGCGAAGACTTAAACGAAGACGAAAATCATAAATTTCAAAACGCAAAAAAATGGCGACTCCGTATTATGCGCGCTAGACGAATGGAACACTCCCTTCTCCCTTCTAACAAACAACTCATTGTTATTTTACGTGCAGCACCAAAAAACTTAGAAGAACTAAAAGCCCTTCATGTATTTTCCGATTGGAAAGTACAGAACTATGGTCCAAGTTTACTTGCTGCCATCCAAGGACTTCCTTTTGATTCGATGATCAATCGTTTGGTTGCCATTCGTTCCAAAGAAGCATTCGTTGCCAAACGCAGGAAAAAACAAAACCAAAACTCGAAAGACGAGGGTTGATGTTACCCTACCAGTCCTTTGTAGAAAAACTTTCAAGGGACTTCGACGAGATTCCTGACACAACAGAAGTGAAGTCAGGAGTGATCTTTCCTTTATTTGGATCCAAAGAAATTGCAGAAGGAATCATCCTTACTGAACGTTCCAAAAATCTAAAATCTCATCCCGGCCAAATTTCTTTTCCTGGCGGGGTCAAAGAAAAAGAAGATCCCAATCTCCTCATCACTGCCCTTCGGGAATGGGAGGAGGAAATGGGTGTCCACCGCTCTAGTCTGAATGTTTTGGGAAAACTAGAAGGTCTCCATACAAGAACCGGTTTTCATATCACCCCATTTTTAGCCACTTACGAAGGAGATTTTTCCTTTCAGCATAACACAGATGAGGTGGACCGGATCATCCTCCTTCCTTTTTCTGACCTTTGGACCAAACCATTTTATGCGATCCAAATCCCTGGCAGAGATCATTTTGCTTATTATTTTGATTTGGGGGATGGCCTGCTTTGGGGTGCCACTTGCGAAATGATTTTGCGATTCCTAAGAGAGTATTCCTCTTTCAATCGGAATCCCCTTCTCGTGAAACCAAACCTAGTCAAACCGCCTTATTTGGACCCTAAATCCCTCTAAGGTCTCTTTGGATTTTCGCCGATGGTGTACAGGTGCGGGAAAAAAATAGAATCCAAGAACAACCATTGAGCCGAGCTTCTGTCTTTGTCGGTTGTATTTTATTTTTTCTTTCTTACCTTCCCCTTTCCACACAATCACAACCTAACAAACGATATGTGTTTATTCTAGATGCCAGTGGTTCCATGTCAGAAAAATGGGATGGCAAAACAAGGATGGCTGTTGCCAAAGAAAAATTATTACAGGTTCTTGGGGGATTGCCAAAGGATGTGAGTGTGGGGCTTGTTGCTTACGGAAACCGAATCGCTGGTTGTTCTTCGGCAAGGTTGTATCATCCCATCCAACGCGGTGCTGCTTCTATCGTGAGCCAAAAAATTTCTTCCATTGTCCCAGCCGGATCCACACCCATCGCCCAAACCTTAAACGTGGTTGGTGAGTTCCTTTTGAATGATGTACAAGAAACAGAAATTATTTTTATTTCGGATGGAGTGGAAAGTTGCGACGGAGATCCCAAAGCCGTTTTGTACCAATGGAAACAATCGGGAAAAAAATTTCGGATGCAAATTCTAGGAATTGATATTGATCCCAAAGGAGAAGAAGACCTCAAACGACTTTCGATCCTAGGAGACGGACATTATTATTCTTTGAAGGGGCCGGAGGATTATGATTCTTCTTTCAAACGAATCTTTTTTTCCCAAGATCTGGAACCAAACCCTGTTTCGGAAACAACCAACACAAGCCAACCCACTTCATACCCAAACCAAATCAAAATCCTGAACATTCTTCCTTATGAAGATGGCTCCGAATCAGGTTATATTCTCAATTACGAATACACAGCCAAAGCCAATTCTTCCTATATGGTTCAGTTGTATCTTTATCCATATGAAGAAAAACAAAGAAGTTTCCCCATTCCCCCACTCCGTGAGCGAAGGATGGGAGACCTGACGAAACTCCAAATTGAACTTAAGTCGGGTCCCGAAGGAAAAGGACGATTTGTTTTCCCACTGCCCAAGGGAAAACGGATGAAAGCTTCCGCCGAACTTTGGGATTTGACGGGAGTTCCGAAAATTCTTGCTCTTTCGGAAGAAAAACCCATTCACGAGAATCCAAGTTCTGGCCGAAACTGAAGGTAATGAGACAGAATTCTACAGTCTGGATGAGTTGCCTCCGAGTCATTTTTACCTCAGGAATCCTAATTTCTATGGGGTTTTTTCCTCTTTTGGCAGACCGTTCCGTCAGCCAAATATTTGCAGACGAACGAAACAAACAAGGGGAACTGCTCTACAAAAAGGCCAAAGAATTTTTAGAAGATCGGAACCACTACCAATCAGTGGAATCCTGCAAAAGCTTTCTATTACTCTATCCTGGGCATTCCAAAACACGCGAAGTGCGAAAAACCTTAAGTTCCAACTACCGAATGACAGGTGATGTTTTAGCTCTTGCTGAAAACGAACTGAAAATTTATAAAGAATTTCCCAATACTGAAGAAGGACTCGAATCCTACTTAATTTCAGGCAAAGCCTATGTCCGTATGGGTCGGGAAGACAAGGCCTATCAGATTTTTCAGGACATTATCAAAAATACGTATTCCAGTAAAATTGCACAAGAAGCGGAATTAGAACTGACTCAGATGGAAATTTTAGGAGAGAGTAAAAATAAGTAATTTTTACGAAAATATTGCCCTAGGGATCTCCGATAATAAACTAGGCAAGTTGAGCAAAAAGGGTTCAGAGATTTAAGAATGTCGTTTTTTCAAATGGTTACTTTCCCGGCGAACTCCTACATCATTGTAGAGGGGAAAAAGGATGCGAACAATTTCTATATCATCCGTGAGGGGAAGGTACGTGTCACTCGTGAGACTGCTGTTGTGGGAGAAGATCCAAACCAAGTTTTAGGGCCTGGTGACTTCTTCGGTGTGGTTGCTGCCATGAGCCAACACCCTCAGATTGAATCTGCCACATCCCTTACCAATGTATCTTTAATCTCTGTTAGTTATGACCAATTTGGAACCCTAATCCAAAAGTCTACAGCTGTTGCGATGAATATCATTCGTTTCTTCTCTATGAAGTTACGACAATTTGATACCACCATTACTCGATTGTCCTTTCGAAATGCAGTCGAAGAAGATCCAAACGAACTTTTCAAAATCGGTGAATACTACTTCCAACAGCAAAATACATCGCATGCAACCTTTGCTTACCAAAGTTATTTAAAACACCTTCCGAATGGTCAGTTTGTGCCACAGGCAAAACTACGTTTGCAAACAAGCAACCAACCATTCCAAGCACCTCCCATCGATTATAATAAATTCAATCGAAACTATAAAGATAGTGAGATGATCTTTTGTGAACACGAACCGGGTAAGGAATTATTTATTTTACAAAGTGGAAAGGTTAAAATTTCCAAAATTGTAAACCAAAACGAAGTGATGCTCGCCGTTCTCCAAGCAGGGGACATTTTTGGAGAGATGGCCATCCTTGATAACAAACCTCGTTCTGCATCCGCAGTGGCTGCAGGTGATGTGGAACTTCTTGCCATCAACAAAGCTAACTTTGAAGGGATGGTAAAAGCCCAACCACAATTGGCAACACGGCTCATCACTCTTTTATCAGAACGAATTTGGATTGCTTATAAACAACTTGCGAACCTACTTCTCAAAGATCCACAAGGTCGCATCGTAGATACACTAATGACTTTGGCCGAAAAAAATCGAATCAAAGTGGCTCCTAAACAAGCTTACAATTTTGAAATTGGGACCAAAGACCTTCTCAAAATGGTGGGATTAACGGATCCAAAAGATGAACTCCTGATCTCTGATATCATGAAGAATAATAAATTTATTCGTATGGACATGGGAAAAATTGTTTGTACGGACATGGCAGAACTGGAAAAACTCGTCCAATTCTATCATAAGAAGGCTAACATGGAGAATAAGCTAAAGAAGCTGAAATAACTTCTTGCCAGCTTTCCTCTCCTGACTTATGTTAGAGGCCAACAAAATATGAGTGATAAGATACTAGTGGAAGAGAAGGGAAACACGATCCGTGTTCGTTTTATGGATCAGATTCTCGATGGAAACGCTCCAGAGCTAAGAGAAATTTTAGCTGAGATTCTGGAGAAAAACGTTCAGGAAATCTTTTTGGATTTAGAAAAAGTGGTGATTGTGAGTTCTCTCGGGATCTCTCGTTTACTTTCTTTCAAAAACAAAGCCGATGAAAAGAAAATGACAGTGAAGATTGTCAATATCCAAGAAAAACTGAAAGAAACTTTGAAGAAATTGATGTTGGATCAGTTTTTTGGTCTTTAAACCAATTTAAGTTTTTAGTTTCAAAATACCAAATCCAATGCGAATACAGGGGAGAAATCCCCGCAAATCACAAAGGAAATATTAAAATGTATTTTGTAGAAGGACTCCTTCCCGAATTACAAAGGGAAGGACATCCTAAAATTCCTAACCAAGAGTTTACGAAACGTTATTCTGCTCTCAGTATAATTCCTTAACGAAATCTTTTTTACAGATTTAAAAACCTTGGTTTTTTAAATCTGCTTCCATCATGATTTGAACCAGTTCTTTGAATTTAACCTTTGGTTCCCAACCTAACTGACGTTTTGCTTTTTCAGGATTTCCGATGAGAAGTTCAACTTCAGTTGGTCTGTAGTATTTTGGATCGATTTTGACAAGAACTTGGCCGGTCTTTTTGTCTTTACCAACTTCTTTCTCAGCTTTTCCTTCCCAAACCACTTCGAATCCAGCAATTTTATATGCCTCTTCGATAAACTCACGAACTGTATGTGTTTCATTTGTAGCAACAACGTAGTCATCTGGAGTGTCTTTTTGTAACATCATCCACATCATTTCTACATAGTCTGGAGCATATCCCCAGTCACGTTTGGAATCAATATTTCCCATAGTGATGTGTGGGAGTTTTCCTGCTTTTACCTCAGAGACTCCGATGGTCACTTTTCTGGTCACAAATGCCTCACCACGGCGAGGAGATTCGTGGTTGAATAAAATTCCATTTGATGCGTGCAAATTGTACGCTTCACGATAGTTAACAACTGCCCAATATGCATAAAGTTTTGCGACTGCATAAGGGGATCGTGGGTAAAAAGGAGTTTTTTCTGTTTGTGGAACTTCTTGGACAAGTCCGTAAAGTTCTGAAGTTGATGCTTGGTAAAACCTTGTATTAATTCCTGTTTGTTTAATGGCATCTAAAATCCGTAAGGTTCCAACAGCATCCACTTCTGCAGTGTATTCTGGTACTTCGAAGGAAACCTGAACATGGGACTGAGCCGCCAAGTTATAGATTTCCGATGGTTGGATTTTTTCTAAAATACGGTTTAGGTTGGAGGAATCCGTCATATCTCCGTAGTGGAGATGGAGGTTTGGGTTTCCGTGCAGATGTTCAATGCGATTGCGATTGAAAAGGCTCGTTCTACGAACGATCCCGTGGACTTCGTATCCTTTTTGGAGGAGGAGTTCTGCCAGGTAGGAACCGTCTTGGCCTGTGATTCCGGTAATAAGTGCTTTTTTCATAGATCAGGGATCAGTATTTTAAATTTCTTTCGTAAGAAAAGGAAAAATGAACTGAGAAAGGTAAATATTCTCAAAAAGTAGCACCAATTTCCTGCGAAATCCCCCTTCCCAAATCCATTCTATGGATTACCGCCTCCAAAGTCCGGTCCTAAAACAAACCTTCATAGACTTTGGCTTTCTTCGTCGTCAAAAGAAACGGACGGCCAAAAGAATTGGTGAGTACACCTTCGGGGTTGACTCCCGCCGCTTGGTAAATAGTGGCAATGAGATCTCTCAGATGGAGGGTTTCTTTGGGATTTACTGGTTTGGATCCAGTCTCATCTGTTTCTCCTAATACAAATCCTTTGGAAAAGGGACCTCCTCCGAGTAAGGTGGACCAAACTTTAGGGTGGTGGTCACGACCATCTCTAGATCCCACATCAGGAGTTCTGCCAAATTCACTGGTAAGAACAAATAACGTTTGTTTGATGAGTCCAGAATTTGTTAGGTCTTCTAATAAAGAAGCAATTCCCATATCGGTTTCTTTCATAATTTTTGTGACTTGTGCTTTGTTGCCTGTATGTGTGTCCCATCCTCCAATAGAGATATGAATGAAAGGAACTTCCTGTGCCGCAAGACGTTTGGCAAGTAACATCGCTTTTCCTTGCCAAGTGGTTCCGTACCGAGTCCTTGTTTTTTCATCTTCCAAACTGATGCGAAAACTATCGATGTTTTTGGAATTTCGAAACTCTTCCGCTGCCACGAGCATATTTTTCCAATGTTTGGATTCTTTTGTGGGATAAGTTTTAGAAAACTCCTCATTCATAAAAGAAACCAAATCTTTTCTTCTAAGAATTCGATCCTCTGCAAATTTTCCATAGGATGGGTTTAGGTGTTGGATGGGTTCATCCACATTCCCAACATGATAACCAGAATAATCGATTCCGAGGAACCCAGAATTTCCATTTTTCCCACCACGACCACCTATCGTCACATAACTTGGGAAATACGAAGATTTGACTTTTGATTTTTTAGCATAAGCTATTACGGCACCAAAATGAGGAATGTCAGGAAAACCCATAGCTTCTGTCATTCTGTATCCCGTACCCAGTAACATTTGCGCAAACCCATGGTCCCCTTCTTCACTCCAAGTAGACCTAACGATTCCAATCGAATGTAATTGTTTGGCTGTAAGAGAAAAAGGTTCTAAAACAGATAACCCTGAGATACTAGAACTTACTTTTCCAAACGCACTATTCGGTTTGGGATCTAATGTATCTACATGGCTCATCCCTCCCATCATTTCAATAAAGATGACGGACTTCACTTTAGAAGGAAGGACAATGGATTCCTCTTCTTCTTCTTCTGCATGTAAACTTCCAAAAGGATTTGTAGAAAACAAAAAGGGACTGAGTCCCAAACTGAGGATTGATTTTTTTAAAAATTCTTTGCGATCCATGATGATTCCTTAATTGATATGTTGGAACTCTTGGCTATTGATCAGAGCCCAGAGAAGGTCTTGTAGTAAGTCTTTGTCAAAAACGGTATCTGGTTTTAACATCAGCGTTTTTATTTTTTCTTTTTCACCTAAACTTGGCTCACGACCTAAAAGTCGAAAGTAAAGATTAGAAATGACTGCATTCATAGATTTTGTTTGGTCAAACTCTTGTTTCACCAAAGACTCTTTGTTACCGAAATCCCAAACCAGTTTTCCCACCACACGACCATTCATTAATGTTAACATTTGTTCTATGGTAAGTTCAGAGATATCATCGGAAATATCCACTCGTGGACCAGATCCAAAAACCGATAAAATGGTATGGTAAGGTGCTGGTCTTTCCACCTCAGACGCATTTGAGAATTCTTTTAAATTGTCTTGGGGAATCCGAACAGAACCCGTACCAGTCAAATCATAGGGTCTTTTATCCATAAGGCCAGAGAGCCAAGATAAATTCCTCTCGCGGATATTACTGATCTTTTGGGAATCGGAAACTCGAATGAGAGAGTTGAGGAGTTGGTCACTGTCCAATCGTTGTGGTGAAAAATACCGAATGGGATCTTGGTCGCTTGTACTTTTTGTCAGCGAACGATTGTAAACATTCGAAGTGACAATGTATAAAATGAGTTCTTTTAGTTTTAAGTTGTTTGTCAAAAAATAAGAATCGAGATGGTTTAGGATCTCTTCCCCTGTCACCACAGTGTCTTCATTCCAGTCATCAAGTGGTGTGAAAAAACTCCAACCCATAAGTTCTGTCCACACCCGGTTGATGATTACTTTGCGAAACCTGTCATTGGACTTATTTGTTAACCAATCGGCAAAGGCCTTTCTACGATCCTCACCAGGTTTTAGTTTGGCTTCCTTTCCATCCAAATACTTGGGCCGAACCAAATCTCCACCGGGGGCATCATCTGTATGAGGAAATCGAAGACCGAGTTTTGGTTGGTAATACAGCGTGGCGTATTCCACTTCATGTTTCTTTTGATAGTCTTTTCGTTGTTCGTCGGTCCATTTGTTCCAATTGTCTCGATTCCATTCATTGTTTTTGTCTTGGAGATTTTTTTGATCCTCCATGGGAAGATGAACTTCTAATTCTCTTGGAACATAACTGAATGTTTTTCCATAACGATCTGCTTCCCAAGATCCATCACGAAAGAACTGTTGGCTAAAAAAAGCAGCCAAAGCATAATAATCCCTTCTCGTAAAATCGGAAATATATGGATGGTCATGGCATCTAGCACAAGCCACTCGTTTTGCATAAAATAACCTTCCTACATACTCAGCTGTTTGTAAAGGATCGGCTCCATCACGAATATAGAACATGGTAGCAGGTGATTCTTTTACATTGCCCGTGGATGTTAACATCTCTTGCACCAATTGGTCATAGGGTTTGTTTTTATGAAGAGAACCCGCAACGTATTCAAAGAATTTCCCTGTAGGAATTTTTCGACCTTTGGATTTGTCTCGCAACATAGAAGTAAACTTAGTTCCCCAATATTCGGCAAACTCTGGTTGTTTTAAAAAACTAACAGCAAATGATTCTAAACTTTGGTCGGCAGGTAGAGCTTCTAGTTCTTTCCATTCGGCGACACTGGGAATCACTCCTCGCAAATGTAAGGAAAGTCTTCGAAAAGTAATTTTCCTATCCGCCTTAACTACATTAGGTGATAATTTCAAATACAAACTATCTAATGGATGAACTGCATTCTGTTTTGATCGAGACTGAAGATATCCAAGAGAGAAAATCAGAACGACAAAAGAAAAAAGGATAAAGCGAAACTTAAGAACTAGATTTAGTACCAATCTCATGTTGGAAAGATTCTATGTGGGATTTTGTGAATTGAAAATATTTTTCTTGCAAAAGTCAATTTTTTGCAGATAAACCTTGGTTGCGATGGCAGAAGAAAGAATCTATGAAATGCTTTGGGACTGCGAATTTTGCGGGTCAAAAAAATTACTCGGTAAAACACATAGGCATTGTCCCAATTGTGGAGCCACACAAGACCCAAGTCGCCGCTACTTTCCAAACGATGCAGACAAAGTTGCTGTCCAAGACCATATCTATTACGGAGTGGATAAGGTTTGTCCTTTTTGCCAAACTCCGAATGGAGCCAAAGCCACGTTCTGTGGAAACTGCGGAGGTTCCTTAGATGGTGCACAAAATGTCAAACTCAGATCCGATCATGATGGAATCTCAGAAGACTCTGTCCAAAAAGCCAAAGAAGATTTAGCCTTCCCCAATTCCGAATATATCAAACCTCATCCCAAAACTCCCAAATGGGTTTTGTGGTTACTGGGAACCATTGTGATTGGTGGGATTGGATTTGTTTGTCTAGGTGTGTTATGGACTGAAAAAGTAGAATTACAAATCACTCACCATGAATGGTCACGCACAATCGCCATTGATCAATTCAAACCAGTTTCCGAATCCGAATGGTGTGACTCCATGCCTATGGGTGCGTACAGTGTGTCCCGCAGTCGTCAAATCAGAAGTTATAACAGCATTCCCGATGGAGAAGATTGTCATACAGTTCGTTCGGATCGTGGAGATGGAACTTTCTCGGAAAGTGAAAGTTGTACTACCAAATACAGACAAGAACCAGTGTATGATGACCATTGTAGTTACCGCATCGACAAATGGGCCTTTGACAGAAATGCTGTGGCCAAAGGATTTGGAACCACACAAGAACCTTATTGGCCCACTCCACAAATTCGCGAATGTGCGAGCACAAGTATTGGTTGTGAACGTTTAGGACCCAAGGAAGAAAAATATATAGTTCATTTCACAGAGTCTAGCGGAGAAACCAAAGGAGAAAAACACGACTGTGATTTTGATATGGCTAAATGGAAATCATTACCAGCCAAAGGGCTCTACCAAACTGAAAAAAGTGTCATCTTTAACTACATTACTTGCGACACCATACAGACGTTAGAAGGAAACGTAACAGAGGAATAAAATGGACCAAACTTGGTTAAAAACAACATTAGAACGTTTTAAGAACGAACAAGATCCCATTCGTAAGTTTTTAAAAGAAACCAAACTATTCGAAGAAGCTCTTGCCAACCAAGAGTATGAAAAAACCGATCTTCTCATTCGAAAAGAACTCGGAGGAATTCTTACTTCTTTTAAAGAAAGTTTTCGTAAATTAGAAGAAGGTTTTGTGGCAAAAGCTCAAATCCAAAACATTGGAAAAACAAATCCTGCTACGACACTACTCGATCGAATCATTATGAAAGTAGGTTCTGCTGGGTATGGACTGAATGGACTCGGCACTGGGGTCAAAGCCACAGCAGAAGAAATGGAAAAATTACTCAACCATGACTTTTCGATGTTGGAAAAAGTGGGGAACATACAAAAAGAAATTTTGGATACCCTTCCCGGTGCTTTTTTAACAAACCCAGAAGTCGCCATCGAATCTATCAACAAATTACTGTTAGATTTTGAAACACAATTTGAATCAAGAAACTCAATTTTTTTAAAATAATAAAATCAGAAAATAAGGAATAAACAATGGCACTAATCGATAGAATTAAATTTGAAGGCAGCCCCAATGAAATAGTTTGGAAGTATCCATCTGATGAAATCAGTACGGCAGGACAACTGGTGGTGGATGAAAGCCAAGAAGCCATCTTTTTTAAAGAAGGTAAGGCATTAGATACTTTTGGTCCAGGAACTCATACTTTAAAAACGGGAAACATTCCTATTTTAGAAGCTCTCGTCAATCTTCCGTTTGGAGGAAAAACTCCTTTTACAGCAGAAGTATATTATGTAAACAAAGCCATCTTTGCGATGAAATGGGGAACCAATACTCCAATTCCTTTGGAAGATCCTAAATACAAAATTGTTTTAAACATCCGTGCTTTTGGTGATTATAAATTTAGAATCAAAGATGCAAGATCCTTTTTACTGAACGTAGTAAAAGGTGGAAATCGAACTACCAACGAATCCATTGATGAATTTTTAAAACCAAATATAGTACGTGGAATCGGTGATTTTATTTCGGAAGTCATTTTAAATAACAATACATCCGTTGTGGAGATCAATAAATTCAGAGATGAAAGTTCCACTGCTGGAAAAGTCAAACTGGCACCTGAATTTGAAAAATATGGAATCGACTTAACAGAGTTTAACGTATCTTCGGTGAACTTTGACCAAAACGATCCCAACTACCAAAGAATCCAAAAAATCATTACCGATAAATTTGAAATCGATATGCTTGGAGATAAATACCAACAAAAGAAAATGTTCGATATTGGACAAGCCGCTGCAGAAAACGAAGGCCAAGGCGGTGGTGCGATGGGTGCCGGGATGGGAATGGGAATGGGGATGAATATGGGCCAAATGATGGGCAATATGATGAACCAAGGCGGAGGCCAAAGCGGTGCGACACCAGCAGCCAATGACCCAGCCGCACGGATTGCCAAACTGAAAGGATTACTCGACCAAGGCCTAATCAACGCAGAAGAGTTTGAAGCTAAGAAAAAAGAAATTTTATCTTCTTTGTAATTCGAATCTCCTATACCAAACATTCGCAAACCAAAAAAAACTCCACCTTGAGGAAGTTTATAACTTTTATTAGGTGGAGATTGGAACAAAATAAATAGAAAATTAGGAAATGAATCAGAAAGCGGTTTACAATAATAAAAAGACAAATTTTCAATTTGACAAATTGCACGAAAATCGTGTAAAATAGTAAATATGAAAAGTATTACTTTTAGAGCTGATGAAAGGGCGATTGAAAAAGCTCGTTTAAAAGCAAGTAAACAAAAAAGGTCACTCAATGACATTTTTAATGAATGGCTCCGCGCTTATTCTGAATCTGAGCCAAAAGATTTTGATTTAGATGCATATTTGAAAAAATTTGAATATGTAAAGATAAACCGAAAAATAACCCGTGAAGAAGCCAATGAAAGGTAAAATCTTCATCGATACGAATGTATTTATTTACTTCTTTTCACCAAAGGATTTTGAAAAAAAGGAAATCTCTTCCAATATCATAAAAGCTTCTTTTAAATCTGATAGATTTTCTATAAGTTACCAAGTCATCCAAGAATTTAGCAATGTAATGCTTACAAAAGGACAACCACCAATGAAAGGTCAGGATATTTCAAGTTTCATAGAAAAAATCTTAGATCCAATTTGTTCTTTTTTCCCAACAACTGAATTTTACAAAAATGCTCTGAAATTAAGAGAGAAGAATAAATTATCTTATTATGATTCTTTGATTGTTTTGGCTGCTCTAGAACTCGAATGCGATTATTTATTGTCTGAAGACTTTAATGATGGCGCAAAAATTAACAAATTAAAAATCATCAATCCATTCCATAAAATGAATGCAAAATTACTAAACTCAATTCTATAATTCCCAAATTTCGATGTTTAAGAAAACAATTGTTTGATCTCAGCTAAATTTGCTTCTGCTTCCTGTTCCCCTTTATCAATGATTTCTTGGTAACGAGCAAAATCAAATAACTGAAATTCTTCCAAATGGAAGTGCACAAAAAGATCCATTTTAGGTCGTTTCAGGCGAGTGATTTCTCTTCCTTCCAAAGTAATGGTTCTTGTCATAATTTGTAAGATAGGAGGGTATTTTAAAGTATCCCAAATATAACGAAAGAATCCTTTTTCTGTTGTGTTTCTGTCTTCAAAGAGTTTGACCGGCACAATTTCTTGTAAAGGAGAAACGTTGATTCCCATCACCACATCTGCTCCTTTAGAACGAATGAGATTTTCGGGAACATTATTGATCATTCCCCCATCCACTAATAATTTTTCACCAAGTCTGTAAGGAGGAAAGGCACCAGGCAAACTCATCGCACTGGTGAGAGCTTCTGTGATTGGCCCTTGGTCAAAGATATGTTCTTTTCCTGTTTGTAAATCCACAGCAGAAGTGGCAAAAGGGAGAGGTAACTCTTCAATTCTTTGGTCACCAAACCCTTTTTTTAACATACGTTTCATTCTGGCACCTTTAAAAAAGGCAACGACCGGAATCGTTGGATCAAAGGCACTTTCCAATCCACCAAAGAAGTTTTTAATCATCTCTTCGATTTCTACCGGTGAATTTTTTCTCGCATACAAGGCCGCAATCACAGCTCCCATCGAGGCACCAGAAACAAAATCAAAATGAATTCCTTCTCTATGTAATACTTTTAACAAGCCAACATGCGCAAGAGCTCTGGCACCACCACCACCTAACGCCAAACCTCTTGTTTTTGCGACGAGATACCTTGCCAATGTATCTTTTTGATAAAAGGTTTTGAGTGATTGGTCTTGAGGAAGGTAACTTTTACGAACACCGCTTTCCATCATACGAATGGCACGACCTTCAAAGTTTCGAATTCTAGTTTTCCAAAAACCGATGATCTCTTCTTTTTCTTTATAAAACTTTTCTGGTTCATCTTCCCAAAAAACAATAAAGTCAGATTGTACGACAAGATAATGCAAATCCATTCTAGAAGTGGATTCATCAAAATAAATATGAAGTAAGGGGGTTTTACTTCTCAAGTTGGTTAGATACTCAGAAATTTTTGTGGGATCCATTCCCTTAAAAGTAGAAATAGGAATGGCTGATGATAATTTTTTGGTGACCTCACCATACTCGTCTAAGAAAGATTTTACTTTTTCACCAAAATGATATTCTGGTTCTAAAGGAACATGGACACATAACCTTCGTAAGCCGGGAAATGTATCTTTATGACTAGAACGGTCTAAATTTTCTCGCATCCGAGAGCCCATCATTTGGATGATGTTTTGTGCAAAAACCTTCTCTTGGGATGCCAATTGTAAAAACAATTTACCATTCAAAACATAAACGAGGGAATCGATGACAGCAATGGCGGAAGTAGAGTGGTTGGAACTAGAGATCAGTGAGTTCTCTGCCAATACTTGGCCAGAACCTACATAAACATGACTTTGGCCAGCAACATTCTCAAGAAGGATTTCACCGTATCTGACAATGTAAATCGATTCCGAGGACTCTCCTTTATAATAGAGAGCCTCGTGGCTTCGAATTAATTTTTCTTGGACATTGTTTGCCAGTCTTAAGAGAACTGCAGGGGGAAGTTTTTTGAACAAATCCACAGACTTTAAAAAGTTTTGTATGGCCTGTCGTTCAATCTCTGTTCGTTTCATTTTCCCCTCGTTCTATTAAATTCGTATGTTCACCCACTCCTTCTTACGAAATTTTCTGACAAAAATCACTGCCATGAGTAAAATCCAAATAAAAAACGCAGACCATATTCCAAAATTACCCCACGCTAGGACAATCCCGAATAAATAAGCCAACGGCAACATGATGATGAAAGATACAATAAGATAAACAAACATCACATAGTACATCATTCCAGCACTACGAAGTGCAGAACCAATCACCATGTGATAGGCATCTCCCACTTGGATGAGTGCCACAATACAGAGAGCAGGATAAGCTACCTTGGCAACAGCAGGTACATCAGTAAAAAGACT
Organism: Leptospira bourretii; assembly: GCF_004770145.1. Taxonomy (NCBI): domain Bacteria; kingdom Pseudomonadati; phylum Spirochaetota; class Leptospiria; order Leptospirales; family Leptospiraceae; genus Leptospira; species Leptospira bourretii. The sequence continues at coordinate 386,873 of NZ_RQFW01000012.1, read as the reverse complement.
AATGAGCCAAGGTCCTCCAATGATAAAAAAGAGTCCCATACTTCCCATCACAATAGCAGAGAAAGTGGCCGAACGCATGGTTCCTTCATAAGCCAATCGTAGTTTTCCTTGTCCCATCGATTGGCCAAGAATGGTAGTGGCCGCAATCCCAAATGAAAATCCAGGCATAAAAGACAAACTAAGACATGTTAATACTACGCTTGCCGATGCAAGAGTGGTTGTGCTAATCATGCCTGCAATTTTATAAAATCCAGAAAATGCAAAGTTAACGAGTGTTCCTTCTACAGCGGGAGCAAATCCAACCATACAAAGTTCTTTGATGATTTCAAAACTAGGAGTAAAGATTTGATACTGAAAGAACTTGATCACATCTTTACGGAAAAAATAAAACACCACAATCAGAAGTGCAGGAACAGAAGATAAACTAGAGGCAATGGCCGCACCCTTCACTCCCCAAGCTGGAAAACCCCAGTTTCCAAAAATGAGTAACCAATTAAAAAAGATATTGGTGACAGCCGCTAAAATGGAAGAAATCATCCCCACTTGCACAATTCCAATCCCGTCAAAAAATCCGCGTAAGGCGAACCCAACAAAAAAGAGAACTGTTCCTAAAAATCGATAGGAAAGATAAACTCCAGCCACTTCGATCACTTCCGGATCATCTCCAATCCAACCCATAAATTGCGGGGCATAAAGAAATCCAAAATAGGACAAAAGAGATCCTAAAACTAAGGACAAATATACGGAGTTAACTAGAGTGATTCCGACTCCTTTGTCATTTTTTTCGCCAAATCGACGTGCTACGATGATTTGTACAGCCATAGATCCACCCATAAGAAAGGCGAAAATGGAAAAATAAACCATTCCACCAAATCCAACTGCGGCAAGAGGAACCTCACCTAATTTCCCTACCATAGCAGTATCTGCCACCATAATGGCTGTATAACTAATCATTCCAAAAAAAACAGGGATTGCTAATCCAAGAATTTTCTGATTCAATCGAGTTGGCTTCAAGATGCGTCTAATTTTGTGAAGCATAGTTTTGTCATTCTTATATGTATTGCGATCTACACAACCACCTTTATGGATGTTTACCCCCTGAAACTTTGTATCGAATTGGAAAAAGTAACCCGGAACCTAGATGGCATCTCTATTTAGATTCTTATGAAAAAGCATATGGGTTAAAAATTCGACCTTCTACTTTTTTTGAAGATTATGCAGACATAAAAGATTTTTCCAAACTCTATCACTTTCGAGAAAAGGCTCCTTTTTTACATTTCCAAGCAAAGTTCAATCTCATCATCGCACTAGTAAAGTTTGATGAAAGAGAAATTACAGAAGTAACTCATGATGTAGTTCTTTCCAATAGTTTGGATGATATTAGTTATGCCGAATATCGTTTGATGTTTGGTAAAGAAGAACCAAAAGAAAGTTTTTATAGCAAACTAATGGCTTGTTTGGAAGGGCTTTCCAAAGGCGAAACTTCCGCAAAAAAAGAAGGAAAACCCATCCAATCAAAACTTGTGATGTCTCTACATAGAGATATTAATTTTGAAAGGCATTATGATTGGATGAAAAATTGGATGGAAAAAGAATCTATCATTCGAGAAGGACTTGTGGGAATCGATTTCTGTCATATCGAAGAAGGCCATCCCCCGAAAGATAAAAAAACTTTTTTCCAATCGGTAATCAAAGACAACAAAGCAGAACCAAACACTGCCTTATCGATCCTCTATCATGTGGGAGAAAGTTTTAGAGACAAAACTCCTTTTTCAGCGACCCGTTGGGTTTTGGAATCTGCCTTGAATGGTGCCCATCGGCTGGGACATGCATTGGCACTGGGAATTGATTCTGATTATTTTTTGGGAGATGAAAGGACAGAACTTGTATCAGAAGCCAAAGACCAAATCGAATGTGAATTGGAATCTTATGATGAAATTTCTTCCTTTGGACCTTTTTATCCCAAAGAAGAACTCGAACTCAAACGAAGGGAATTAAAAACCAAACCTGATTCCGAATTATTAAAAATCCAGTTTGATGCAAAACAGTCCCAATACCTTCATACCTTTCAAAACTATGTTATGTCTAAGATAGCGCAAACAGAGGCTGTGATTGAATGTTGTCCCTCTTCCAATTTATACATTGGGATGTTGGAGTCGCACATCGATCACCCCATCACAAGGTTTCTGCAAAACGATGTCAAACTCACCATAGGATCCGATGACCCAGGTTTATTTGGGACCACCATGCCTGAGGAATATGGCCATGCCCATACGGCGGGAGTCTCTGAAAAAGATTTGGAAACCATCCGGGAGAAGTCTTTTTCCTACAGATCCACTAAACTTTCAGGCCGTGAATTGGATTGACCCTGACAGAGATTAGGTAAACTGGAAAGTATGCGGTTTTTTTCCCAAGTTTTTGTGCCCATGATTGTCTTTTCTTTGGCAATGGGACCACTTTTTGGACAAACCAAAGAAGGTTTTTATGACACAAATAACTACGACCTAAGAAATCTTCCTAAATCAGATCCTGAATCCAATGTACTACAGGATGTAACCCTTCCACCCAAGTTTGAAACTCCTGTTCTCGCCACTCCGAAAAATGTAAAAACCCAATACACTGGGATTGAGTCCATTCCTGGTGCTGGTTCCTTAATGAATTCCAGAACCACTTCCAACTCGAGCCAATCGGCAGCCAATCCCTACAATCTAACTGGTTCACAAAATTTACCGATTAACCCACTCACTGGGGAAGTCAACGAACAAGCCCTACAAAACCAATTACAAAAAAGTAGAATCAAACAAGATTTAAAGAAAAAACAAAAAGAAGAGTTTGATGAAGATGCAGTCTACGAAGAAACAAAATTCCGAAGGGCATATATCATTTTCTTTTTAACCTTACCATTTGCTCTCATTGTTTCAGCAGGTGGTGTGGCTCTCCTAGCACCAGCTTTACAAAAATCTGCCCTAGCAAGTGGGATTCTCATTACCGGAACCACTGGTCTTTCTGGAACCAATGTTTATCTAGACAGACAAAGATTAGAAGAACACCGAGAAAAGAAAAAACAATTGGCTGAAGTTTTCCCTTGAAACTCAAACGATTCTTCGTTTTCCTATCACGTTTTTTTCTTTATTTACAAGTTCAAAGATACGAAATTCGAAAATTCTATGTAGAACACTTCCGTTGGCTAGGAAGAACGTTTTATATATTCTTTGGATTTTTGTCGGTTACCATTTTACTTTTAGATTTTGGATTTTATTATCCAGAAAGCTGGAAAGAATATGTAACACTTTCAATTCGAACTCTCGTAAGTTTTTTTATTTTCTATGAATCCATCCATTTAATTTTTACAAACAAACGTTGGAAAGAATATGTATCCATTCACAAAATAGAACTCATCATCTTACTGATGTTAGGACTCGAGTTTATTTATGAAAAAAATATAGTTTCCATTTTGAAGTCCTATCATATTTCGGGCGATGATACCACGCTGATCTTTTTATCAGCCAACCAAGTTTTGTTTTTGTTTTCTAACTTAGCCCATTTTTATCGACTTTCTAGAAATCATGATTCCAAAAGACTAAACCCTTCCATTGTATTCGTTTCTTCTTTTGCTTTTATCATACTACTGGGTGTTTGTTTTTTACATTTTCCAAAATCAACTAATGGAACTGTTCCTTCGATTGACATTGTATTCACAACGATTAGCGCCACTTGTGTCACTGGCCTTTCCACTGTCGATATCAGTTCCAGTTTCACATTGACTGGACAATTGGTTGTTTTACTTCTCATCCAAGTGGGTGGGCTCGGGCTTATGACCTTAACCAGTTTTTTTTCCATCTTCCTTGCTGGAAAAGTATCGGTAAGTGATACGATGATGATCAAAGACCTCCTCTCTGAAGAAACAATGGGTCGTGCCAAAGAAATTTTAAAACAAATCACACTCCAAACCCTTGCCATTGAATCCATTGGAGCGATCTTATTATTTTATAGTTTTCCAAAGAACTTTCCGATCGCTCTCTCTGAAAAAATTTATTATTCTATCTTTCATTCTATATCTGCATTTTGTAATGCTGGTTTTAGTTTGTTACCAAATGGACTAGCAACCGAAGCCTTCCAAAGATCAGAAGGTTTTTTATCGGTGATTATGCTTCTGATAGTTCTTGGTGGGCTTGGATTTCCTGTTTTATTCCAAATTCGAACAAGGTTTGCCAATCCATTTGATTTTAAGTTTCGTTGGTCTGTGACATCTAAATTAGTATTTTGGACGACCGGCTGTCTTTTGTTATTTGGCTGGCTTTCTTATTATTTTTTAGAACAGAATTCTAGTTTAAAAGGTTTAACCACATCCGAACAAATCTTTCATTCTTTGTTTTATTCGGTCACCACAAGAACCGCAGGTTTTAATACTTTGGACCTAAGCCAAATGGGATTTCCCATCACCTTTATTTCTTTCTTTTTGATGTGGGTGGGAGCCTCTCCTGTTTCCACCGGAGGTGGAATCAAAACCACAACCTTTGCCATCTCTTTATTAAACATAACCAATGAAATTCGTGGAAAAGATAGGATGGAAATCGACCACCGAACGATTGCTAACTCTTCTATTGCAAGAGCCAGTGCCACGATTGTTCTTTCTTTATTTGTAATATTTGTTGCCATTTTTTGTTTGTTACTCACTGAAAATGCTAACTTTATCGATTTGTGTTATGAAGTGGTTTCTGCTTTTGGGACAGTTGGCCTCACTCGTAGTCTCACTCCTCATTTGAGTGATTCTGGTAAAATCATCATTTGTACCGTAATGTTTGTAGGTAGAGTTGGAATTTTAACCCTACTTGTAGCACTCTCTAAAAAAGTAGATCGTATCTCGTATGAATATCCGAAAGAATATGTGGTTGTAGGTTGAACTTCGTATGCAAAGAAAAAAAATAGCAGTCATCGGAATTGGAAGTTTTGGAAAGTTGTTTGTTCGTTATCTTTTTGATGATGGACATGAAGTCATTGCGATCGACAAAGACCCGATCATCATCGATTCCATAAAAGATTATGTTACCATTGCTGTTACCTTGGATGCAACCGACGAACATGCATTACAATCCCAAGGAATATCTGAAGTGGATTATGCAGTCATTGCCCTTGCCGATGATTTTGAAACATCTATCATTTGTGCTGAAAGTTTAAAAAAATGTGGTGTTAAAAATATTTACGCTCGTTACCAAACCGAATTGCAAATGAAGGTTTTGGCACTTCTGGGAATCAAAGATTTGTTTAATCCTGAAGAAAAAGCAGCAAGGAGTATGGCCGAAACCTTATCCTTTTCAGGAATGCGTTCTAGTTTTTTACTCTCGGATGAATATAGTGTCGTAGAAGTCACGGTTCCCAAACGTTATATCAACCAAACCATCGCTGACGCAGACTTACGTCATAAATACAATATCAATGTCATCACCATCAAACGCCCCACGATCAATAAAGATACGAAACGTGCCTCTGATTCCAAATCAGAAAAGATCTTAGGAATTCCGCACGGGAATACCATCCTCAAAGAAGAGGATATCATTGTTCTCTTTGGATCCCAAACTGACCTGACTCGTTTTCTGGAAACATAAAGTATGGGTCCGGAACGAATCATTTGTCTTACAGAAGAACCAACTGAGATGTTGTATCTTTTGGGGGAAGAAAAACGGATTGTAGGAATCTCGGTTTATACAGAACGACCGGCTCGGGCTAAGCAAGAAAAAACAAAAGTTTCTGCCTTTATCAGTGGGAACTTAAAAAAAATCATGGCTCTCGAACCCGATCTCGTCATTGGATTTTCTGACATCCAATCCCAACTTGCCAAAGACCTCATTGAACGAGGGTTAAATGTTCTTATCTTTAATCAAAGGTCCATCACAGAAATCTTAGCCAATATGCAAATCTTAGGAAACCTTGTGGGCCAGGCCGAAAAAGCCAAAACACTCATCTTAGAATGGCAAAACGCAATAGAGTCTTGGAAACAAGAGAACGAATCCAAATCCAAAAAACCAAAAGTTTTTTTCCAGGAATGGGATGAGCCCATCATCACAGGAATCCAATGGGTGAGCGAAGCCATAGAACTTGCCGGTGGAGAAGATTGTTTTTCGCATTTAAAAGATCGTAAACTTGCCAAAGACCGAATCATCAATGCGGTTGATGTGAAGGATGCCAATCCTGATGTCTATGTTGGCTCTTGGTGTGGAAAGGCAATGGACTGGGACTGGGTGCGGAACAAACCCGAATGGGTATCCACAAACTTTATCAAATCCAACAGAATTTTTGAAATGGATCCAAGTATTATATTACAACCAGGGCCTGCTTTGTTTTTAGAAGGAATTCCTAAACTGAAAGAGATCTTCTCCTCCCTTTAATTCCCTACTTTGTCATTCCGCTGTCATATAAATGTAACAGAGATATTCTAGATTTGAAACATATCAATTAGATATGGAGACATTCATGAACTTTTCATGTAACCTGACAAAGAAGAAAATCGCTTTGTCTTTTGTGACCCTACTCATCACAATCTTTACTCTCGCAGAAAAAATCGAAGCACAGGCAACACCTGCGGCACCAACGACTGAATCTACACAAACCACAGAAGCACCAGCGGAAACTCCGGCTCCTGTAGCAGATGCACCTGCCGAAGCACCACAACAAGAATCTGAAATCGGACTCGTTAAATTGTTTGTGACTGGTGGATGGTCAATGTGGCCACTACTCCTTTCTTCTATCGTTGGATTTGGTGTGATCTTAGAAAGAATGTACTTTTTCTTCACAGCAAAACTAATCAGAAAAGGATACAACCAAGATTTACAAGATGCCATTGATGCTTCTGGAATGAATGGAATTGATGAATTCTTAAAAGCAAACGAAGGCCAAAAAATCACTGATGTATTAAAAAATGGTATGGAAGTTTCTCAAAACGATCCAGAGATTTTTGCAGCTGGTATCGAAAGAGAAGCTGGTGAAGTGATGACACTTCTCGAAAAAGGTCTTACTGTTCTTTCTGCAGTCTCAACGATTGCTCCACTTGTTGGATTCCTTGGAACTGTATCAGGTATGATCAACGCATTCGATGCGATTGCAAATGCTGACCAAGTCAACGCGAAAGTGGTTGCTGGTGGTATCAAAGAAGCGCTTATCACTACGGCTGCTGGTCTTATCGTTGCGATTCCTGCCATGACATTCTACCAATACTTACAAGGCCGAGTTGCATTCTTTACTTCTGAAGTAGAAGAAGCTGCAAACAAAATCTATAAAGAATACTTAAAACTCAAAGCTGGAAAAAGAGCGTAAGTAACGGAAAGTAACTAACCATGATTAAGTTAAAGAAAAAACAAGAACTAGAGGAGATATCGGCAGCATCCATGTCGGATATTGCCTTTCTACTCTTGGTATTTTTTATGGTAACTGCTGTATTCTTTGTAAAGGAAGGACTTAACATTTCACTTCCTCGCAAACAATCCGAACCTCAGCCTTTTTTACGTAAGAACGTATATGAAATTTTGGTAACACAAGACAGATACAAAATGCGTAACCCGGCATTCGGAACCAAAGAATATTCTAGTTTAAAAGAATTTCGTGATGACCTAAACCAAATGGAAATCCCGGATCTTAAAAACAAACTAGCACTCATTGTTACAACCGGTGATACCAAATATGCAAAGATGTTGGATGCCTTATCCGCAGTTCAACTTCGTGGATTTGAAAAAATCTCAGTGAGAAAGAAGAAATAATATGTTACGAAGAAAGAGAGTCGCACCTTCAGTTCCCGTAAGTTCGATGGCAGACATTGCCTTCTTACTGCTCGTGTTCTTTATGGTAACCTCCGTATTAGATTCGGATCCAGACCTTCCCATCAATCTACCAGATGTTCCTGGTGGAGAACAGTTAAACAAAAAGATAGCTAATCTTTATCTAACTGCTGATGAAAAGAGAACTGTCTATTTCAACTCAGTGAAGATGGAACTTAACGAAGCAATGAGTGAAATCAGAGCTAAAATTTCCACTACACCTGACTTAAAAGTTTTGATCCACGCAGATCAAGATTTAACTTATGAAGAGTTGGACAATGTATTCGAAACTCTCCGAGAGATTGGAGCCTTAAAGGTTTCTCTCGTTACCAAGACCACTCAAGGTGGCGGGTTAAAAGGAAAGTAACGTGAACGGAACAGTTGTTACACAGAAAAGATCCAAACGCGAAAGAATCCATAGGTTCATTGATAGATACCGAATCGAAACTGGTCTTGCCATTTCTGCCTTTTTACAAGCCATCATCATTCTCTTTTGGTTCACTCCACATTTGGAAACCGATAGTTTGGATGACCTTGTAGAAGAAGTTGCTTTCATCGACAATGTGCAAATCCAAGAACCATCTACCGATTCCAAACCAACCGATGGTGATTTTGATCTAACTGACAAAGAAAAAGAAGAGAAAAAAGAAGACCCACGCATTGCCGGTGCTTCTGATCCCATCGTTTCGGGAGCAACATCTCCAGTGGATTTATCACCTAACGTTCGTCCTGAATATACTTCTGATGCAAAAGCACTTGGTTTGACAGGAACTATGACTTTGGAAGTGATCATTGGAAATACCGGCGAAGTGTTAAGAGTCCGCTCCGTAGGTAAACAGTTAGGTGGTGGTCTTGAAGAAGAAGCCATTAAAGTTTACCGAAGAAAAAGATTTTCTCCATCGATCCTAGAAGGAAAAGCCATCACCGTGAAGGTGCTTGTTCCCATTCGATTTACATTGAATTAAAATTATCATTGGGGCGAATCCACCACCAAACGGTGGTGGACCGGGCTCTCCGCTGCAATCTGCAAGCAGGATTTCCGCTACGATCCCTTTCGCTAGGAGAAATCACGTGACAAATCAATCGACATCATATAACAAAAGAATTCGTCTCTCCTATTGATTTGATTTAGATGAATGTTTCAACCACTTGGCCAACTCATCTGCTTTGAAAGAACCATCTGCTACTTTTAACATAACATTCACAACATCTTCCTCTGATGTATCTATAGTGAATCCGTTAGAAGCTAAAAATACATACATCAAAAGAAACGACGTTCTCTTGTTTCCATCCATAAAGGGATGATTTTTAGCAACGCCGATTCCAAGGGAAGCAGTCAGTTCAAAAATAGTAGACTCAGGTTTGTAATGCCATTGATTCTTAGGCCTGTCCAAAGCTGATTCGAGTAAACCGATATCCCGAATCCCTAAAGAACCGCCGTGTTGTTTGATTTGATCTAAGTGAATCGCTTCTGCAATTTTACGATTTAACCACTTTGGTTCTCGTTTCATTTCGCTAATTCTTTAAGCGCATTTCGATATTTCTTAGAAGCATCCTGATAAAATTCCATGGCTGATTCAAAATCAGGGTCGTAAGGAGATAATAGAATGCCGTTTTCAGTTTCTACAAGAAAGACGGTGTCCCCTTCATGAAAATTATATTTCTCAAGGAGTGCTTTTGGGATCGTTGCCCCTGATGAATTTCCAATCGCTCGAATCGTAGTTTTTTTGACCGCAGAACTTTCCATGGTTATAACATAAGTAATAACCATGGAAATTCAATCGAATTTTCTAGGTTTTGAAATTTTGGGTATAGCTTTTCTTGAAAATTTGATGCAACCGAAGGGGCTAATAACACTTGATTGCATTTTTCGTATGTCAAATTCACCTGACAAACATTCCTCTCCAAATTCTCGTTACCTTTATCTCTCGAAGAAAACTTGACTTATGCATAAAAAAGGGGTACTTTATGCATATCATGAGAACAACTATCGATATCCCAGAAGAATTAGTTCGTGAAGCAATGAGACTGACCCATTTAAAAACAAAAACGGATGTAATCAAAGAAGGCCTGCAAACATTAATTAGAAAAGAAAAACTAAAAAACCTGAAAAATTACAAAGGGACCATTGATCTTACTGTCGATCTCAATACTTTACGAAAAAGATGAGCCAAGTTGTTTTAGACTCTTCCATTTGGATTGAATATTTTAGAAATTCTAATACAAAGATTTCGTCTCAAGTTGATTCACTCATCGATAGTGGAAATATTTATACTAATGAATTAATATTGGCCGAATTAGTTCCTTTTCTTAAGCTAAAGAAACAAAACCAGTTAATCCAAATTTTAGAATCGATTGAATGTTTAAAATTGAATATTGACTGGAAACAACTGATCGATTACCAAACTTTAATCATGCGAAATGGGATCAATCGCGTGGGAATACCAGATTTAATCATAGCTCAAAATATAATTCAATACCAAGCCACTTTATTCACTCTAGACAAACACTTTAAACTTATCAGTAAATTCATCAAACTGAGTCTCTTTTAAGCGATTGCTATCAATAGTAATCGAAATTAAACTTTGAATTTGATTATCGGGATTTCGGTGACTCAATACGATAAAGAAGTTTTCCTTATTCCGGTAATTCCAATACCTTATCTTCTTCTTCCATTGGTTGTTTGGGAATTTCCATTTTTTCGATTCGGATTTCATGAACAAAATCAGGATCTTCAAACTTATCTAAAATACTAATACGTCTCGGGTATTGTTTGTCGTTCCAACCTTCATAGTATCCGTATTTGATCACACCTTTATAAAAACTAAAAAGTTCCCGGTAGGTAAACTCCATCCATTCTAAGGCACCACTTGTTTTTTCAAAGTAACCAACATATTGGTCTGTGTCTGGAGTGGCACCTACCTGCACAGAGGTAAAATAAACTACTTCATAGTCTTGGCCTAATTTTTGAGTGGGTCCTGCATATTGGATGATGGGGTATTCTGTCAGTCGCCAAGGCAGTGTTAGGTACAAACGAAGGGATTCCAAATAAACTCGGACTTCATCGTCACCGGTAAAAACTTTTCCTGTATCAGCAGCAATTTGGTAAGTGTCTTTTTTAACAAGGCCAAGGATCAGGCCTTTTTTTTCACCACCAAGGAATTCCACTTCCATTGCATCTTTTTCAAAATCCAAATACACACGAAGCCTTTGTTCCGATTCTTTAATCGGTGTAAAAAATCGAACAAACTTAGAATGCCAAACATCTTTCAATACAAATTGAATTTGTTTGTATCCTTTCCAATCACCCGGTGTGAGTTCTTTCACAGGGGGATTTGTAATGATCGACAATCCCTTCTTTTTTAAGTCAGGATTCAAACCTTCTTTTTGTAAGGTGGGAGGGCGTAGGTCAGCCAAAGAACAAGAAATACAAAATAAAGAAATAGAAATGAGTAAAACATGGAAACGAAACATTGATTCCAGAATGAAGCTAAAACGATCCTCTGTCAATAGGGAAAGTGAATCAGAACAAACCAAGGTTTATAAGAATCAGAAGTTTGAAGTTTCGAAAGAGGGAGAATGAGATGAGTTAAAACTAAAGAAGAAGAGAGATAAGGCCGGAATCCCGACCCTCTCTTTTTAAATGATACTTATGCTTTTGCAGCACCTGTTTTTTTGATCGATTCAGCAACTTCGTTGATTTTTGCTTTTACGGATTCGATTTTTCCTTCAGGCATTTTTGCTTTGATTTCTTCAGCAATTTTGTTGTAGTTTTCTACGATTTTAGAACGAGTTTCGTCGTAGTTTTTTCCAGCAACGCTAGAGAATTCTTTAATGTCTGTTAGGATTTTGTCAACGGATTGGCGAATCTTTACAGAATCTTCTGTATTGTCCAAAGCACCTTTGGATACTAATTCATTGTAAGTTGATTCCAACTGAGTTTTTGCTTTATCAAGACCTTCTTTTCCTGATTGGAAAAGTCCGATTCCTGCGTTAAGAATGTCCATGATTTGTTTTTCCATAATTTAGCTCCTGGTTTTCACCTATTTGTGCATCGCACAACACAATTATGTGCGTTGCACAAAATCTTTCAAGAACTTTTTTATCCCATTTTGTAAATTTTTGGATTTTTTTTTCGTAGGCCCATTTACGATTCAATTCCAAAGAATTCTTCCTAAAGGGAAAAATACCACTATCCACATCATTTTATATTCGAATCCTCTGGATTTTGCCGGGTAACTTGTAACTTTAATCAAACAAAGAAATGAAAACTCTAAATTCACCATCCAAGATACAAACCGAAATCAAAAACATTCCGATGGTTCACTTAACAGATGTTCATGAGGATGCCCAAAATCCCTATTTCTATGCCGGTCGTTTGGAAGAATTGCCAAATGAATTCCAAGACTTTGATAGTTCGCATAGGCATTCGTATTATGCGTTATTCTTTTTTACAGAAGGAGAAGGAAACCATTCCATCGACTTCACTTCCCATTCGATTACAAAAAATAGTCTTTTCTTTTTAAGGCCGGGCCAAGTCCATTCTTGGACTTTTTCAAAACCTGTGAAAGGTTTTGCCTTAAAGATTTATCCTGACTATTTATCCGAACAGGGAGGACAGGTCACAAACTTTCAAAACTATCCCTTTTTCCAATTGGGAAATGAAAATTCGAAACTAGTGGTAGAAGAAAGAGAACAGTTAAAAAACGATTTTGAAAGATTACTCGCCGAAAAAAATTCTAAATCAAATTCTTCTATGATCTATCTTCTGATTCAGTTGGTTTTGCAACAATCACTGAAAGAATTTAATACATCCTTTTCAGACAAAGTGACCGTCGATTCCAAGTTATGGGATTTTTTTCGTTTATTAGAAAATCATTTTAAAGACCAAAAAACAACTTCGTATTATGCAAAACAAATTGGAACTTCCTCTGGAAATCTGAACCAATTATGCCAAAAACAATATGGAAAATCGGCAAAAGCAATCATCCAAGAAAGGCTTATTTTAGAAATCAAACGACTGTTACTACATTCTGATTTGAATATCAACCAAATTGCTTTGACTTTGGGTTTCTTTGACAATTCCTACTTCAGTAAATTTTTTAAAAACCATACCGACAACTCACCTGAAAATTTTAGGCGCCTGAAACGAAAACTACCATAAAAATCAAATTCTCTCCATTTACTAACTTTCTCTTTTTCCGTAAGATAAAACCAACACTTAGAAAAGGAAATGAAAATGTTAGAAAAGATATTCTACACAGAATCAAGTTGGTTTTTTACCTTACTCAGATTGGTTTTAGGTTTTGTGATTTTGCCGCACGGATTACAGAAGTTATGTGGATGGTTTGGAGGGTATGGATTTTCTGCCACTTTGGTTTTTTTTAAATCGGAAGGGATCCCCTACGCCATTGGTTTTTTAGTCATTGTGGCAGAATCTTTCGGGGCACTTGGGCTCATCTTCGGATTTTTCACAAGGCTTTCCTCGTTTGGGATTGGACTTACCATGATCGGAGCAGCGATTTATGTGAGAAAAAACGGCTTTTTTATGAACTGGTTCAACCAACAAGCGGGCGAAGGATTTGAATACCATATCTTAGCCATTGGAATTGCTGTGATTTTGATGTTCACTGGCGGTGGCCAACTAGCAATTGATAGTTGGGTTGCAGAGAAGATTAAATAGACTGAAGAAAACCAATTACACCAGAAAGTGAAACTAGCAAAATAAAGTAAATGGAATCTAAATACAAAGTTTTCAATTGTTTCGTTTCGATCATTCGAAACAGAGAGAATCTTTAATGTTTTGTATTTAGATTTCTAAAGCGCTGATTGGCTCTTGTTGTTGGGCCATGATGGATTCCAAAAACTTTACATAAGCGGCGCGACCAGGATACTCTACTTGGTTGACTCCTGTTTTGACAGCAGCTTCTGCTACGGCCGGAGCCACATGGTAAAGAACCCTTGCATCCAAAGGTTTTGGAATGATATAGTCAGCACCAAATCGAATTTCTTTTTCGTTGTAAGCTTCTGAAACTTCGATGGGAACCGGAAGTTTAGTGAGTTCGCTTAACGCATAAGCCGCAGCCAATTTCATTTCCATATTCACAACCTTTGCACGAACATCTAAAGCTCCGCGAAAAATAAATGGAAACCCAAGTACATTGTTGACTTGGTTATGATAATCACTGCGTCCTGTTGCCATAATGAGGTCTGGTCTTGCACGTTTTGCATCTGGATAAGGAATCTCTGGATCAGGATTGGCAAGAGCAAACATAATTGGTTTCTCAGCCATTGTTTTTACCATTGCTTCTGTTACCACATTAGCAACAGACACTCCAATAAATAGATCCGTTCCAGGAAAGATATCTGCTAACGTTTCTGCTTCCGTGTTACGAACAAAAGGAAGTTTCGATTCATGTAAGTTGGTTCGTTTGTGATTAATCACACCACGAGAATCCAACATAAATATAGATTCATGTTTGACTCCGATATGTGTTAACATCTCAGCAATGGAGATGGCAGCAGCACCTGCTCCATTGATCACAACTTTGATGTTACCAGCTTTTTTACCGGTAATCTCTAATGAGTTTAATAAGGCAGCAGTAGAGATGATTGCAGTTCCATGTTGGTCATCATGAAACACGGGAATTTTCATACTTTCATCTAAAGTTTTTTCGATATGGAAACATTCTGGGGCACGAATGTCTTCCAAGTTGATACCACCAAACGTTGGTTCGAGGGCTTTTACGATTGTAATGAATTTTTCAGGATCGGTTTCATTAATTTCAATATCAAAGACATCAATGCCGGCAAATTTTTTGAATAAAACTGCCTTACCTTCCATCACTGGTTTTCCAGCGGAGGCTCCAATATTACCAAGTCCTAAAATGGCAGTTCCATTGGTGATGATTCCGACTAAATTTCCTCGGTTTGTGTATTCATAAACGAGATCAGGTTGTTTTTCAATTTCGAGGCAAGGGTAAGCGACTCCCGGTGAGTAGGCCAAGGACAGGTCGTAACTGTTCTCCGTTGGTTTTGTCGGAACTACTTTGGTTTTTCCTTTCGGAAACCTAGAGTGATACTCAAGTGCGCTATTTTTCATGGTCTATTTTCCCACGATTTATGATTCAATGGAAAATCCTAGAATAAATTGGAGGAAGGGCCTTTCAAAAAAGGTTGATGGAAGTTCTATGTCCCTTTAGATAAAGACCTTACGAAAAGCCATAGGGGGCAAATTTGGAACTAGTTGGAGAATTTTTTGGAACTGCGGTTCTCATTCTACTGGGTGACGGTGTGGTTGCCGGTGTTTTATTAGAAAAGTCAAAGGCAAAAGACGGCGGCTGGATCACGATCACCACAGCTTGGGCCCTAGCAGTCTGTTTTGGAGTTTTGGTGGCAAAGGCCTTGGGAAGTCCTGGTGCCCATTTGAATCCTGCTGTGACCCTTTCTGTTTGCATCCAGTCAGGTGATTTTTCCAATTTTCTCCCCTATTGCCTCGCCCAAATCGCAGGGGCTGCCCTCGGTGCCACTCTTGTTTATTTACATTACCTTCCCCATTGGAAAGAAACCAAAGATTCTGGAAAGATTCTAGCGGTATTCTCTACTGAACCTGCGATCAAACACACTCTTTCCAATGTCATTAGTGAAGGACTTGGGACCTTTCTTCTCATCCTCGGAATTCATGCCATCTTCTCTCCGTTCAACGGTGGTGCCACAGGTGTTGTGGGAACGGGATTTGTAGCACTCCTTGTTTGGGCCATTGGACTTTCTATGGGAGGAACGACTGGTTATGCAATTAACCCAGCACGCGACTTAGGACCAAGGATTGCCCATTGGCTTTTGCCCATTCCCAACAAAGGAAATTCGAACTGGAAATACGCATGGCTTCCCGTTGTGATTCCGTTAGTGGGTGGTGGACTTGCGGCGGTTGTGATTCGGTGGGGAATAGGGTAACAGGCGTAAGTGGTATTGTCTTCCATAAGATTGATATTTCTGCTGAAGGAATTCAACCGTATGGGAGATCTTAATCATTAAGAAAATGTCATATCCAAACTTGGTAATCTATATTTTTTTTTATATCCTCAATGTTTTTTCATTGTTGTTGTTTGATGAAAAGCAAGTTCACAACCCAGCACCAGAAATTACTATTTTTTTTACATCACTCTTACATCCAATCTACATAATCTGTCTCTTTACAAATATTAAATTCTATTACTTGTGGATTCCATCTCTTGGATTTTGGATTTCACTGCTTTCATTTCATCTATTTAACAAGGTAAAGAAATAATCACTTTATAGGAATATTTTCTCGAAAAAGGTGTTCCGATCTTTTTATAATTGTATTTTTTGATTCCTTTATAACAACTACCATTCTCATTTTTACCACCTAATTTCGAATAAATTCTAATTTTTCAAAGATATAATAATAACCCATAAACAAAAATCAACATGATAAAATATTGACCAGATTTGTATTGGAAAATTAATTACTAACAGCAGATATTCGAGTAAATTAAATTGAAATTAATACAAATAATAGCTTATTCATTAGAATATTCTTTAGATTCAATATGCCAATTAATCAATCAAAAACCATGAAACAAAAACTAATCTTCTTAAGCATCCTTGCCCTCCCCTTCCTCACGATTTTCGCTACAGAATCAGAAACGTTAGATACCTTTCGTGGAATCAATTTTTCTACAACGGAAGCACAAAAAGTAAAAGCCATGTCCATTTTCATTCCACAGGCCGCAAAAAGGTCCGACTCCACCCATCTGAAAGATAAGTATCCAATCACTTTCTTTAAAGCAGACTGCATCCAAGAAAAAGAATGTTTTTCCTTACTCATTGCTGTATCTGTCATATCAGAATCAATCAAATCCTTTGATACATTGGTGGAAGAATCAAGGGCTGCTGATTTTGGTAATCCACCGTACGAAGTGAACAAATGGGTGGAACTTCTTTCGTTTAAAACAGAAAAAACCAAAATCCTAATGGGGCCTGGGGAACTACTGGGAACCAAGATAAACGCATTTTATTATATGAAAGATACCAATGAAACTTATAGAGTTTCCATGAATCTAATCTATCATCCAAAATTTCCAGAGGAAGAATGGCAGGACATTCTAATGCATTCGTTTCTCATCTTAAACAGTATCAACATTGAATCAAAAACAAAGTGAAAAACCAATCGCACTAAAAAAGAAAATCTATGAGTCAATACGAATCTACATTCAATCAAATCATCGAGGAATATAAAAATCTTTTCGGCAAATCAGCAAATGTCACCATCCCATTTGAAGGTCAGAAAAAAATTCAAAAGAACGTTCGTCTTTTCGATTGGTTTCACATAAGTAAAAACAAAAAAATCGAATTCTATGATCGGTTTGGTGACATTGATGAAGAAAATGTTTTAGGTAAATACATTATCGACAATGGAGACGATGAGATATTCGCACCGGAACTACGGGAAGGTGTTGTTCCCTTTGCTTACATTGTCGATGACGGTGCCACGGGAAACGATTACCAAGAAGAAGGAATTTTGATGATTGACCTTCGAGTCGCAGATCGTCCTGTCCTCATTGCCGAAGTGGACGGTACCATTGATGGACAGGAACCGTTCAAAATGGTTTCATTTGAATCTTTAAAGATAAAGTCCGGTAAAATCAAAGTGGTAGATTAGAGGAATTGAATGAAAAAAGTCCTACTACTACTGGCCAAAGGATTCGAATCATTTGAAGCTAGCGTTTTCATTGATGTCATTGGTTGGAATCTTGTGGATGGAGACAAAACTACAAAACTATATACCTGTGGATTTACCAAAGAAGTCACCGGATCATTTGGTCTAAAATTGCATGTTGATTATCTAATCAACGAAATTGATTGTAACGATTTCGATGCTTTAGCAATACCTGGTGGGTTTGAAGAATATGGATTTTATGAAGAAGCTTATCACTCAGAATTTCTAGAATTAATCAAACAGTTTGACCAAAAGAATAAAATCATAGCCTCTATTTGTGTGGGAGCTTTACCCATTGCCAAGTCAGGTGTTTTAAAGGATCGAAAAGCAACTACTTATAATCACAAAAACAGTACTCGGCAAAAACAACTGGCGGACTTTGGTGCCAATGTTCAAAAGGAGCCGATCGTTTTGGATAAAAATATCATCACAAGTTGGAGTCCTGCGACTGCAATGGGAGTTGCTTTACTTCTTTTGAAAATATTAACCTCAGAAAAAAACGCAAATTATATCAAAGAAATAATGGGTTTTTGATTTCTGACCATGAGTAATCAGAAAATCAAAAATAACAATTTCTAAATTGCAGGGAGAATCTCTTCATTTTCCACAAAGTGGACTCAATAAACCAGAAAGATGATAGACAAAGGAAAAAATAAATTCCTTATTAAGGTTCTAAATATAATTGGAGAATCAAATATTCAATGTTAGTTCTAACGAGATTGAAAACAAAGTTTATTTTTTCAGCAGTGTCACTAGCCATAATTTCTTGTTCCAGTTTTCCAATTGGTACAGGTTACACTTCGGGGCAAAAAACAATTGTTTATTCAATGCCAGACAACAAAAGCCCAATCGTTTTGGAACTTAAAAGAGATTCAAACTTTGACATCATAACCTATAATTTTTTGAAAAATAATCAAAAGGGGAAATTATGGCATAAAATAAAACTAAATAACACGATCGGCTATATTGAAGAGGATGCAGGAGAAAATACTAATTTCCAAATGCAATTATTTCTTACTTTAAACGAACCAGTGTATGGATTCGTAGTAGCCTCATCTTTAGTTTTGCGCAAACAACCAAATACTACAAGTGCCGCTATTGAAAAGCTTGCAACGAAAGAAATTGTAGAGATTTTAGAGGAAGGAAGAAATCAGGTAACGGTCAATGGAAAAACTGGAAGTTGGGCCAAAGTAAAAACAAAAAACAATAATATAGGTTTTGTATTCACTCCCTATTTGATGTTAAACAAATCGCCAGACAATTTTGTTTTTGGCGAAGATATAGAAGCAGATGAAAAAGGTTGGGCTTATATCACAACCTCTCCAAATATAATCTATCAAAAAAAGAAAGGAAAGTTATACTCAGTAGATAATAATCAAGTTCGTGAGAATGAATTTTATTTAATAAAGTCTAGATACATCACAAAGGATGGCAAGGTATTCTTTTATATCTATAAACAAACCGCCAGTCAAGCCGATTGGTATTCTGATATAGAAGTTGAATACACTACGGATTGTTATATTCCAGCAAGCCAAGTAATAGTTTCAAATCGCTATGCTCCATTATACTCACAAACAAAAGAAACAGATAAAACAAAACGCAAACTGATCGAATTTTTAGACCAACAAGCAAAATATGAATTTGATCCTGAAAAGTCCTACTTCTATACATTTAGGTCAAAAAAAGATAAGTTTCATGTGATTATTACTTCCATTAAAAGTGAATATGATGAATGCCGCGGTTGTTTTGATAGCGAAGACTACAATTTAGTTTATGTTTTTCAAGAGAAAGATAACCAATTCAAAAAAGTTTTCGATAAAGGTGGAAATCGAAGCGCAAGTTTCGTCGAGGAAGATAAAAAGTTTTTTATTACAATAGCAACTAGTCCTCTTCCTGAAGGAGATGAGTCTCCAAGTATCATAAAATACAGCACATATAAATTTGATGGAAGTAATTTTGAATTGGAATTGGAAGAATAAAAATACTGACTCAATCAACCGATAGCGAAATTAGACAATTTATATTCGCTATCGATAAAACTCCATTCCACCATCTTTTCTGACTCCATCTAACAATTTAAGATAATCCAAGGAAGATGGGAAGGAAATATCTTCGCTCCTATTCTTTAATTCCCGTTCTGCACCTTTTGAAATGCAACACAAGCATTTATAGTTTCGATTTTTCCTTCTTGTAAGTCCTTACAACTAAATAACATTATTTGTTTGTGACATTCTTTATATGCCGTTTGAATTGCTAACGGATCCGCACCAATTAGTTTGTAAGCATTACTTTCACGAAATCGTTTTTGGCATTGTGTTTCATCTAGTCTGCCTTCAGTAAACTTTTTTAAATTTTCAGGAATGGACTTCCATTCTTTGTCAGCACACTCTCTATACTTTGCGCAAATCTCCGAAGTTAAACTTAACGATTCATTCTGCCACTCTAAGTTCATAATCCCTTTATCTTTTTTACAATATACAGTTGTTACTAGAACTAAGATAGATAAGAAGATACTTACTCCATTTTTCATATTCAATTTAGGAAGAGAAAGATATATTTGGCTGTTAATCGTAGTTCGCTTATCATCCGTCGTCGCTCGGGATTTATTCGTAGTGCGTATATTCGCCACAATACGGATAAGGGAGTTAATTGTATTACGCATATCTGCAGAAAAGTCTTGGATGGTTATATGCGCATTGCCTTTAATTCCCCCACCCAATTTCGAAAAAAATAAATTTAGTAAGTTTATAAGTTCCATTGGTTTTCCTTTGTTATTTTCCAGTTTCGGTTGTTTCTTTTTTGCGAATGAGAATTTCAATTCTCTCTTCTTTGGCTTTTTTTTCTGGCGTATCTGAGTCTTTTGCTTTTTGGAACATAGCATAACCTTGAACAGAGACCTGTTCTTCAGGAATTCCATATTCATTCACCAATTTTTCTGCAAGTAAAGAGGCTCTATGGGAATGATAGTCCCATGAATTTTGAAATTTTGATTTATCAATTTGTGATTCATAAGGGATTTGAACACGAACCACAATATCTATATCCATTCCTTTGGATAATTCAGCCAACTGTTCAAAGGCAAATTTTAAATCAGGATCCGCTTTTAAAATATCATCGGAAGCCAAATCAGATCCAGCAAACGTTAATTTAAGTTCTTCTGTTTCCGCAAGCCCCAATTTCAATTTAGCTTTTTCGCGAAGAGTCTTTAAAGCGAATCCAATTCGTTCCCAAAGCCGAAACACTTGTGACTTCGGTTCCATTGTATCATCTTCTAAAATTCCCGATCCACCATCCAAAAGTGCACCAACAGAGCTGACATTTAAACCAAACCCACGTTTGATATCCTTTGCAACTTCTGTTAATCGGTTAGCATCCACTTTACTGATGGCATACAAAATAATAAAAAGCCCAAGTAACAACGTGATCATATCAGCATAGGTTAACAACCAGCGATCATGTGCTTCAACATGTTCTTCTTCTTTTGATACAAATCTAGAACGTCTTCTCATACTTCCTCTTTGAGGGCCGGAAATGCTTTATGTAAAAACTCCCATTCCTTTTCTTGGACTATCGCATAAAACTCGTTAAATAATTCTTGTTTTACTGGCAACGTTGCATAGTAACCCTGTTCTACTTTTTTGAACAAGGGATAAACTCCAAGTAATCTTGACATCATAGCTGCAGGTTTAATGATATATGCACTTACTGGTTTATGTGCTAATTCATAAAATTTTTTTAGGTTAAAAAGTACAACTTCTAATTGTTTTCTGCGAGTTTCACGTTGGTCTAACTCACAAAATAATGAAAAATACTCGTCTTGGTTGATTTCCTTTCCCAATTCCCAACCTTTATTGAGAAGAAGTTCTGCCATTTGGATATCTAACTCATCTGTTATTGTATTGAGTTCCATGAGACGTTCGACGTTTTCTCTTGTCCCTTCCTTCATCATGTTTTTTACTTTGTCATACGTAGTAAAAGCTAACGTTTCCCATTCTTCTTTTCCATCCAAATTATATACGGTTTCAAAAAAGAATTTTGCCATCCCATTTGTTTCGTTACGGTGAAAAAAATCATAATAGTAAAGATGAAATCGATCCACTTGCACACGAACGATTTCCCTTCTAGCTAGTGCAACTTCTTCCGTTAATTGGTGTTTCATTTCCGCTTAGTTCACCGGTGTTCCTAAAAGATAAGAAGGAAACCCTTGTTGGTCGCGTTCAAAGGGTGCAATCGAAAACTGATTGGGTATAGAAACAATTTCATGGTAGAATTTGTATGTGGAACGAAATAAAATCTTTGGAGTCGCAGATTCTTTCGGAGTATAATAGAATTTTACTCCATAACGGAAGTTATTTGCCCATCCTTCTTTTGTAACTTCTAACAATGGATATTCGGCTGGGATTTTTTTGTTTTGGACTACATTAAAAACAATGTCACCTTTTTTATACAACCGAACTCCTTGCGTTTCACCTGCCAATCGAACATTGCCAGCTTCAGGGAAGGACAATGATAAGTATGTTAAACTAACATAGTTTCCACGATTCTTTAGTTGCAAAGTGACAAGTGATTCTTTCCCGACTTCAAATTTTGGAACAACTTCTAAAGATACGAAAGAAGGAACCGGTTGCATGGGAAGGTTTGGAATCATTTCCCAACCATTAAAAACGAATTCTTGAGAGTAATTTGGATTCGTTGGAAAAATTCGAAAGGATTTGTCTTTATTATTGTATTCAAAGTCGACTCGTTTACTTCTTTTTAATTCTTCGTGTTCTTTGAGTTGAAATCCGTCCCAAATTTTTTTACCTTTGCGATAACCCATAGGAACAGAAAATAAACCTAACGGAGGTTCTTCGGCCAATACTTCAATAAACACGGAATTAAAGTTGTCTCCCGGAAGTTCCGAAAGCACAATCCGACGTATACAATCACCAGCAAAGGAAACTTTCTCCTTTCCGGGTGCTGATCCAGGAACCCAAGTTTTGAGTTTTCCATCGTAAAACATCGCACCTAAATTCTGCAAAAAGAATTCCAACTTCCATTGAAAGACCCAATTCGATCCATCTTTACGAAAAGCGGCAAGGACCTCACTTGTCCCCGATTGGAATAAAACCAAAGTTTCCATTTCCGGAGTTTCATCCAGATTGATCTGTTTTTGGCCTAATACACGAACCTGCCTGTCTTGATCATCTCCATAGACGGCTTGTCGAATTTCGGAATCGGAAGGGACTTCCTTTTGTGAGCAGGATACGAAAGAAACAGATGCGAAAAGTAAAGTGACTGTAATTCGAAACAAAATGGATAAATTCATAGGAATTCTTTCATTCCAGCACAACAAAACTCCAATTCAACCTTTTTTGCTTTTCCTTTCTCACTCCTGTGTTTTACTCGTCTAAGTATTAAGAATTGGGGACGACATTGGTTTCGACTGTTGTTGGCTTGGATTCAGTGGCACGTAGGGGTGAGGGACCTCTTAAAAACCTTCAAAACAATAACTGCAAACAACGAATTTGCTCTAGCAGCTTAATTTTAAGCTCTACGGTTTCACTGGCTGTTTCCTTAGGTGGCCAAGAAACCGACACCTCTCTAAGGACCTTTCGGATTTGTCGCCCGCTTCGAACCGGATTGAACATTAAGTAGGATAGGAATTAGTCCCCCGTTTGTAGGGTAAGTCTTTCCGAAATTTATTTGCAAACTAAACGTGTAGAAGCTGCATTTGAGGATGATAGGACCCGGGTTCGACTCCCGGCGTCTCCACCATTCATTTTTAGTAATCGTTTAGCTATTTTCATCTAACAAATATTTTACGACGGGAGTCGAACGACTGCGAGAGTCAGAAACAGTAGCGACCCATAGGGAGCGTGAAGCTGTTTCTGTCGAAGGCAGGATGCCTGAGACCTCGAGCAGGACGGGTCGGAGGTTGCCTGACCCGGACGGGAAGGCACCGTAGACCGACTCACCGAGCGTCTCTAAAGTTTCAGTATTCGCTTCTCGCGTTCGCCTGGCCATCCTTGGCCAGAGTTCCCGCCCGCACCCATCCATAGGTGCTTTTCGAAGCAAACACCTCCACTAGGTTATCACGCTAACGTATAGAAATGTTTGGTTGGTGTAGAGAGAGAATTAATTTTTGCTTAATCAATGTTTTACGATGAAAGTTGAAATAAATCTGCTTCCAAAGAAATTGAAATAATTGGTAAATATAAAATTTCGCTTATGATTAATAAGATCTGAGTTTCGAAAATATTAAACTTTCTAATACATCTTTGTAAACAATATGACGAATTCTAATCCTTACTTTGAATCAGTTTAAAGCTATAAAATGAAATGAAACTATAAATTGGTAACAAAGCTAAATTATGCCATGTAAGTATATGAGTGGAAGTTTCATTAGGACAAAAAAAAGAAATTCCAATTTGGGCAAGTGTAAAAGGCAAAACATAAACGGATACTCGATAGAAAATGGAAGGTTCGATAAATCCCTTTTTTAAATAAAAATTTAATAGAATCATCGGAAAAATTGTGATCAAGAGAATAAATTCTACACAACCCGAACCGTGGTTTTTCAGCTCTTCAGAAATAGATGAAAATAAACCCATATCTGAAAATGAAACTGATAAAATCAAAAAACAAAACCAGCTAATGATAATTAAATTATGAAATAAATAGTCAAATCTTGATTCTTGTCCCGGAATGTTTCTTTTAAATAAAACAATTCCACAAGAAAGAAAAACTGCCACTAAAGCAAGATTGGATTGCCAAAATCGGGGAATGTGATATTGGCTTCGAAGGAAAATCGAAAAAAGTAATACCAGAAACACAGTGAATAAAGAAATGAAAGCCCAAATCAAAAACCGATGCTGAGGACTTTTTAAAGGAGATACTTTTTTATTGTCTTGTGTAAGGACTTCAATTAATTCTTCAGTTTTCATGAATCGCCTCCCGGACGCAAACGAATGACTTTATAGATTCTATGTGCTGCTGTTTTTACTGCGGACTGAGACATGGACATAATTTTTGCAGTTTCAGCTATAGACATTTTCTCCAACTTTAAAAGACGAAAAATCAATCTTTGTTTTTCGGAAAGATAACTCATTATTTTCTCAATTTGTTCCTTAGAATCATCTTCAAATGAAAAATTTTGATCCTCAGGCAAATACTCATTCGATAAAATGAGTTCTCTTTTTTTCTTACGTTCCTTTTTGCGAATGTAGTCAATTATCTTATAATTTGCAATTGCATACAGCCAAGGTAAAAAGGATCTGTCAGGTAAAAAAGTATGTTTGGACAAATGTACAGCGATGAGAATTTCCTGAAGAACATCTTCTCTGTCATCTGAATCATAAATTTTTACGGCCAGAATTCCTCTTAGAATAAAGTTTATTTCTTCCAATAATTTCTTATAAGATGATGAATCTCCCTCTTGGGAAGAACGCATCAAACCGGATAATTCATCCGGTGAGATCCTATTCTTAGATAGTTTCAACACTCTTCTTTCTTCTGAATGTTCCGTACATAAATCAATTTATTTATAAAAACCAATTTTTTTTTTCGCAGATGTAACTTTTTCATCTTTCAAACGAAAGAAAATACAAATCAAACGAGGAGTTTAATATGAATTACAAATCAGGAATACTTTTAGGTGCAGCATTGGCTGGACTTACTTTTACATCTTGTATGAGTGCAAAAACCCAAATGGCGGAAAAAGCAGAGGGTGAATGTCACGGAATCAATGCCTGCAAAGGTCAGGGAGATTGCGGAGGAAAGGGCCATGCTTGTGCAGGCAAAAATTCATGCAAAGGGCAAGGTTGGAAGGGAACTTCCGAAAAGGAATGTGCAGAAAAAGGTGGAAAATTCGTAAAAACGTAAAACTTTTGGAAAATCAAACTTCCATATTTGGTGTTGGTCTCAGACGAGAGCATTATCAATATCTAACGGAAAAACCAATTACAGACATAGATTGGTTTGAAGTCATCAGTGAAAATTATATGAACACTGAAGGACGACCTATGTCTGTATTGGAATCCATTCGAAAAGACTATCCCATCGCATGCCATGGAGTTGGTATGTCGTTGGGAAGCTCAGATGAAATTGATCCGAATTACCTTAAAGAATTAAAACGATTGATTGAAAGATTGGAACCATTTCTAGTATCGGATCATCTGGCATGGAATCATTTGAACGAAACCAGATTACATGAGTTAATCCCTGTTCCTTATCATGAAGAATCTCTACAGGTTATAGCGAATCATATAGATCACGTACAAAATGAACTGCAAAGGCAGATTGCAGTAGAAAATATCTCAGCATACTTCAATTATACAACTTCATCAATGAATGAAAGTGAATTCTTAAGTTTACTAACTCAAAAGACAGGTTGTTCAATTCTACTAGATATAAATAATATCTACGTTAATGCAAAAAACTTTCAATTCAATCCAATTGATTTCATAAAAACAATTCCTAAAAAGAGTATTGCTCAGGTTCATTTAGCAGGTTTTACAGATATGGGAACTTACCTGTTCGACACACATGCAGAACCAGTAAATCAGGAAGTCTGGAATTTATTTGAAACATCTTTAGAACTTATACCAGAAAATGTCCCGATCATGATTGAATGGGATGAGAATGTTCCTGAGTTTCATAAACTGGAAGCTGAACTAAACAAGGCACGGAAAATCATGAGTAAGGGGACTAAAAATGAAACTAGAAAAACTACAGAATTTATACCGTGAATGCATTTTGTCCAATATTGATTCCCCTTTCCATAACCAAATCAATGCCTGTGGGAATTTGTCCTTAGCGGAAGCTACATCTGTTTATAAGAATGCCTATTTATACCGAATGAAGGAAGTCATGGCTGACAATTTTGAAGCCGTCAATTTTGTATTAGGTGAAAATTTATTTGATTTAGCTATCGAAAAATTTATACAAATAAACAATCATAAGTCTTATGATTTATCCAAATACGGAGAAAATTTTCCCTCCTTTTTGAGTGAAATGTTTCCTGAATTCCCTTTTTTAAAAAATTTAGCTGAATTTGAAATTCAATTTACTGATTGTTTTCACGCAAAAGAACATCGGAGTTATGATTTCAGTGTTCTTAAAAATCAATACGATTTGGAAAATTCGGTCTTTGAGTTTGGTGAATCAGTAAAACTCATTCAAAATCAATTTTCGATTTATTCAATTTGGAAAAATAGAAAATCAAAACTACAGCCAGATATTTCCAAAATCGAAAATCAAGAATTTCTACTTTTATACAAACAAAATTCGAATATTTATGTTCTTACACTAGAACCTTTTGAATTCTTTTTTATGGAATTACTACATAAAGGTGAAACTATCAATGTTTCATTGAAAAAAATAGACTCAAATTTCCAATTAAATCCTGAAATCATATCCAATCTTTTTGGAAAAATATCAACTTCAGGAATCATTAAAAACATTTTTATAAAAACGTAAAAACACAAGTTTGAATTTTTGATTTCTAAAAACGTTTCATTTAAAAAGTGATTTAACCTAATCTTAATTCCATCAAAGGAAAGAACCAAACTGAATCTTTGGCCATACTCCAAACCAGGTATGATAATAAAGAATATAGATTCCAAATGAAATCCCGCATAAGATAAAAAAGACGGCTGTTTTCCGAAAGACCAAAAGATTTCCCATTTCCACAGTCATTTTCAAAACGATCTTAGTGAGCCTATCAATGATAGAGAACAAAAAGAAAAAAAGTAATAAGATCACAGCCATACCAATCAAAGTCACAACTGGTTTTTCATATACGCTCGTAAGACCCAATACTCTTCCGTTGATGATTGTTACAATTAAATCCACTGCAAGTATACAAATTAAACGAAAATAAAAACCTAAAAACCTAAAAACCGATGGAAGAGGGATTGTTTCGATGAAGTAGACATGGAATAAAATCTAAAGATCCAAACCATGTTGGCAAGTATGATTTTTTGAAATTAAGTAACAATACTCATAAATTGAACTTTAGCTGACTCAATCCGGCTCAGATGCAAATAATAAATATGGCAAGTGAAGGAGAATCTGGTTCCTCCAATCGATCGTCCCCAATCACAAAACGGATACAAGATTTCTTTTACGACAGTTGAAATGTCTTTTTATATGCCGATCGAATTTTAGTCTTTCACATGTCCTAACCATGACCTAAACATTCCACTGAACCAGTTATACAAAAGATATCTTCTTTTTCATAAATAGAACCAGCTACCAATTACTTCATTACAGGAATATAAATCATCTCTTCAGAACTCGGATCATTATTTTTATATTTGTCTCCCATCACTTCAAAATGAGGGCGTTGGTCCAACTTATATCCCGACTTAGGAAACCATTCCTGAAATATCGATTGGAAAAAAGGACCTGCCTGACTTGGTAAACCTTGATACAAAAATCGAACATAAGATCCCTGTGGAATTTTTATGATTTCCAATCCATCGGATAAAGTTTGCTCATCACTCACCTCGACCCCGGCCCATTTCATAAACCGATTCAATGGATTGAAACTTTGAAAATAATCAGAAGAATAAATCGACATGGAAATCAAATTGTTGTCCAATCGATTCGAAATAGAATTTAATTTTGGCATGAATCTTTGCCACAAAGTTTGGGTTTGATTCTCCAAAAGAGACATTTCTAATTTCATTCCAACAATTATTTTTTGATTTACTTCTACTATTTCTGAATCCATAAACATAACATAAAATTCTAATCCTATTTAGCAATATCTTATTGCCTTAATTCTAAATCTCTATACTTCCATTTCTTTTAATTTTTTAACATCTTTCGCAGGAGAGGCTCCAAAAAATCGAGAATATTCCCTATTGAATTGCGATGTACTTTCATAACCTACATCTAAGGCAGCATCAGCGACCGAATAACCACTATACGTTAAAAGTTTTCTTGCTTCCAGGAGCCGTAATTGTTTT
Source organism: Leptospira bourretii (assembly GCF_004770145.1). NCBI lineage: Bacteria > Pseudomonadati > Spirochaetota > Leptospiria > Leptospirales > Leptospiraceae > Leptospira > Leptospira bourretii. The sequence goes on along the minus strand of NZ_RQFW01000012.1, from coordinate 358,371 downwards.
TGAAATTGAATCGGACTTAGGCCAGTAATGAATTTGAATTGTCTATGAAAGGTTGTAATTCCCATACAAGCTCTATTTGCTAATTGGTCTATTTCAAAACTATCGGTAAAATTTTGTCTGACCCATTGGATTGATTGGTGAATGCTCGAACCTTTTTGATGGGAATGAAATAATTGCCTAAGCCGCCATCCTTCTGGGCCAATCAACACATGGTATAAAATTTCTCTTTCGTAGACGGGGGCTAATGCTTTGATATGTTCCGGTGTTTTCATTAACCGTAACATTCGTAACCAAGCTTCTAAAAAAGGAAGGGTGGCAGGACAGGCAGAAAATTCGTTTTGATTTTTTTTATCACCGACTGTGTTTGGTATATCTTTTAATAAATCCAATAACACTTTTTGATCCAACTGGATCGCAACAGACAAATAAGGAGAACCATTGGTGGCTTGTCTTACATAACCCGTTGCAGGCATTTCTGTAGGGATGACAAAATAGGATGGCCCTTCCAAGTGAACCACCTGTGTACCAATCGAAATGGTTTTTCCACCTTGGACAACAAGACCAATTAACGGTTCATAGACGGCCGCTAGTTGGTGTGTCGGCACTTCCCCTTGGATCATGAGAACACGCGGAAGCCCTGTTTTTGTAGGTTCGGTTGTGGCACCTTGGCAAAGCCCCACAATTTCATTTAATATTTTCTGCACAACCCATCCTAACACAAAAGATTCTTTTAGGCACTTCTTTCCTAAAAAAATTCACTTTTTCGGAATATTTTTAAACCAAAAAAATAAGGATCGGTAGTTTTAGGCAATTATTTGGTAAAATCGGATCTTGTTACGAAACTTCCCTTCGGTTATATTTCTTATCATAAAACTTGCAAACAACGAATTCTTGTTTCAATGGAAACGGACTAAATCCTTTTTCCACATCACAAGTGTTTATTGGTAATCAAGTTTACAAAAGGAGTTTATTATGAAAATAGCAATCATCACTGGTGGTAGCAATGGGATCGGGAAAGCAACAGCTCTTGAACTTGGCAAAAAAGGAATCAGTGTAATCCTTACTTACAATTCTTATAGGGACCGAGCAGAAGAAGTCGTCAAAGAAATTGAAAAGAACAAGGGAGTTCGAGGCATTGCTTTGAAGTTGGATCTAACTAAAAAGGAAACCTTTCCCATGTTTGTTGAAGAGGTAAAAAACAAACTTAAAACCATTTGGAACCGAACTAGCTTTGATTACCTTGTCAACAACGGTGGGATTGGTGGGCCAATGGCATTTACAGATTTAACCGAAGAATACTTTGAACAAATTTTAAATACCAATTACAAAGGCCCTATCTTTTTAACACAAAAGTTAATTGGCCTTATGGAAGATGGAGGTGCGATTGTAAACACTTCGAGTTCTTCTAGCACAAAAGCCTTTGTAGGTTATTCCATTTACGGATCTTTAAAAGCAGCATTGTCTACTTGGACTCGTTATTTAGCAAACGAACTAGCACCTCGCAAAATTCGTGTGAATGCTGTATCGCCTGGCCCCACACATAGTAACTTCGGAGATGGAGTATTTGACAAATATCCTGAATACATCAAACCTTTGGCCGATCAAACTGCTTTTAGACGCATTGGACTTCCCGAAGACATTGGGAAGGTCATTGTCAATTTTCTCTCAGAAGATTTTGGTTGGGTCACTGCTCAAGACATTGAAGTTTCCGGAGGACATTTGCTCTAATACGATTAAAACATCACAAGCCCTCTTTAGATGAGAGGGTTTTTTGCAATTGTTAAATGCTCATCGATAACATACCACATTCCAGATTAAACGCAGGAAATACTTTGGTTTCATTTTGTTATGATTTCGAAGTTGATTTTACTGCTCCACACATAAGATAACGGATGCAGCATTACAACTTCCTAATGTAGAAGTAAAGACTGAAACGCTATTTGCCGCAACACCTGCATTTCCAGTTCCTGTTCCATCTGTCCAACGATTGCAATGGTTATTTGTACGAGTTGTCCAACCACCTGTCGCAAGGCCCGTTAAGGTATTCGTGAGTACGTTCACATCCACATGAACAAGCTGTGAATTAAAAATTCCGACACTATCGGTAACTGTAAACTTTGTTGAATCTGCAGCTCTAAAATAGGATGTATTCGGCTTTAAAATCCAATCCACATGTTCGGAAACTCCACCACTACAATTCGAAGTCGTGCAGGCAACCCGATTCACATCATCTACCAGAAACGCTTTGTAGACCGCCAGTCTTGGAAATGGTGGTTTTTTAGGATCACTCATACAAATCGCATCCGCTCCTGCGATCCCGCCTCTATTTCCATCATAGGTATTGCCTGTAGAATAAAACCTACATTCGGTACAAACGGGAATCGCTGTTTGGCAACCAGAACTTTGCCCCGTGAGACAAAGTAGTGTTTCGTTTGCTCGGAAAGAATCAGATTCAAAATCTTTTGGATTATTGAGTTCTGGTTCAGTACAATGGATGAAAGCAACAATTACAATGAGAAGACCGAAACGCATCCTTACATTGTATCCTGATTGTATTTCCAATCAACCAAGAATTCCATTCATTCCTATAGAATTTCTCAACTTGTGTTTGGAAAGATTTTATATACTAAAACAATTGATCAATAGAATCAGTTGAAGTTTCATTCATTCAATCCAAGATCATTGTTCATAACAAAATACATGTTATATGAATTTTGAAAATTAGTACATAAACCAAAAGTCCTTCCAACCTGAAAAAGAAATTCGGCTTTTGGGGCGTTCCCAATCCCTATCTATAAAAACATTTTATTTTTAAAAGGGTCAGGCTACTCCGGGGTGCGCTTACGCTCCCGTCCCCCGCCATCTAACGATGGCAGGTGACCAAGCCCTCCGTATCCTTAACGCAGTTTTAAGAGTATATAAACCAATTCTTCAGAAAGACGATGTTAACAAAATTCTTGACCAAATCAGAAAAGGGCAATACAACTTCCGAAATGATCGCTCAAGCACTACTGTTCAAAACAATATCTGTGATTTGCGAATGGCAGAAGGAGATTTCAAACCAGAGTTATCTCCCCAAAAAACGGATTCAATTCAATCCCGTTCCATCCATTAGGGTAAACAACAAAAGAGGACAACGATGAGAAAACTAATTATGTGGAATGTAATCACACTAGATGGCTACTTCGAAGGTGAAAAGAACTGGGACTTAGGTTTTCATGGACTTGTTTGGGGAAAAGAACTAGAAGAGTTTAGTCTAATCCAACTTCGCTCAGCCGACATGCTTGTGTTTGGTGCCACAACCTACCAAGGTATGGCCGATTATTGGACGAACGCTCCAGAAGATGAGGGAGAAGTTGCCAAATTCATGAACGAACTCCCGAAACTTGCCTGCTCCACCACTCTTGAAAATACCAAGTGGAAAAATACCACCATCACCAAAGATGCGGTGAGCGAAGTTTCTAAACTAAAAAAGGAAGGGAGTGGGGATATGTTTGTATTTGGAAGTGGGATCCTTTCTGCATCACTGATGAAAGCAGGTTTATTTGATGAATACCGTATTTGCATTGCACCTACATTTTTAGGAAAAGGAAGGCGACTTTTTCTAGAAGGAATTCCAAACAAAGAGTTGAAACTCATCGAAACAAAACCACTTTCAACTGGTGGCGTAATTCTCACCTATATACCGTAAGAAAAAAAAATCTGGATCGATTCGCTAAAAGGAAGTTTTACTATGACGACAAATAAATTTGAAGATTCTCTGAAAGAAGGACCTCATCATCAACTACAACGGCTCCTTGGCCATTGGCAAGGAAACACAAAAACCTGGTTTGAAAAAGATGTTTTAGTAGATGAATCGGCTGCAGAAATCACCATCACTAGTTTGTTTGGTGGTCGTTTCATTTCTCTGGATTACCGCAGTAGCCTGGAGGGAAAACCCTTCGAAGGTAAGATGATCATTGGATTTGATATTCCTTACAAAAGATACACAAGCTCTTGGATTGATAGTTTTCATATGGGAACTCAAATCATGTTATCGAGCGGAGAATCAAAAGAAAACGGATTTTCTCTCTTAGGTTCTTATGGCAATCCTGAGTATGGAGAAGCTCTTTGGGGTTGGAGAACTGAGATTCAGTTTATCAGTGAACAAGAATTCTCCTTAACGGCTTTTAATATTTCGCCAGAAGGCGAAGAAACAAAAGCAACGGAAACATTTTATAGGAAAGTGGGATAAGGGGAGAGTAATGAGTTAATTCCTAAATAGGTAAATGATCCGTAATTGAATTCAAAAATGGATCTATTTTTTAATGATTTACAAACTTAAAACAGTACCAAAAATAATTTGTACATGTTAAGTGAAGATTTAAATAGAATCTTAAGACTGAAAGCAGAGTTAGATGCCATTCGTCCCATTCCTGAGGAAACAATGGCAAAGGTCATGCAAAAGTTTCGACTCGATTGGAACTACCATTCCAATTCGATGGAAGGGAACTCTCTCACTTTCGGTGAAACCAAAACCTTTTTACTACATGGAAACACCGCTTCAGGCAAACCATTAAAAGATCACCTTGAAATTAAAGGTCACAACGAGGCAATACTCGATTTAGAGGATATGGTAAAAGGGGAGGTTCAACTCACAGAACATAAAATTCGCAGCTTCCACCAATTGATTTTAGGAGAACCATACACTACAAAGGCACTTACTAAAGATGGAATGGAAACAACGAAACAGATAGTTCCAGGTAAATACAAATCGCAACCCAATCATGTTTTAACTTCTACAGGTGAAACATTTTATTTTACCGAACCTAACCTTGTTCCGCTGGAGATGGAACAACTCCTCAAGTGGTTTGAAGAAAATCAGACAAAAAACGAACTCCCTACCTTAATATTAGCTGCGACCTTTCATTACAAATTTATCCGGATTCATCCCTTCGATGATGGAAATGGAAGGATGTCACGAATCCTCATGAATTTAATTTTGATGATGAACGGTTATCCACCTGTGGTCATTAAAACAGAGGATAAAGAAAATTACTTTCGCGCACTAAGACAAGCTGACGGTGGTGAATTAAATCCATTTATTGAATACATAGGCCAACAATTAATTCACTCTTTAGAATTGACATTAAAGGGTGCCAATGGTGAATCCATTGACGAAGATGATGATATCGACAAACGGTTGAAACTGTTACTTGGGCAGATAGAGGAAAACAAAAAAAATGTAGTACGTGTCAAACGAGACCCGAGCCATGTTTTCGAAACAGTTGCTCAATCCATTGTCCCATTGATCGAGGAAGTAATTTCAAACTTACCTAAAATGAATTCCTTTTTTTTAAATATCTCTAACGAGATTACAATACCTTTAGATCCATCCGCAAGAAAAACATTTAAAAACTTAAGTCAACTAAAGGAATCATACCAAACTTATGCAAGAAACCTAGACGACTCATTTCCTAAGTCGATTACAGTTTCAATCAACTTAAATGGATACAAACATTCTGCCGAAAAAGCTGACTTTAATATCCAAACTTATTTATATATTCAATTTAATGAATACAACTACAAAGTGAATTTATCTAATCACCAAATCAATGAAATTATTTTACCATATAGTCAAAGGATCTCGAAAGAACAAATCAAGACCTTTTCAAAGAATTTACTAGGCCAATGGGTTACGATGCTTGAGGCAATCAGTAAGTCTTAAATCCAATAACCGTTTTTCTTTTGCTTTGGGCGATCCCAATCCCTCCCTTTTCTTCCTGCAAAGGTCCAGGCTCCTTCGGGGTGCGTTTTCGCTCCCGTCCCCTGCCATCTAACGATAGCAGGTGATAGGTCCCACCTTATCCTTAACGTGAGATAAAAAATTATTTTGCAAATTCAAATACTATTGTTGTCTACCCTCAATGATTTGTAACAAAATGACTATTGCAATTCCCATTCTTCGATCTAGTGCATTTGCACTATCGGATGAAAAATCAATATTGAACTGTGGAACAAAAGGATTAAAAGTCTGTTTTAATACTCCCACCTGATTCTTGTTGATTGTGATGAAAAAAGTTTGAGGAATTAAATTAGTTAAAAAACGGCGAAGAATTGCTTTCAACATACTATCTTCATCAATAGAGCCAATCACTTGGTCCTTTGTGTCTAAAATTTCCCAAGAATCTTTTAGTATTGATTTGAAACCTTTTCGGCGAAGTGCTCCCATCGGCTCATTCGAGGAAACATCCACAACATCGTAAATCGCAGAAAAATCGATCATACTGCGTGCTTTTATTTTTAAAAGTTCTTTTGATTTTGTTTCATCTGCATAAACCGTAATATCTTCTTTTAATTTAAAAGCCTTTTGTTTCACAAAAAAAAGAAGGTTCGTTTTGTTTTCATCAAAAATACGAATTTCACCACCAAAGATTTTCAAAAAACTTTTTTTAGCAAAATATTTGTTAAAAGTGTACTGTTGCATAGGCCTCGATTGTATCAAAACCTTAGCAAATTCAAGTCAAAAATTAGTTCAAATTAGTCGGCTTTGATTACTAAACCATACAACCTTTATCGTTTTAAATTCCGAAAATTTGATTTAAGACTTCTTCATATTCTTTGAATACTTTTGACTGTTTATTCTTTAATGTATAAGGTGCTGGTCCGGCTTCATCAATATGCAAAAATAAAGACGTAGAAATTTCGTGATGGTGTTTAATTTCTATAGCCTCATCAAATAGTTTTGTATACCATTTGTCTTTAGTTAACTTTCGAATTTCATCCCTTCTTACATTATCAAAATGTTTTTTACTTGTTGGATCTGTGTAGGCATTGTTAAAAAGGATAGGTAAAACCTCTGGTCCATTTCCTTTTCTTTCAGACCAAACTTCTGGAATGAATTTTTCCAATACTTGGACGGCATTATGAATGGCCTGTGCTGCTTGGTAATTTACGGGAATTAATACAGAATCGGAGACAGAAACTCCAATTTTACTAAAGAAACTCCAGTTTGTTGGACAATCGATTAATATGTAATCAAAATTTCCTTTTGCACCAAAGGCATCGAGTAGTTTACGAAATTTTCTTACCATTGTCTGTGTGATTGCTCTAGTGGCATGAGCAGCACTATCAAAACGTTCGTCTCCCCTTATGATATGAAGATTTTTCCTGATTCGAATGGTATTGATACTTCCCTTAATTTCCTTCCCTAACAAAATATCAAAGACACTTGTCGGTGTTTCTGTTTTTTTAACTTCAAGTTTAAAGGAATCTGTTAGATCTCGCTGTTGTGGGTCTAAATCAATCAGTAAAACATTTTTTCCTTTTTCAGAAAGTACACCAGCAAAGTTACCAGTTGTAACTGTTTTACCCACCCCACCCTTATTGTTATAAATGGCAACGATAAGAGCTCTCTTCTTATCTTCATAAAGGGAAGGTTTTTTTAAAAGTTTTTTGAGAAGAGCGATGGTTTTGTCAGTTCCCTCTTCTAAGCTTAAAATTTCAGTCAGTGAGAAAATTACTTTATTTTTACGTTGAAAGACTTGGGCATTTTTACCATTGATCAGTAAACCAAATTGCACTTTTTGTAAATCACCAGAGTTCATATAGTCAAATAACTGAAACTTTGCTTCTAAGTATGTTTTGGCAGAAGGATCAGATAAATTGACAACATTGGATTTTACTTCAATTGCTAAATAAGGACTCTGATTCACAAAACAAACAAAATCCGCTTCTCCTGATTTTTTTAAAGTTACTTTGTCTTTAAAATCTTCTCTTTGATAACCTAAATGTTTGATTAAAGGGAGAACTAGTCTTGTTTCTACTTCTGATTCACGCCCGTTTTGTTTTAAAAAACGAATAATGGATGGGAACTCACTTTCTTTTTTTGCTACCATTCTATCTCCATTAACTTATAAATCTATCAGTGAAAAAAATAATTACATTCTTTAGAAGAACCGAATTTACTGATTTTCTTTCATATCGGAACCTGCCATTCAATTAAAACAAGAAATTTACTTCCACTTACCGCAGTTAAAGATTATATTTCGTTACAAAAAAATTCATCTATGCCAAATCTAAAAAACTAAGACGGGAGCGAACGCACACCCCGAAAAGCTCGATTGTTTGCTTACCCAACTGGGTTAAAAAAACCAATTTAAGGCTCCCGAATCTCCAAAAAATACTTTACATAATTAAACGAACGATCGTACTTTTATCTATGGGTAAGGGAGAGGACACAAAATCAATGATTTTGGACAAAGCGGTCCAAATGGCAAGCATCCAAGGATTGGAAGGACTTACCATAGGATCCCTAGCTGATGAATTGGGAATGTCCAAAAGTGGACTCTTTGGTAAATTTGCATCCAAAGAAAATCTCCAAATCGAAGTCCTTAGGGTTGGAAGCGAACTATTCCGAAGGAATGTTGTGTATCCTGCACTGAAAACCAAACCCGGATTGGCCAGACTAAAAACAGCATTTCAGATGTGGTTGTCTTGGGCAAATACGGATAGCCTACCCGGAGGATGTTTGTTTTTGTCATCTAGTTCGGAATTTGACGACAGGCCCGGTGTGGTAAGAGATCATTTGAAAAAAACACAACTCAGTTGGCAAAAAACATTAAAACAATTTGTACAAGATGCGAAAGACACTTTAGAGTTAGATGCAAATACAAATGTAGACAAAATGGTGCAAGAGATCTGGGGACTGATCTTAGGTTTTCATTTTTATAACCGACTTTTGGAAGACAAAAACTCTGAAAAAAGAACCAAACAAAGTTTTAACGAATTAATCAAACGACACCAATACGATATTTGAAAAGGAATTGAGAGAGAATTTTTTACAAGAGGTTTTGAATTATGGAAACAAATAGCACGATCGTTCGTACTTTAAATAGGTCTTACCCATTCAGCATGGAAGAAAAATGGGCCTTTGCAAGAAGGAGGCCGGAATTCTTAGGTTATGTGGCTGCTGGGTATTTTTTATCCACACAAAAACAAAAACCTTCCAGAAAGGAAATGGATGTGTTAGCTCTAGCAGAACAAAAAGAGTTTCAAGAGAAAGAACATCGTATCCAATACTTTCACTGGAAGGGAGAGAAAGAAACCGTACTTCTTGTCCATGGTTGGAATGGGCATACTGGAAATTTTGCAAGAATTGTTCCTGCCCTCATAGAAGAAGGTTATAATGTCATTGGAATTGATTTACCTGGACACGGCTTTTCTTCTGGTCGATATTCTAATATTGTATTATCTGCAAAGATGGTACGTAGACTCGTACAAGAGATTGGAAATCCAGATTATATCATTACACATTCCTTTGGTGGAGCTGTCGCAACCGTAGCACAAGAATTAGGTGTAAATGCCAATAAATTGGTTTACATTGCTCCACCCTTACGGTTGGAAATTCTTAGGAAAAGTTTTAGTACATACTATCAGTTGACTGAAGATGAAAGTGAATCCATGCGAATTATTTTAGAACGAAAGGTAAAACAACCTCTCAGTAGTTTGGATTTAGGAAAAGCGGGTCCAAAATTTGATAATTCCCTTCTTGTGATTCATGATGAAGATGATTTGGAGATTCCTTTTGCAATGGGGCTTGCGGTTTCGAAGGCTTGGAAAAATTCTAAGTTAGTTCAGACAAAAGGCCTTGGTCACAAAATGATTTTGCGAACCGAAAGTGTAAAAGATGAAATCATTGGATTTTTAAAAGAAGTATGAAGTAAAATTAATAAGTGAAACCTAATCTTAAAAGAATAAAGTTAGGTTTCACTTGGTTAAGATCAAAATTTTAAAATTTAGATCTAACTTTGGCTCATAGATGCCAATTTATTAGATTCATCTTTGATCATTTCGATATGTTCTTCAAGGTCTTTGGAGGCACGGCTGATTTCGTTGACCTCCATTTCAAGTTGGACAATCCCTTTAGAAGCCTCTTTTTGACCAAGTAACTGTTCTTTGGTGGATTCGGAAATTTGTTTGGATAGTTCGCGAATTTGTCCCAGTTCTGTTAGAATGGCAGAGAGAGTATTTCTTTGTTCAATGTACAAGCGGTTCATGTCTTGGATTTCAACCAAAGTTTGGTTCAAACGATCAATTTGTGACTTTGCCAACTCTCCTGTTTCTTTGGATGCATTTCTAGCATTGGTTATGATTTCTTTGGAACTTTTAACCACGACGGAAATTCGTTTTACGTTGTTTTTCGTAAACTCAGCCAGTTTACTCACTTCATTTGCCACAACGGCAAAACCTTTTCCAACATCTCCAGCCCTTGCTGCTTCAATCGATGCATTTAACGCTAGTAAGTTTGTCTTTTCTCCAATTTCTGCAACGATATTGTTGATTTCGTTTACTTGGTCAAAAGAAGATTGAATAGATTCCAAATGGTTTGCCGTTTGGTCAGCTACTTCTGTTACAGACATACTTTCTTTTTTGTTGATCTCCGCAATTTCCACAAGTCGTTCACTTTGAACAAGAATTTGGTCCACGGTTTCTTTTAGAATTTCTGTATCTGCTACCATTCCTTGGACTTTATTGTTTTGTTCTTCAATGGAAGATCCATTCGATTCGAATGAACTGGAGAGTTCGGAAATAACAGCAGTAATTTCTTCTAGGGAAGCGGCCTGCGATTCTAATTTCACAGAAGTTTGCGAAACAAAGTTACTGAAGTTGGTGATAGAACTTTCGAGTTTGACTGCTGCATTGGCTGAAATTTTATTTCTTTCTTTGGTTTGGTTTAAGAGAAGTTCCGCTTCATCTGCTTTGATTTCAGCAAGGGAACTAATTTTTGTTAGTAGCTGAACCAATAAACTTACAATATAACCGGCAATCATTATAAAAATCGGCTTCATCACCTCACCAGCCATACCCACATAACCCATTTGGCGAGAAAGTTCAGGGTCAACGGAAAGTTTGATTCCCCCAATCGTTACAGCACAGTACAAAGCAATAGCCGAAGTGGTGGCCCCAATAAAAGAATTTAGCAAAACGAATTTTCGATCACCTAAAAATCCAGAATAGATGGCGTTAAAAAAGAAAATAAAATACACAACAGCATTTGCAAGAGCCGCTTGTGCTTCTTTTAAACTAAGAGTACAGTCCATAATGATGGTTCCACCAAGGACTAATGTATCAAGTAATATCAAAGATTTATGGAACCAAGTAGGAGGGTTTGATTTTCTTTCTAAAAAATAGGCAACGGCACAATAGAATCCCATGGTGCATGTTCCGATCATATGGATCAAAAACATCTTTGGTTGGAATTCGTCCTTGGCCCCGATCATAGCGAGAAGGAATAAAAGAACCAAACCAAATCTGATTCTGTTAATGATGATTTTCCCTTGTTTCCAAAGATCTGCGATTGATAACACTAAATACCTCGATTCATTACATCACCAGAATGGTGATTAGGCGCAATATTTTATTGGTAATATTCATCTACGGATCAAAACACTTATAAATGATCTGTATTTTTGCTATTTTTCTAAGAAATTTACATTTTTTAAACGGGAACGAACCGTACGGGCAGACAAACCTCCACCAATTTGTGGGGACATTAGAAAGAATCTAAAACCTTAATTTTCTCTTTTCGGGAAAATACGAGATGATTGACTCATCTAAAAATGAAAAGGAAGGTGAAGTAAGTTATGTCAGCAGGGTATTCCGGAAAACCACTCGTTGAAAAGTTAGGGATCAAAGAAAATATGGTCCTCCATTTTATCAACCTTCCCTCCAGAGATTTTACCAAAACCTGGGGCAGCTTTCCCAAACAAATCCAGATCCTAGACAAACCAAAATCCGGAATGGATATGATTCATTTTTTCACCACAACATCCAAAGAGTACAACGAAAAGCTACCAAAACTAATCAAATTCCTAAAACCAAATGGGATGATTTGGATTTCTTGGCCGAAAAAAACATCCAAGATTCCTTCCGATATGAATGAAAATCTAATCCGAGATTTTGCCTTGGAGTTGGGACTTGTGGATATTAAAGTTTGTGCCGTGGATGAAACTTGGTCTGGATTAAAATTGGTCATCCGAAAAGAGAATCGATAAAAAAGAAAACCTACCCCTCCTATTGTGAAAAAGCTCAAAAACGAATTATATTCGTTTTAAGATTTCAAAATCAACCCAATGATTCCGAAAATAGAGATAGTTCACAAAAACATATCTCCAAAAAAATCCAAAAAGATTTGGGATAGAAATGATTAGTACAAATCGTCCTTATATGTGGTTTGACAAATGAATTCGAAAGATCATGACATATGATTCTATTTGTTTTTGTTAGGATAGGAGAAAATGAAATTCAATAGCCTAAAGATCGTAATCATCACCCTGAGTGTTTCAGTCATTATGGTTTTAACTGTAGGGGTCTCGTCGTTTGCGTACTTCATTGGCAAAGAATACATTGTCAATGCCTATATCGGCGAAATGAAAAACGTCGCAAGGCTCTCCGGCAAACACATTCAGAATTTTTTTGACGAACAATTTCTTTTGGCGGAACTAACTGCTTCTAATCCTGAATTTGCAGAACGTTGTATTAAAAAAGATCGAAAGTACCTAGATCTTCTCCTAGCCAATATCAGTCATAAATTCGGTTTTTACGAAAATGTTTTTTTGTCCACGGCGGAAGAGAACCCAATGGTTTTTTCCGATGCCACGGGTAAGGCCATTGGATTTCGATGGGGCAACACAGGTTTTGATGCCAATATCAAAGCGGTTCTCGAGGGAAAACCTCTTTTGAGTAAAGTGAATCGCTCCCCTGTGACCCAAGAGCCAGTTGCCGTATTGACCATGCCTGTGTTCCAAGGAAAACAAGTGGTGGCAATCTTTGCCTTTGCGATTTCTCTCAACCATCTAACTGATGAAGTCGTAAAGGATGTAAAAATTGGAAAAGAAGGTTTTATTGCAATTACAGATAAAGAAGGACAAGTGATTGGACATCCGGATAAGTCGTTAATCTTAAAGTTGGATCTCCAAAAATTAGATTGGGGAAAAAAATTACTCTCTCTCAAATCCGATGAACATATGGAATATTTTTTCGGCAAAGAAAAAATTGCAACAGTGATGGATGTTGGCCAATACAATATAAGACTGGCTACCATTGCCACAAAAGGTGAAATCCTTACCGTTGTTCATGATATGTTATTGAAGATAGGAATCTTTGCCTTTCTTATTTTGGCTCTTTCTGTTTTTGTATTGTATCGATTGATCACCCAAAGACTGAAACCCATTGCCGGACTTAGAGATCTTTTCAAAAAAATGTCTGCAGGTGACCTAAGCCAGTCACTCGCCATCATCCACGATGATGAAATTGGAGAACTCAGTGGCGATACCAATCTCTTTTTACAGAGCCTTCGCAAAAGTGTTTCAGAGATTCAATTTATTTCGCAGGAACTTGCTTCCAGTGCAGGACAACTTTCCTCTAGTTCTGATAGTTTTTCCGGAGGGGCACAAGCAACAGCAGCCTCCACCGAACAGATGTCAGCTACAGTTGAAGAAATGTCTGCCAGTATGGAAAACATTACGGGTTCAATTGATATCCAACACCATAACATTTCTCAATTTCAAATTAAAATCCAAGAACTTGCAGATAGTGTCAAACGTGTTGCTGATGAAATCAATTTGACTTTGGGTCGAATGAAATCCATATCCAACCAGGCAAAAGAAGGCGAAGAGTCGCTCACTGGTATGAATGATATGATTAGCAATATTTTAAAATCATCTGACGAGATGAAAGCGATCATTGCCATTATCAACGAAATTTCAGACCAAACACAACTATTGGCACTCAATGCTGCCATTGAGGCGGCTCGGGCCGGAGATGCAGGAAGAGGATTTGCTGTGGTGGCGGAAGAGATTTCCAAACTTTCCATTCGGACCGCCTCTTCTATCAAATCGATTTCAGAAATGATTGGCAAAAACTCTAAGGAGTTGGATGGAGGGGCCAAAAGCATTCAGTCTTCCACTTCTCTCATCCAAGAGATCATCCGAAACATCAATGGAGTTTCCGAAGCTATGGATTCACTCTATACGGTTATGGGCTCCCAATCAGAAATCAACCAATCAGTTTTAGAAAACTCAATTGTTGTGAAAGGGGAATCGGACCAAATCAAAGTGGCTGCAGATGAACAAAGAGGGGCCGTCAGAGAAATTACCGATGTCATCACCCAAATCAATGAACATACCGTCAACACGGCTGCAGGGGCAGAAGAAATGTCTTCTTCAGCGAGAAATCTTTCCAATACGGCAGACAAATTGAAAGGGATTTGCGACCAGTTTCAATTGTAGGGACTAAAGCGGTAGGGATCGTAGCGGAAATCCTTTCCGAAAGGAAAGATTGGAGCGGAGAGCCCGGTCCGCGCCAGCGGAGCCGCCTAACAAACCAAATGAATCACCAATTGATTGATCATCAATCCGTGATGTTTTTGTAATAATCTTCCTTTTGGTTTGTAACAAACCGAAGTTTTGCTAAAAAAACGAACAAAATTTCCCCTATCTCGGGGCCTGTAACCAAATTGTAACAATTCTGTCATCCAATCCCAACAGTACTTCAATACGTTTGTAACCAGACTGAAACATTGAATCGGACGAGAACCGCCGGTGTCATAAATCCAAATCAGTCAAAACTAGAATCGAATGAAGACTATCTCAAAAGCCATTTTGGCCTTCCTTATCTTTGTGGGGACGGTTTCTGCAGAACCAGAAGCTCCCCAAACGGAAGCCAAAGAACATAAAAAAGAAACGAAAGAACCACAAGCGAAAGTTTACCAAGAACTCTACGAAGACACGGAATCGGGACAAATTTTTACAAAGCCAGGGCCCAACCGAGTAAAAGTAGAATACAACCGTCCTCTGAAGAATGGGAATACAACTACCCTTCCTGATGCCTTTGCGCACAGGCCTGATGATACGACCAAAGAAAAATTAACGATTTATGGTCGGATTCAATTTCGTGGAGTTTCAGGATCGCAGGACTCTCTTTTCAATAATGGACATCGTGATTTTAATACCGTGGATTGGAACTTCCGACGTTTACGGTTGGGTGCTCAATACGAAAACGATTGGTGGGGAACAAACATCCAACTTCGTTTGGAAAATATGCTGAACCGTCCTGATGTGGTCCAAACAACCAGCACTTTAAACTATTTGGATGCCAACGGTAGACCAGCTACTACTAGTTATGTGACAAATACCAGATTAAAAGACAACCGTGGTTATATTCACGAAGCTTTTGCTTACGCAAAAATTCCGTACGGTGGTTTGCGATTTGTGTTTGGACAATTGCCTACTCAATTCAGCCGGGAGTATTTACAATCGTCTGCTAACTTTGTTACTTTAGAACGAAGTATGATCGCGAATGCCATCCCTCAGTTTGATAATGGTGTGATGATCCAAGCAACTCCACTAAAAGAAATTGATCATAAATGGGAGAGATACTTACAACTTTCATTGATGGTGAGTAATGGAAAAGGTGGTGGTGGTGACTACGGAACAGGAAGAAGACAAGATTTAACGACCGCTAACCGATATGGTGCAGTGAACACCTCTCCTATTTACTACGCTCGAGCACAAGTAAACGTATTTGGTGGACTCAAACGAGAGTCTGATGGGAAAACTGTGAACTGGCAAGAAGGGGAAGAAATTTTCCAACGTGAATTGAAATGGTCTGTGGGTGCGGGTTATGTCCAAACTCAGAATTTAATCACTCCAGCACTTTATGTTCCAGAATACACTCCAGGGACAACCAGTGGTATTCAATTGTTAACTGCCCAAGGATCCAATCCCGATCGAGGAAGTTTGGATGCCAATGGAAATCCTAACTTTTTGGTTCAGAACTCTGTTCCAACCTTGGCTCGACCGAAAATGGGTCTTGTGGGTCATACATACGATAGTACCTTTACTTATAAAGGGTTCTACTTGTCTGGCGCCTATACAAAGTTTGGTGGAGCAGCTTCCAATGATTTATTTGGATACCATGGAACGATTGGTTATAATATTCCTATTTTGGATCGTTACTACATCATGCCTGTGTTTAAATATGAATATATCCAAGGTGATTTCAATCGAAATGGAAAAGTGGATCCTACCGATTCATTACGAGTGTATTGGGCTGGTTTGAACTTGTTCGGTGACAAACACCATTTTAAAGCTCAACTTTATTACCAAGTCCTTGGCAATCAGTTTGATGTAAATCCAAGCACTGGAAATGCAATGCCGATTGATGATAGAAGAGTTTACCTACAATTCCAGGCGAACTTTTGGACCGGAGTTGTTTCTCCTGAAGCTTACAGTTATAGACCAAACTAAGAGGAACGCAAATGAACATAAAATTAAATTTAATGATACGATTATTGATTATCTTAGTGGTTTCTAACTTTGTTTGGAATTGCCAATCGAAAGAACAAAACAGAGAAGATATCTCTTCCCTCGTGATCAATAACTTACTCAATGGTGTTGCAGATCGAAATAAATCACTGGTTGTGATGGAAGTGGCGGATCTTGGAGGATCGTTTACCGGAACTTGTTTTGATACATTTCAGTTGAACGGAGGAAATACTGGGCCAACGGCTTATTTCAACACCCCGCAAGGAGGTGCTGGTGGACTTCTGAATACGAACATTAAAAAGTATGCAGTTTCCACTTCTTCTTGTTCCGATTTGGGATTTGCTAGTGGAACCAATTTTGGATCTACTTCACAACGACCCAATCAAAATGATTTGTTTACATTCAAAATGTTTACTTGTGATCCAAATAACAATCCTTGTACGAAAGCAGCAATCACTGCATCCGGATTTTGAATTTGTTATTTGTATTCCTAATATTTTAGATCCTAGGAAAAGAAAGCCTAAATAGGCAAATAGGGTTCTCTTCACAAAAGGATAAAATCACTATCCTTTTGTGAATTTTGTAATGATCTCAACTTACTTAAAACAAAAAATTTCTTTGGAAAAGAAGTTACTGTTCAGAAATAACTTAGGTTCGGCTTAACTCTCATTCAAAAAAAGATAGAATTGAAACTTCTATAGAAGAAGATATCGTCCGGCGAACGTACAGAAATCGAATGTACGTTCTTTATTGGAAATAGATTTTTTATAGGAATCAATGAGGATGAATTATAATAACGACTACCAAATCGTTTTAGGTCTTATCTTAGCACTGATGATCTTCGGTGTTGCATTAGAACTTAGGTTCATAGCCTTTCGAGCAGTTTTACAACGCCCTGTATCAGTTTTTGCCGGACTCATCGGCCAAACACTTTTTTTACCATGGATCACCTTACTCATCACACTATTCCTTGATTTGCCCGCAGGAATTGAGTTGGGAATGTTACTCGTCGCAGCAAGTCCAGGTGGGAACCTATCGAATATTATCACTCACTTAGCTCATGGAAACACAGCACTGTCCGTTAGTATGACTGCTGTTTCTAGTGCTTTTGCAATCATCACATTACCACTTAACTTTACTTTAACGGCACATAGCAATCCCGTTACAAAAGCAATGATTTCGGGAACTGGTGAATTACATATTGATAGTCTCATGATTATCAAAGGTTTAATTATTTTACTCCTGCTTCCTTTGGCATTAGGAATGTCGATTGGTAATTTTGCAACGAAAGTGGCTCACAAAATCACTCCATTTTTCAAACGGATTTCATCAGTTATCTTTTTGGTGTTTTTAGTGGTGGCTGTCGGTGGCAACTGGAAAGTATTTTTAGACAATATTGGATTTGTTTTTTTGATTGTTGTCTTTCATAATTTAGTAGCCCTGAGCATTGGTAATTTAATTGCCAGGGCCTTCCAACAAGACATTCCCAATCGACGTGCCATTACCATTGAAGTGGGTATGCAAAATTCGGGACTTGCTCTTGGTCTCATCCTCACACAATTCCAAGCAGAACCAAACATGGCTTTGGTGGCAGCCTTTTGGGGAATTTGGCATATTGTCTCTGGGCTTTTGTTAGTTTTGTTTTGGCGAAAATTTTCCCCTATAGAAGGAACTTAAGATTGAGGGTTTTAATCACTGGTGGTGCCGGTTATATCGGCACTACACTCATCAAACATATATCAAAACACTTTCCCGATTGGAAAATTCTTACGACAGATATCAGACCACTCCAAGGATTGGATCCTATTCCCCATTTGGAATTTCAAACTCTAGACATTAGCCAAAGGGATGAGGTAATCAAATTAATCCAAACATGGGAACCAGATTCCATTGTTCACCTTGCTTCGATTTTAAATCCGCCACCAGGAATGAGTGAAGCCATCCAACATAAAATCGATGTCGAAGGCACAAAAAATGTGTTAGATGGTGCCATTTTGGCTCAAACCAAACAAGTGATCATCACAAGCTCTGGCGCAGCTTATGGATACCACAAAGAAAACAAAGATTGGATTGAAGAAACAGACCCTATCCGAGGGCATTCCGCTTTTGCTTATTCCAGACACAAAAGAGAAATCGAAGAAATCCTTTCTGAATACCGCATCCAGCACCCTAAATTGAAACAACTAATCTTAAGACCAGGAACCATTTTAGGAGCCACAGTGAATAACCTAATCACTGATATGTTCCGAAAACCGTTTGTAATGGGTGTTTGGGGGCATTTAAGTCCTTTTGTCTTTATTTGGGACGAAGATGTCATTCAAATCATCGCCAAGGGGATTCTAGAAAAAAAAGAAGGTGCATTTAATCTTGCTGGCGATGGAGCAATGACTCTCAAAGAAATTAGTTCTATGATCGGGAAACCATACGTTCCCATTCCCGCCTTTTTTTTGCAGGCAGCGCTTTTTGTACTAAGGTTATTACGCCTGACCCAGTATGGTCCAGACCAAATTGATTTTTTGCGTTACCGACCTGTTTTATCTAACAAACAGTTAAAAACTGTGTTTGGATACACACCAAAATTTACATCTAAAGAAACTTTCATTTTATATTTAAAAGCCAAAGGAGTTCCTTACCATGAAACTTAAACATATTTTGTTTTTTGTTTTGTTCGCCTATGTTCCGTTATTTGCCATTGAGATTGAAGTAAAAGATTCATCTGGAAAACCTTTGGATCTTGTGATGGTGACAGTGAAAGCTGAAAAACCACAAGTGCCTCCACGAGATGACCATGGGTATCCACCAGAAGGATTGGAATTTACCATCACTCCAGAAGTAACTATGTTTACAAATCCCAATGGACGAATCAACTTACCCTTTCCTTATGCACCGTCTGTAATTGTTCGACTGCGAAAAATTGGATACAAAGACCAAAACCTAAGGACCTTCTCCTCAAACTCATTCCAATCGTTTCGAATGGAGAAGGTTGTAGACATCAATCTTCTTGTGAGCCAATACCCTTCCAATAGTTGGGTGGCCGCACTTGATTTTGGTGAGGACAAGGACTTAAGAAAAACCTATTTAGAACAATGTGGATTTTGCCACCAACAAGGTAGTTTTTTTATGAGACGTGCCTTTACCGCTGGTGACTGGGAAGAAATCATCAATCGAATGATGGGTTATGGAGCAAGGCCCCATGGCAAAGCCAAAAAAAAGCTCCCCACCCTTTTATCCAATGCTTATATCGATTTACTCAAACATCCAGAAAGAGTCCAACCTGGCCGGGCCTGGGGAAAAGAACTCCACGGTGCTGTCATCAGAGAATGGCCAATGGGAGATAGTTTTTCCCAAATGCATGATCTACTCTACCATAAAAAAACAGGTCTTGTATATGTTGGTGATAATATCCAAGATCGACTTTGGGAAATTAATCCTAACACTGGTAAAACGGTAGTATATAAAGTACCAAAACAACCGGATGACGAATTGGGTGGACTCTTACCAGGAAGGTTACGTTCTTTTCAGAAACATGAAACTTATGTTGGATTACATTCCTTAGCAGAATCACCTGTTGATGGTCATATATTCATCACACCTTCTCTTCAAAAACGAATTACCGAATTTGATCCAATCACAAAAAAATTCACTGACCATATGTTTGATGATGGATTGTATCCTCATACCGTTCGTATTGATGACCAAGATCGTGTTTGGTTTACTTTAGCACTTTCAAACCAAATCGGAATGTTCGATCGCAAATCAAACAAATTCAAAAATTATACCTTACCTGCAAGAACCAAAAAGGAAAGTTTTAGTTTATGGATTAGTGGATTCATTGTAAAACTAATGAACTGGGGATTCCCTATGCATTTGTTGCCTGTGGATGAACGAGTGAGTGGAATGCCACTTCCTTATGGGATTGACATTGCACCGAATGGAAATGTTTGGTTCACTCGTTTGCATGCAGATACCATTGGAGTAATCAATCCAAAAGATGATAGTTTCCAATTAATTGAAACTCCATTCCAAGGACCGCGTCGCTTAAGAATAGATAAAGACAACCACATTTGGATCTCAGCATTTCCAGAAGGTTCTATTGCAAAGTATACACCTGAAGATGGGAAATTTAAACTATATCCTTTGCCAACAGCCATAGATGGAGTGGAAACTCCTTATTCTCTTAACGTTGACAGACCAAGAAACATTGTATGGGTAAATGGTACGTCTTCAGACAATCTTATGGCAATGGATATCAAAACAGAAGAATGGAAAGTATATCCAATGAGCCGAAAGGTTACCTTTACAAGAGATGTTGAATTTGGTCCAGACGGCAAAGCTTACACCTGTAATGGAGCCTTTCCAAGTTGGCAAATTGAAGATGGCCAACCAACTCTAATGGAAATAAAACAATCAAAATGAATACAAATCAAGAATACAAACAAGGACAAATTGTTCGATTTTTGATGGCCTCTTTTTTAGGATTTTTAGCAGGCCACCTAACAAACTACAGTGTCATTTTATACGCACAAGACGTTTGGAATGCAGATGCGCTTGCTGGAATCGGTTTTGGATTGTGTTTTGGTGTTCCCCTAATTCTTGGATGGTTTGCCGGAGCTTGGTGTGACTCCTATTCCCCACAAAAATTAGCCCAAGCTGCCCATCTTTCCTTTTTAATTGCATTGGGTTTGTTACATTTCTCTTCGCAAATGGAAGGACAAATATCGATCGTATTATTCTTATTTGGTGCTTGTTTTGTTGGTATGGGTTGGTCAGTACTTGCTCCTGCAAGGATGTCACTTTTGGGAAGGCTCGCCGGGGAGCGCCAAGTAAAATTGGCAGTCGTTTTTAATATTTTAGTAATGCTTGGATTTGGAGCAGCGCCCCCTATCTTAGCTTTTTGTCGAAAAATTCATTCCTGGGAAATGGTTCACCTAACTGGAATTATTTTATTTTTAATTGCAATGGTTCTTCTATTGGGAATTAAAACAGATGGTCTCGGAAAATCTTCTTCCGCCTGGGACCGAATTCGAAGAGGGGTATCATACGCAAAAAATCATCCTCTGCTCAAACAAACCTTACTCTTTTCTATTGTTATTTATTGTTCGATGGGGCCTGTGCAAGTGATGATGCCCCGGTTTGCCAAAGGAGTCTTAGAACTTGGGGAGTTAGAGCGTGGTTTCTTTTTAGGAGGTCTTGCTCTTGCTCTCTTACTCGGTGGAGGAGTTTCTTTGAAACTAGCAAAAAAAGTCGGTTATGGGAAGATGATTTTCCTAGCAGGACTTTTTTGTGGATTGGGTTTTTTAGGAATTGGCTTTAGCACAATCGTATGGGTTTCCGTTTTGTTTTTGTTATTCAGTGGGTTTGGTGCCGGAGCAAGCATAAGCCTTATCGTCGCCATCCTACAATCAGAAGTCACCACAGAATATAGAGGTAGGCTTGTGAGTTTATATACAATCACAAGTCAAGTGATTCCTGCTTTGTCTGGATTGTTGTCGGGACTATTGTTAGTAAAAGTTTCGATTACGGCAGCAGTTATTTCTGCAGGTGCCGTAATCACTTTAGTTGTAGTTCTAAGCGCAATCCGATTAGAAACATTGAGAAATTATAAAACTTAAATCACCACTGCTGGTACATTTGTTCAGCAAAACCAGCAAGGTCTTTAACTTCTAATTTTGTGCCGTTGTCAAGCACCACATAACCGTTGTAATGACCAAATGCTTTATTCAAATAAGCTTCTGTTTTTAGTAAGTCTAAAATTTCAGAAAAAGTGAAGTTTTGGTACAATTGTTTTAAGAATCCGATCATTCCCATTAAGTCAATGTCCGAATGTAAGAGATAAACCGGTGTAAATTCTAATTCAAGACGACCTTCATTGCTAATGAATTTCCAAGGTTTTTTATAGTCAGTTACATCATATTTCCAAGTAACTTTATCTAATTTATGAACCTTTCCCTTGTATACAATTCCATTCTCTGTGGCATCTTTGGGAGTTCCAAATCCATAACCCAAATTTAAACTGAGTAATTCCCCTTGGACAAGGCCAGCACCTGCCGCCCATAACCATTTGTTTTTTTCAGGCCAAGTTCCCCTACCCCAATCCAATACCGCATAACTTTTGTTATCAAATTCATATGTTGTTTTGTTGTATTGGATAGAACCTTTGCAAAGCAAACTAGGCATTTTATATTCATAAAAAAAAGTAGATTCCGAAAAAGGAGTAATAACAGCCAGTGCCTCCGGAGCTTTTTCTTCTAATTCCAAATTACCTAAAATTACCTCAGATTTTGAGTCACCAACGATAGAGTATTCAATGAGTCTTTTTCCTTTTTGTTTCGTAATCCGAATGAACTGATCTCCTTTTTTGAATTCAATTGGATCGGTTGTATTGGTTGGGAAAAAAATCTCACCCGGTCTTACCAATTCAGTTTTTGAAAAAATAATTTTTCCTGTAGAAAAATCTAAAAGTTCAATGCTGCCCATTGCCAAATTACCAATATCTGTAACGGTAACGGCTCCACCAAATTTTTCATTGTAAAACGTATAATGTTCCCATCGTTTGTAACGTTTGGGATCTACTTTGATACGAGATTCTTCGATTTGAAAATTAGGATATCTAGACCAACCTGATACATTTAGTTTTCCATCGGCTAACAAAAGAGAAATTGGGCTTTTGATTTCTTTCTGAATGGTGGCTTCCAGTCCGGGTTCAGGAATCAGAATGATTGTTTTCCCGTGTTGGTCTACAATTTGACCAGGTTCTAATTTTGCATTAGAACAATTGAATATGCAGAAACTTAGGAATATTATCCCTAAGATACTTATCAGTTGTGGTTTCAATTGAAACATGTATGTTCTCCAAAAATACAAATCTTAACTTAGGATTCACTCAAAGTCAATAACTCTTGCGATTGAAATCTAATTTGTTCCACATACTGCTCCAAATTTCTGGAAGCATTTGAAATTTGATTTACCTCATCTTCCAAGGCAAGAATTCCTCGATTGACCTCAGTTTGTCCTGAAATTTGTTCTTTTGTGCTGAAAGAGATTTGAGAGGACAAATCGTTGATTTCATTCAAACGACTTAAAGTATGAAAAATGATTTTTTTTTGTTTTTCAAACAGCTCAAACATGTAACCGACACGTTCCATTGTTTTTTCTAACTTTTGAATTTGATTTGTAGTTAAATTTCCTGTTTGTGCTGAAACTTCGGTGCCGGACAATATAAATTTTCTCGAATTTCCAACAACCTCAGAAATGATTTTTGCATTTGTTGCAGTAAAGTCCGCAAGTTTACTGACTTCACTTGCGACCACTGCAAATCCTCTCCCCACATCTCCAGCACGAGCCGCTTCAATTGATGCATTGAGAGCTAGTAAATTGGTTTTTTCACCTATCTCTGCAACAATTTGATTGATTTCATCCACTTTATCGAAGGAAGACTTTATTGAACTTAGGTATTCACTCGTACGTTTTGAAACGTTTGCAATTTCCGTTGTATCTTTTTTGTTTTCACCGGCGAGCAAAATCAATTCTTGATTGATATTGCTAATGGTTGCGACCAATTGATTTAGATCATTGGATCCTGAAAATAAATCTGTTATTTTTATGTTTTGATCATCGATGATTTTCGCATTGGACTCAAAGGAAGAAAAAAGTTCTGTATTGATCGCTGTCACTTGTTCTAAAGAAGCAGCTTGAGATTCCAATCTTTCTGCAGTTTGCGAAATATAGTTACCGCAGTTTTGAATGGAAGATTCCAAATTTTTCGCTGCATCTTGTAATAGCTTTTTTTGTTGGATGGATCTTTTGAATAATTCTTCCGATTCATTTGCTTTTTCAATTCCTTTATCACTAATCCGAATCAAAAGAGCAATTAACCTTGAAAGTAAAACTCCGCTCACGATAATAAATATTCCTTTCATTATCTCCGCAGAAGTACCAACGTACCCAGTTTGTATATATAATGTTGGATCTTCAGTTGGAAACAAACCTCCATAAGTCACAGAAATAAAATATGATAAAAATACGCCGACTCCAGCCAAACATCCATTAAATAAAACAAAACCTGGATTACCCAAAAAACCAGAATATATCAAATAAAAATATACAACAAGTAATACCGCAGTGTTGTTTAATGCTGATTTTGCTTCGACGGGTCCCATACTACAATCAATGGATGTGTTGATTAAATGTATTCCTATATCGAGAATGATTAAGAGTTTATGAAACCACTCTGGTGGTGTACCATAACGAAGCCATAAAAAACAAACTAAAGCATAAATTCCCATTATGATTGTTCCAGTCAGATGGAGCAAAAACACAGCAGGAGGCATACTTTCTTTTGTTCCGAGCAAAGCGGCAAAAAAAAGAAAAAACAATACAATCCGTATGCGGTTAACTGTTACTTTTCCGTTCTGCCAAAGAGCTTCTATACTCATTGTTAGTTTCCAGTAAACACTGGTTTTCGACGGTTGGTGAAACTATCTAATGCTTCTTTTAAATCATCAGAGCCCAATAGTTTTGATTGTAACTCAATTTCGAGTTCTAAACTTTGATCCAAAGGAATTTTGTCACCCTGTTTGATTATTTGTTTGGTGATTGAAATGGTTTGCGGTGGTAATGATTTAAATTTATTTGCAAACTGAATTACAGCATCATCAAAATTTTCTGGGGTTACTACCTTAGTTAACAAATTGAGTTGAAGTGCTTTTTCAGGATTAAACTTATCACCTAACATTACTATTTCATTTGTAGCAGCAATACCTGCATTTCGTGTTATACGATTTGTTCCCATAAGAACAGTTAATCCCAATTTCACAAGAGGAACAGAGAAAACAGATTTTTCACTGGCGATTTTAAAATCACAACATTGTGCTAACATAAATCCTCCTCCCATACAAAAACCTTGTATTTTGGCTATTGTAGGTTTGGGAATGTTTTCAAAGGCGGTAAAACAACTTTGCATTTCGCGCATATGTCTTTTAAATTCTTCTGCATTGATTTCTGCTGCTTTGTTTAAAATTTCAATATTCACTCCAGATGAAAAGTGTTTACCAGCTCCTTCTAAAATGATGACCCAAACTTTATTGTTGTTCTCTAATTCTTTACTCAGACTTTTGAGTTCGAAAAGAGAATCCATATCCATCACATTCAAATCATTGGTTTGTAATCTGACTGTTGCGATCCTATCCTCAATTTCTACATTCCAAGATTTATACATTTATATTTTTTTCTCCACCTATTTGCGATACATCGATTCAATTTCATTATGATATTTTTCTTGCACACGATTCCGCTTCACTTTCTGCGTTTGTGTCAATTCATCATGAATTACAAATGGGTTTTGTAAGATAAAAATATTTGTAATCCTTTCAAAAGATTTGAACCCATTTTTATCTGAAACAAATCGTTTCACTTCTTCTTTTATTATTTTTAATAAATCATCTTCTTCATTAAAAATACAATTGTTCAAATCCAGGGATATTGAATGTAAATGAAGGTAAGATTGAACTTTATCTAAATTTAAAAGGATCAGAGCTGATAATGATTTTTTATCTTGTCCTACAACAACTGCTTGGTCGATAAATTCACTTTGTTTTAAACAAATTTCAATTGGTTCCGGCTCCACGTTTTCTCCACCAGAAAGAACAATTGTATCCTTTGCTCTACCAGCAAATTTCAGGGTTCCTTGTGCGGTATAAACAAGTAGATCACCGGAATTTAACCAACGATCAGCCGTTAATACAGCCTTAGTTTTTTCTTCTTCTAAATAATATCCTTTCATATTATGAAATCCATGATGATGAGCTACACCTTTGATTCCTGGTTTCGTTATTACGTTTCCTAACTCATCAATCAATTTGATAGTTACCCCATGAATTGGTTTCCCAACGTTCCCAACAGAAAAATCATTATAGTGTCTTATTGTTGAAACGCCAGAATTCTCGGTCATACCATAAACTTCTAATATAGGCATACCAATCGCATACATAAATCGATCCACTTCCGCTTGCAAAGCTCCTGCGCCGGCAAAAGCATACCGTAACTTTCCACCTAATACAGATAATATTTTTGAAAGCACTAATTTCGAAATTGGTAACAAAGGAAAATAAACAACAAGTTTGATTAAATGAAAAATTTGTGATAAAATTTGGAAGGTTGTTTTTGGTGAATTCAATCGGGGGATTCGATCGAAGGCCTTGTCATAACAAATGGAAAAATTTACTGAATTCCATAAGAGTGTCTTTAAAAAATATTTTTTGAAAAAACTACTTTTGTGAATCGTATCTTTGATTTTATCGTAAAAACTTTCCCAAACGCGTGGAACAGTAAACAAAATCGTTGGCTTTGCTTTTGCTAGATCTTTTCCAAGTTCAGGAACACTTGTAAATGCAATCTTAATTCCCGAGTAAAAACAAATAGTTTCAAAGATTCTTTCTCCACTATGCCATGGAGGTAAAAATCCTAATGTGACATCACCTTCGCCAACTTGTACACCAGTCTTTCGAAACTCAGCAACTAAAGAATTAATTTCAAAAAGAATACTTCCATGGGTCAACATTACACCTTTTGGTTTTCCGGTAGTCCCTGATGTATAAATGATAGTGGCTAAATCTTCTTCCTGAATTTCTTTTCCTCTCTGATGAAAATTTTCATCGTTTATCGTGACACCGTATTTTTTTAAATCTGAGAAGTTTAATACTGGAATGGCTAAATCAGTTTTATCACTTTTTGTATCTCCAAATAAAATGATGGTTTCTATTTTTAACTTTTTTAATTCAGGAAGAAACTTTTGCAGAGCTTTTTCTGTTTCAATAAAAACAATTTTACATTCTGCATGTTTTAAAATATAACCTATATCATCAAGTGTTGCATCCGTCCCACGAGGAACATCAACACAGCCAATATTAGTAATTGCCATACTCACTTGTAACCATTGATGGCCTACATCCGCTATGATCCCTACTCGATCTCCCGCCTTTGCATTTAGATATAGCAATCCCTTTGCTATATTTTCAACATTAGAAACAAATTCATTATAATTTATATCTTGATATTCTTTTTTATGATCTTTAAAACTTTGAACAGGCAGAGAACCATAAAGACGTCTCCCTTCCTGTGACAAGTAATACAAAGTTCTTTTTTCTAGATTGGGAACTTTCATAATCATTCCTAAACGTTTATGTTCATATGATCTAATAAGATTTTATCTTTTAGCTTTTGAGGCAAAAAGCGATTGAGTCCCAAAAAGAAAGTACTCATAAAATCAACTTGATTGAATAGTTTTGGTCGGTTAGACACAATTACTTTCACAATTCTTTCTGCCGCTTGTTTTGGATTTGTTGCCGAACGAATTAAATCATTATCTCTATCAATAAACCGCACACATCGTTCGAAATATGGAGAATCTTTTTCCGGTAACTTTTGAGCCTTTGCCGCAAAATTTGTCGAAACTTGAGCCGGTTGGATCATTGCAACTTGGATTCCAAAAGGACTTACTTCATAACGTAAAGAAGAGACCATTCCTTCTATCGCAAACTTAGTAGCAGAATAAATGGATTCAAATGGAAATGGGACTTGTCCCACAAGCGAAGACATAACGATCAGTTTTCCTTGATTTGCCTTTCTCATCGAAGGGATAAATGCTTGGAGTAATCTTGCGCAACCAATAACGTTGATATCAAAACATTGTAGAGCTTTGTTTAAATCTACCTCTTCAAATGGACCAAAAAAGCCAATTCCCACATTAGAAACGACTGTATCGACTGTTCCAAACTTTTTTATTACACTATCTTTAAACTTCAGGACTTTTTCTGATTCAGTAATACTGAGTGTTTCTAAATGAAAATTAGCGTTTAACTTTGTTAATTCGGATGACAAACTATCCAAATGTTTTTTTTCAATATCAAAACCGCAAATAGTATAACCTTTTGCAGCCAACATAAGAGAAACTTCTCTGCCCATCCCTTGTGCAATTCCACTGATTACAATTACCTTACTCATTTTGTTGATTCTCCTTAAGAAACAGATTTCATTTTTAAAATAGAATTTTTAAAATCAGGGTATTGAAAGGTATAACCAACTGATTTTAATTTGTGATTATCCATACAATAATCTTTATATAAGTATTTAATTGCTTCAAATTCTAAGTCAGGTATCTTTCCCCTTAACTTTGCAAATGGTGCCTCTAGTTTGGCTAACAACTTTAGAATACCCAGAGGAATATTGATTTTATTAATCTTCGAACCAAATGCAATTGAAGCAAGATCCAATGCTTCTCCTAAACTTGGCTGGCTATCATCAGCAATGTTAAAAATTTCACCAAAAACATTTTCCTTTTCCGATAAAAAAATAGCGGATGAAGAAACATCTTCTACCCTAACGTTTGCTAATTTCTGGTTGCCAGTCCCTGGAATCCCGGCAATATTTCCTGGTCGAGAAAACACTTTTCCTGCACCATCATTACAACCTGGACCATAAACAGTGCATGGCCTTAAAATCACTGCCTTCAATCCTTTTGCAATTTTGGTTAATACAATTTGTTCCCCATCATATTTACTTTTCGCATAAGCATCCATAGGATTACAGAAATCGGCTTCTTTAAAAGGAGACCCGCGATAAGTTCCGTACACACTTGAGGAACTAAAGTGAATGTAAGCTTTTACTTTATTTTCTAAAGCAAAATCAGTGATTTTATCTACAGCGTTTACATTGATAGGTTTCAAAGTTTCATATGGAGTGCTAAGATTACAAATTCCCGCCACATGAAATACTCGATCCACACCTGTAAATAAAGTTTTTAAATCTTCTTCATTACGAATATCAGAGCGAATGTATTCTATATTTTTGTTACCTAACGAACTGATTCTATCATTGTGAAGATCCGTAACTCGAATTTTCAAAGATGAATCTTTCGAAAGTTCCTTTAAAAGTGCAAAACCAATAAAGCCGTTTGCACCCGTGATTAATGTTATTCCTGAAAATTTCATTTTAATAGTGATAGGATGGTCTTAAAATTTCTCTAGCTACATTGTTTAACATAACTTCTGAACTTCCACCACCGGCTAAAAGTGATTTCACTTCTCTCACATAACGATCATAAGGACGGTTGCGATAACATGCATGTGAACCAGTTAATGTAAATGCCTTGTTGACTGTTTCATCAGCAATCACTCCTGCTAAGTATTTAGCAATTGAAGTTTCCAAATTATGATTCACTTTTTGATCATGTAACCATGCTGCTTGGTTTCTTGCAAGTTTGGCTGCTTCTAACTCAGCTGTCAATTTAGCAATGATCCATTGGATTCCTTGGAAATCAGAAACTCTATTTTCACCAACCTTTCTAGACTTTGTAAAGGATACTGCATGTTCTAAACAACCTCGAGCAATTCCAATTAACTGTGAAGCTACACCCAAACGGCTTAGTTTAAAAATTGCCATAAAGGTTTCAATTCCTCTGCCTTCTCTCCCCAAAACAGTATCGGCAGGAATACGACAATTTTCAAAATATACGTCATACATAGGAGCTGAACGTAAACCAATAGGGTCTTGTTTTTCATAACGAATTCCTTTTGAATCTTTATCGACTAAGAATTCCGTTAAACCCTTATCAGTTTTTGCCAAAACCATCATCAATTGAGCTTCCTTCCCCAAATTGATATGAACTTTAAGACCATTTAACACCCATTCATTGCCATCTTTGACTGCTGTCGTTTGAATGTTTTGAAAGGAAGAACCTGCATCTGGCTCAGAGATGGCTTGAGCTGCCATAATTTTTCCTTTTGCTAATTCAGGTAACCATTTCCGTTTTTGTTCTTCCGTTCCAACCGCTAACAATCCTTGTTGTGCTTGGATTAAATTTTGAGGACCGTAAATAAGCTCTTTTGCTGTTTCTTCCATAATGATGGTGTATTCAACAGCACCTTTACCCAAACCGCCGTATTCTTCCGGAACAATCACTCCAGTCCAACCCTTCTCACCTAACGCATTCAAGACATCCCAAGAAAACTCACTGTCTCTTTCTTCGATGTCTCTTTGTGGATCTGCTCCCGCAATTTTCGCATAAGTTGCCACTGCTTCTCGCAATCGGTTTTGTTCTTCCGAAAAATAGAAATTCATGAAACTAGTTCCTTCTGATTTTTTTTTGATTTTAAGTAAAAATAATATGTAGCAAGTGATGAAGTTACGGGAACAAATAGAGCATATAAAAGTGGCATCCAAAGAATTTCATTAATCTGGTTTTCAGGAAAACTAAGTAAGATGACAGCTATCGTTAGTGGTCCATTTTGAATTCCTGTTTCAAGTGATACTGTTGTACTTTGACGTTCCGTTAAATTGAGAAATTTACTAAATACATAACCAAAGAAATAACCTAAAACCGTAATAAGAATAGCAGAGATGTACATTTCCCAAGTTGTTTTATTCAGTAATTCAAAGTTTTTTGGAATCATAACGATCAATAAAAATAGAATCATCAGAATTCCTAAAAAACTTCCGATCTTTTCAATTTTTAGCGCCAATCTTTGATTAGATGATCTTATTTTAATACCAAGTAAAACTGGAATGATTAAAATAATAATAGAACCAATTATACTTTTATAAGGAATCTGAATTTGTTCTGCGTTAAATCCTGAACAATACAACCAAAACAAAAATGGCATCATGATTGCTGCTAGAACCGTTGAAGTAATCGTCATACTGATACTTAAGGCAACGTCACCTTTTGCGTAATAAGTTAATAAATTTGAAGTGGTACCACCAGGTGTACACCCAACCAAAATCAGTCCGATCGAAAACATAGGTGACAATGCAAAGATGTTGGACAATCCAAAGGCGATGAGAGGCATAAAACCGAATTGAGACAACATTCCAATCATCAATGGTTTTTTAGATTGAACTGCTTTTTTAAAATTTTCTAAGGTTAAGGTTGTGCCCATCGCAACCATTAGAAAAAAAATCATTGAAGCAAATAAAATTTCTTCTACTCGCGTTAACATAGAATTAGGTCATCTCCCTTGCCAGTTGATTAGCTAATTTCGAAGCAATAGAATAAATTGTAAAACTTGGATTCACTCCAAGACTTGTAGGAAAAATGGATCCATCAATCACTGATAAATTTTTTAAATGATGAAACTTACCAGAAGTATCAACTACGGAAGTTTTTGGATTTTTACCCATTGGATTACCACCTAACGGATGAGTGGAATTCACAACTGTGTTAGGAGATTGAATGGTCATTGATTCAATTCCTCTTTTGGCATCCATCCAAGAGGAATATGGAGAAACTGCATTGTTTGCAGGAACAACTGTCTTGGCTCCGGCAGCAAACTGACATTCCGCCATCGAAAGATAAGACCGTCTGATTCCATCAATCATGTAATCATTCAATGGATAATCAAGGACTGGATATCCGACATCATTTAAACTTACTGTTCCACCTTGGCTATCTTCATTAAATCCATCTCGAATTTGCGATACTAACACATGCAAGTTTGGATAACTTTTCACATACGCTTCAAATTCTTCTCCCACCAGTTTACGTAAATTCATCAAAACAATTGGTTGTGCTCCAACTGCTTCTATATTGTAACCAGCTCTTCCTGTGACTCCATCCTTCCATAAAAATTCATCTGATGCGACTGATTGTGGAGCTCCAAAAAATCCGAAAACGGAAGAAGGCATTTCTGCCACTGAATAATTGTGTAATTGTACAAAAGTTCTTTTCCCAATCAATTGGTAAGGATCGGGAAGTTTTGATCGTAACAATAATGCAGGTGAATTGATCGCTCCTGCACTGGTTATAAAATGTTTTGCAAACAAACGTATTTTTGGAGTTTTTATTCCGTAAACAGTGGCTGGTGTACAATTTAAATAATCGATTCGATTGTCTTTCCATTCATAACGAACTGCTTTCGTATTATAGAGTAAGGTTGTTTTTTCTTTTAATGCAGAAGGGATCGTCGTCACAAGTTGGCTTTGTTTGGCATCAACTGGACAACCCAATCCACAATAACCTAACATATGACAATTTTTAACATTTCGCGGAATTGAACTATAACGCCATCCCAACTTTTTTGCACCAAGACTTAGTAAATTATTGTTTTGATTATGTGCTTCCCACGTATGAATGGAAAGTCTTTTGGATGCAACTTCAAACCAAGGTTCCAGCTCTTTTGAACTATAACCCTGAATCCCCAATTCATTTTCCCAATAATCTAAAGTTTCCTTTGGCGTTTTGATACAAGTAGTCCAATTGACCACTGTTGATCCACCGACAGTCCTTCCTTGAACAACTGTAAATGCTTTGTCTTTTGTTGGCCGAGTTGCACCTTCAAAATACAATCGATTAAAAGTAGATAGTTCCTTTAGATCAAAATCTTTACTCGTCTCATAATTTCCTTCTTCAACGATGATAACTTTGAACCCAGCTTTGGATAAAATTTCTGCACTGGTTCCACCACCAGCACCAGATCCAACTATGACAAAATCTGCTTCTAAATCTAAATCTTTCTGCAAATATGAAGCGTTGATTAATTTATCCATGGCGTAATCCTAAAGCATGTTCTGGGCCGGGATAACCGACATGTTTCCACGAATAAGATGTTTCAAAAAACCCTATTGTGATCATTGATTGTAATAAAAAGAATAATGAACGAAACAAGGTGATATAAGACATTTTCCATTGGTTTAAGGTTCTAATGACGATAGTGCGATCACTCTGTGCCCAATCATTTCCAGACCCAAACAAATACCATCTAACAACTCTTAACTTTAAAAATTGAACTGCTTCTAAAATTTCATCTTGTGTGTGGATTGGTAAGGTATACAAATAGGAATCAATTCCAAGAATCACTTCATTGATCACCTTTTCTTTTTCCAAATCATCCTTGGGAAGAAATGAAAACAATAAAGCATCACTCAAATGAAAGAAAACTTCCTGAGCTTCTGGATCTAAAAATCGACAGGAGATCCCTCTTCCTGTGATCACAGAGCTTGGTGATGGTTTACAATTCCAAGTGGATAGGAACAAAAAAACCGCCCCAAAAGCTGATGTTTTGACAACAGTTCGCCTAGATATCAGATTTTTTCTCGAAATTGCCATTACCAACTCGTCTTCATCCTCGTAAAATAATGAATGAATATTCATTCCTTTTTTTACTTTACAAGTACTTTTTTAAAAAAAGAATGAAACTTAAGATTTAGGGATTGAATGATCTCTATTCAAAAAGGAACAATATATCCAATCTGTTTGGATGGTAGTGAGCACCATTGATTGAAAAGTCGTCAAAATTAAATAAAAGTGAAGAGATCCTTACGGCAGCTTTAGAATTATTTACTGCAAAAGGATTTGATGGAACCGCAGTGCCACTCATTGCAGAACGAGCCAATGTAGCTGCAGGAACTATTTATCGATATTTTGCTAGTAAAGAAGAACTAGTCAATAGCCTCTTCCAACGTTGGCAAGAGAATCTATATGATAAAATCAAAACGAATTTTCCGATCGATCAAAGCCCCAGGGAACAGTTTCATTTCATTTGGCAATCAATGGCCGAGTTCCAAAAAGAAAATCCACTGGCATTTGATTTTTTGGAAATGCAGTATAATCTTCCGTATTTGGATAAGAAGAGTATTGAAAAACGAGCTACTTTGTTAAAATTTCTAACTCGTTTCGCACATAATAATCGTTCTATATTTAGAAAATTGCCACCAGATGCTTTAATTGCAATTGTTTGGGGTGCCTTTGTTGGGTTGGTCAAAGGTTCCAGAAGTGGAAAAATTAAATTGGATCCTGGTTTTTTAAAGGAATCGGAAGAACTAATGTGGAATGCGATTCGATTGCCAAACGAATCAACATCAATCTAAAGCCAAGTCCACAAAAAAAGAATAACCCATCTCATTCACACGTGAGAATACGATGACATTCTTTTTTAGTTCCTTGTCCCAATACGGATCACTCACTTGCCAATTCTCTGAATCACGAAATACTTGTTTCACATGTTTATAAAAGAAAGGCATATAAGACCAGTTTTTCTGAATTAACAAAAGGTTTTCGTTAAATCCCATTTCACTTGTACGTTCATAATACGGTGACACTTGAGTGCCCAACCAATCTGTCACATAAACTCTTTTTACATGCGTATCAATTTTAAAAAAAGAATTTGGGTCGATGATGACTCGATTATCCAGTTTTATTGTTTTTAAATTGATAGTATTCAATTTCGATTTGATTTGTTTTTCAAATTCAATCTCACTAGCAACTTCTTTACGTTTTTTTTCATGATACAATTGTAGATGTGGAACAACAGTATCACAAATACCTTGTTTATCATGAGCTAAATCAGAAGGCCTTCCTAAAAAATATCCCTGTAAAAGACTTGCTCCAGAACTAATTGCTCGATACAACTCTTCTTCTGTTTCAATTCCTTCAAAGAGTAATTGAGATCCAATGCTCAACGAAATTTGTTTTAAATATTCTAAGATCGATTGGTATTCTCTTTTCTCGATTGATTTTTTTAATAAATTCAAATCAATTTTTATGATATCGGGTTTAATAGCACCTAATCGCTCTAAGTTGGAAGATTCAGAACCAACATCATCCAATGCAATTCCAAAACCCTGTTCTCGTAAAAGTTCAACCCCTGCTGCCAAAACATCAGTTCCATAACTTCCCGACTTTTCTGTAATCTCAATGACGATTCGATTTAACGGAATTCCATAACTATTGACCAAATCTGAAATGGGTAAGGTATTAGAACGGCTTTCTTCATATTCCAAAATCACTTGGTCCGGAGACATATTGACAAAGAGTAAATCATTCGTTGTTTGAATTTTTGTCAGGGCCAGTCCAAGCAATTGCCTATCAATCAAACTCATCCGAAGGGCTGAAACATGTGGGTCGCTGAATTCAGGAATCGAAACCAAATTCCCACGTTCATCTCGTTTCCGACCGAGGGATTCATATGCGACCACCGTCTGTTCCTCAACGGAAAAGATCGGTTGGAATAAAGGGACATAATGATTCACTTGCATAGATTCTAAAGTCTGCATGGGTTTCCTTGGGAACCAGTATCCGTTTTAACGGAATAATATTCAATAAATTAAACTATTTTCTTCCCTGAACTCAGTTCTGGGTCTTGCAGTTCGGAACAGGACAAGTCTTGACCCCATCTGCGCCCTTCTTAGACTCACAGGAGAGGCAAAGAGCAAACCTCTGGAAAGAATGAAACAAAAGACAAATACCCGATTTTTGCCAAAGGGCTTAACCATCCTTTATGAAGACAGAGACATACTTGTCGTAGACAAACCCCACGGCCTTCTCACCATTGCGACCGAATCTGAAAAATCAAAAACTGCCTACGCTGCACTTATGGACTATGTGAAAAAAGGGAGCGAACGATCCAAAAATCGAATCTTCATTGTTCACCGGTTAGACAGAGAAACTTCAGGAATATTGGTATTTGCAAAAACAGAAACTGCAAAACAAACTCTCCAAGAATCTTGGGAGAAAACAAAAAAAATTTATCTAGCTGTTTGCCATGGTGTTTGGAAAGAAAAATCTGGAATGATTCAATCTTATCTTGTCGAATCCAAAGCCCATCGAGTTTATTCCACTGACGACCAAGAATTAGGAAAACTTTCTAAAACAAAATTCAAAGTCCTCAAAGAAACAAATTTATATTCATTATTAGAAATAGAATTATTAACAGGCCGCAAAAATCAAATTCGTGTCCACTTATCAGATAAAAAACATCCAATTGTGGGTGATACAAAATACGGGAATGACACAAGATCTTATCCAAGAATGGCATTACATTCTTTTTCAATTCAATTGACTCATCCCTTCAAAAAAGAAGTACTTACATTTGAAACCAAAATCCCAACTTATATTTCGGGTCTTGTTGGCGGATATGAAAGGAAGATAAATGAATCATAAAGGATTTATTTTTGATATGGATGGTGTGGTTGTAGACAATCATTCTTTTCATTTCAAAGCATGGATGGAATTTTCTAAAAAATATAATTTTCCGTTAAACTCTGAAATCTATAGAGATACCTTCAATGGCAAAACCAATGCCGATCTCTTTAGAATGATTTTTGGAGATATCTCTGACAAAGAATGCAAACAGTATGGTGATGAAAAAGAAAGTTGGTATCAAACTTTATACAAAAAAGAAATGAAACCACATACAGGCCTGATTGAGTATTTATATTTTTTGAAAGATAAAAAAGTTAAAATTGCATTAGGAACTTCTGCTCCTCCTATGAATGTAGATTTTACTTTAGATAATCTTTCACTTCGACATTTTTTTGATGTGATTGTGGATGGAACGAGGGTTGACCAAGGCAAACCACACCCCCAAGTATACCAATTATGTGCAAAAGAATTGGGACTCGAACCAAAAGAATGTGTGGTATTTGAAGATTCACTCGCAGGTTTACAATCAGGAAAATCAGCTGGATGTTCCATCATCGGAGTGGCCACTTCCCATACAGAAGCAGAACTAAAAAATCATGTAAACCAAATCATACCAAACTTCTCTAGTCCAAAAGTGTTTCTTTTATAAACTTTTGTTATTCTTGAAAGTCGGTGAGTAAATTTCCTTGTTTATTGGATAAATCAATTCGAATGACGGCTGTTCTACCTTCGTCTGTATAAGAAAGGTCGTCAAAAGATAACTTTCGAGCCATAAATATTCCACGACCATGAGTTTTGAAAGCATTTTTGGTCATTGCTTCCACTGACAAATACCTCTGCCAATCAAACCCTTTCCCTTGGTCACTCACTCGAATTTCAATTCGTTCCTCATTTTTTTCAAAGGTAACTTTTACAAACTTATCTTTAAACTCTGGAGTATCCAACCTTCTAAAAATTTCTTCCATTAGTTTATCATTGTCATGAAGTTCTGATTTTTCTTGGTATGAGATACCTAAATTTCCATGTTCAATGGCATTATTCAGAATTTCCATGATTCCGGTTAACACACGTTCTGGGTCTGGACAAGCATTTGCGAGGAGTGGTGCCAACTCATGCGACTCGCGAATGGAACGAATCCGAAATTCACCGGTTACCATATGACGAAGAGCGCCCATTCCTTTATGGAGATCTTCTTTGGCTCTTTGCAGTTTAATAAAATGTTCAACCGCTGTTTGGACAATACGAATTAATAAAGTTCTGGAATATGGTTTGGTTAAATAATAAAAAGCACCAGCATCCAAACCTTCCGTCATATCCGTGACTGAGCTCATGGCTGTTTGGAAAATAACAGGGATGTCTTTGTACTTTTCAGAGCGTTTGATTTTTTTTAAAAGTTCGATCCCATCCATCTTTGGCATAAGTCGATCCAAAATGATTGCATGAAAAAGTGTAGAACCAGAACTAAGGATTTGATATGCTTCTTCACCATCCTTTGCTTTAACGACAGTAAATCCTTTGTCAGAAAGTGACTCATCAATGATCATCAAATTGATCATTTCATCGTCTACTGCTAGTAAGTTAATCATCGGAGTTCCTCACGAGAACAAGGAATTAACATAGTAAAAATTGCTCCCTTTGTTTCATGGTTCTCGGCATACAACAATCCGTGGTGGTCATTGACAATCTCTCGGGATATGGATAATCCAAGCCCCGTGCCTTTTGTCCCTGCTTTCACCTGTTTGGACTGGATGAATTTTTCAAAAATTTTATCCAAATCTTCCGGAGGAATCCCCGGTCCAAAGTCGCGAATCTGTATTCCGATACCGTTGACATATGACTGAGTTTTTCTCGGAATAAATTCTCTTCTGAACATACTAATTTCAATATTAGTGTCATTTGGGATGAATTTTAATGCATTTGAGAGGATATTTCGTATCACCTGTTGGATTCTTTCGTAGTCGAACTCGGCTTCCCATCGTTCTTCCTTATCTAGTAAGACAACTGTAATCCCTCTTTTTTCCAAAATGACTCGCATTTCGTTGATCACAAACTTTGCAGTTTCTTTCAGACAATTTTTCTCAAATAAATAACGCATTTTGCCAGATTCTAATTTGGCAATATCTAACAAATTTTCCAGTAGACCTAACAATCGTTTACCGGAAGAATCAATAATCTGAAAATACTCCTTAATTTTTTCTGGAGTAACAGTTGCTGATTTTTCTTCTCCTAGTTCAGCATAACTTAAAATGGCATGGATTGGTGTTTTTAGTTCATGAGAAATATTAGCTAGAAAAAGAGATTTCATATAGGAAGCTTCTTCCGCAATATTTTTGGACATTTTTAAGTCCATTGTTTGGCTTTCTACCAACTCTTCCAAATGATTTCTATATTGGTATAATTCTTCTTCTTGGATTTTCCTTTGACTAATGTCTCGTAATATCCCTGTAAACATTTTCCCTGATTTTGTTTTAAATTCACCCACAGATAATTCACAAGGAAAAATTTCACCAGACTTTCGTAATGCGACAAGCTCTCTTCCCACACCGATGATATGTTGAGTTCCTGTTGCTTTATATCTTCGTAGGTACTCATCATGTTTTTCTTTATATTCACCAGGAATGATCATCGTAACATTTTTACCAATGACTTCATCATGAGTATATCCAAAGGTATTTTCTGCTGTTTTGTTAAAAAATTGGATAATGCCATCATCATTAATGATGATAATGGAATCGGCAGCATTTTGTGCCATAGATAGGAACCGCGATTCACTTTCTAAAAACGCATTCTCCAAACGTTTTCTTTCCGTAATGTCCCTATGGTTGGACATGATATATCCTTCATAGAGAACTACAAATCGAACTTCCACATGTCGTATGTTTGGTTCTTCACCATAAGAGTATTCTTTCCAAAAGACTTGGCTTTTTTTCTCAGATAAATAAGCCAATGCTTCTGCAGTAATTTCACGTAAATAAGGAGGTAGGCCCACATCGATGTGTTTGCCAAGTAGTGTTTCTGGTTTATCTCCAATATTGACAAACCTGGATGTTTTATAATCAACGATGATTCCATCTCGGTTGATTTTGAGCCAAAAATCTGGATTGGACCTGAGTAGGTTTTCTAATTCCCGAAGTACAGCTTCCGGTGGAAAGTCGGAAGGATTCTGCCAAATACGGGCAAATGAAGAATTTGGTGCCATTTTCGTAAGGTCCTGATAATGAGTCTCTGAAAGAACGCTATTTTCGGAAAGAAATTGTAAGAAAAGAGTGCGAAAAAAGAATCAACGTAAGGATTCTCTTCTTGTTTTACAATCATCTTATCAAACCTATCCTGTTTCATTTAGATCCAGAATCTGCACACCATTTGGCAGCAACCTTCCTTTCTCTTTCACAAAAGATCCCTTTTTTCCATAAGACTCTTTCTTCAATCTTTGAATACAAATCGAAACGACTGGAACAAACTATTCAGGGAATCCATTTCCCCAATCCATTAGGACTTGCCGCAGGATTTGACAAAACAGCAGAACTTTTTCCCACAATGATCCATATGGGATTTGGATTTATCGAAGTAGGAACCATTACTGCCAAAGGACAACCAGGCAACGACAAACCAAGACTCTTCCGTTATCCCAAACACAAAGCCCTCATCAACCGAATGGGATTCAATAATCCTGGGGCCGACATTGCCGAATCGAATATCAAAAAACAACAAAAGTCGGGTGTACGTGGAATCAATGCGGGAAAATCAAAGGTCACTGAATTAGAAAATGCTGTTGGTGATTATGTTTATACATTAAAAAAATTGGTTCCCTATGGAGATTATGCTGTGATCAATATCAGCTCTCCCAACACTCCAGGCTTAAGAACACTCCAAACGAAAAAAACTCTTATCGATCTCATCGAAGGTATCCTATCTGCTTTTGATCACAAGTTTCCAATTCCCTTGTATTTAAAATTTGCTCCTGATCTATCAGAAGAAGAGTTAATCGAAAATCTAAAGGTTTGTTTGGATTATAAAATCAGCGGAGTTATTCTCACCAATACCACACTTAACAAAGAAGTCCTTGGTGAAAAAAATCCAGAGGAAGGTGGACTCTCTGGTGGACCACTTTTCGAAAGGTCACTTCATTTTGTTTCCCTTGCTTACAAAACTCTAAAGGGAAAAATTCCGATCATTGGTGTCGGAGGAATTGACTCAGGAGAAAAAGCAAAACAGATGATGGAAGCCGGTGCCAACCTAGTCCAAATTTACACTGGTTATATTTATGAAGGACCGTTTCTTCCTTACCAAATTTGTTCCTATCTCGACAAAGTGGTAAAAGAAAAAAAACTAAATAACATCTCTGAACTTGTGGGATCAGGAAACTAATTATGACAACAAGTCCTGGAACAAAAATCTGCACTCATTTCGGAATCTGTGGTGGTTGTAATTATCTAGACATTGATTACACCAAAGAACTTCGAAAAAAAGAACAAAACATCAAAGAACTTTTTAAAACCTATCGCCATTTAGAATTTCGTACGATTGTTCCCAGTCCCTCACCGGAATATTATCGTCACAAAATCCAACTTCCTTTTGGACGTAGAAACATAGCCAACAAAACCTTACTCACATTAGGTTTATTTAATAAAGAATCTACTTTTGTTCTCGACCAAACCGAATGCCAAATCCAAGACCCTGGCCTTACCGAAATTGCTCTGGCCGTCAAACAATGGGCTAGGCGAGAAGGACTTCTCCCTTACAACGAAAAATCCAAAAGAGGGATGATGAAATACCTCGTAGCAAGAAAATCTTTTTCCACAGGAGAAATCATTCTGGGGATTGTCACTGCCAAAGAAGATATACCTCATGCCAAAGATGCTTCCAAAAGACTCCACACTGCCATCCAAAACCGAATTGGGAAAACAGGAAAGTTTGGAAAAATTGTTGGGATCATCCAAAACATCAATACAAAACACACAACAATGGCACTTGGCCGCGAAGAACATCTGTTATGGGGTAGACCCTATATCCACGAACATTTTGGAAAACATAAATTCCGTGTGGGCCTTTCTACTTTTTTACAAGTCAACCCCATCCAAACACCAAGTTTGTACAATTTGGTTTTAGATGAAATCGAACCAAACTCCCGAGTCATTGATGCTTATTCAGGAATTGGAACCATTTCTTTTTGGATTTCAGGAAATTGCAAAGAAGTAATGGGAATTGAAGAAAATCCCAACTCTCATAGAACCGCACTAGAATCGATTAAATACAATCACGTACATAATGTACGATTTCGTAAAGGAAGGGTGGCCGAAGTGTTACCAACTCTTTTTGGAAAAAACTATGATACCTTAGTCCTTGACCCTCCGCGCACAGGACTCGGTGTCGAAGTGGCAGAAACCATTTTGGGTATGGGTTTCAAAAAAATTGTCTATGTGTCTTGTGATCCAATGAGTCTCAGAGAAGATACAAATCTTTTGGCAAGGCAATACTTCTTAAATTCTGTGCAACCAGTGGATATGTTCCCAAGAACCGACCACGTAGAAACCGTAGCCGTTTTTAGAAACAAAAACCTCACATAACATCCATTACAAACTCAGAGGCTTTTTTACTAAAAGCCATAATGGTAAAACTTGGGTCCACACTGACTCCTGTAGGAAAAACAGAAGAGTCAGCCACAAATAGATTTTGGAACCCATGCACTTGGTGGCGAGAATTCACAACGGAATTTTCGCTCGATTTTCCCATCCGACATCCACCGGCAGGGTGGGGAGCCGCCATTGGAAATTCCGCAGGCCTCCATGCCAGAGCATCAATTTCTTCCTTTTTGGGAAGTTTGGAATATTTACGAAGTTTCATACCTGCAAGGAAAACTTCTTTGGCACCCGCTTCAAAGTTTAACTTCATTTGTTTGTAAGTAAGATCGCTAAAGATTTGTTTGGTGACCTTTCCAAAAGGATAGTTTATTTTCCGTTTTCCAAACAGATCCACTTCGATAGAACCAAGTTCCCCATCCACATCATCAATCCAACCAATGGTTCCACCCAAATGTTCCATTTGTTTCATATAAGAATAGTGGTCTTTTCCAAAACTAGGAATAAGAGCCGCAAGAGTGGCTGGTTGCAATTGGTTTGGCATAAGCATATACCCACCTTCTTTGTACTTTCCATTTTGGTATCTGGCCAATCGGAAATCTTCAACACCATAAGCTGCGGGAATATTTCTCCATTGTACGATGGGTTCTTCATATAACGCATGTACCATGGGAGAAGGATTGATCGCCAAAAACTCACCAAGTGCCGGTAATCTTTTTTTGAGTCCATTGCGAAGTAAAAAAGTAGAACTACCAAATCCACCTGCCGAAACACAAACGGCCTTGGATAAAAAAGTGATTTTAGTCGCCGTTGGCCTAAGGGTTCTTCTGTCTATCACCACGGCTTCGAGGCCAGTGGCTTTCTGACCAACATAGTTTAACTTTTCCGCGCGCAGATCGGTATACACATCGGTTCCCAGTTGCACGGCTCTAGGAATATGAGTCACAAGTTGTGACTGTTTGGCCCCAAACATACATCCTTGCATACAATGCCCAGATTTTTGGCAGTTTTTACGAGCTTGTGGGACGGCATGGCCTTCCCAACCTAATCGTTGTGAGGCGCTTCGAAATAATCGGTTCATTGGGTTAAAGGATTCTTCACCTGCAGGAGTTACATGAAGGTCCGTTTCCAATTCCGACCAATAGGAATGTAGGTCTTCCGGAA
Source organism: Leptospira bourretii (assembly GCF_004770145.1). NCBI lineage: Bacteria > Pseudomonadati > Spirochaetota > Leptospiria > Leptospirales > Leptospiraceae > Leptospira > Leptospira bourretii. The sequence goes on along the minus strand of NZ_RQFW01000012.1, from coordinate 315,409 downwards.
GATGGTTTTCGATTCCATATTTACGATTCCATAATAACAGCCTGTCATCTGGGGTTCGGTAACTATCAGCCCAGTAGTGAACTGAGGCCCCACCCAAATTATTTCCATACACGAGGTTGATCCCACCATCTGCCGTCGTATGAAAATTTCTCTCCGCAGAAACCTTGCCAGCCATATTGAGTTCATTGTTATCAAAGGTTCCTGTGTGGTAGTTTCCTCCTTGTTCCAGGAGAGCGACTTTGATCCCTTTTTTGGAAAGTTCATAGGCCATTGTCGAACCACCACATCCCGAACCAATCACTACTACATCAACAACAATGATTTCCTTCTTCGCATAACTTTTGTAATCTCTATATATTCCCGGTTTCACTTTAAACTTCCTTCCCATTCACTAAATTTTGGTAGTGGATTCTTGCTTCGCTCCATTTTTCAGGAGGATTGGCAAAGGGACCTGGATAAGATATGGGTGCCCAAGTCAACTTGTGACCGTAGTAAACAAGGCAGACCAGTAGTTTTAAATTTCCAACCACTGCACGAACAATATCCGAATCAGTCTCTGCCAACAGGGACAAAAGTTCTTCTCGTTTTTCTCGAGAGAGATTTGAGAAAAAACTAAAATGCCCATAAAAGAAAGGAAGGTATTCCAAAACCATAACTGCCGAATGAAAGTCTTCCTGGATCTCTTCGGAAACAAAATACAACTCTTCATCCAATCTTCGCATCATGTTTGTTTCTTCTAAATTTGGCATTCCCGGCTCATTGATGGGAAGGACTACCTCCGAAAATGCAGTGACAGTTTTTGTTTCTGAATCACTAAAATAAAAATAACGAATTTTGGATTTAATGCCCGCACAAAAAAGTAACAAGGTCAAAAAGGATTTTCTAGAGATAGAGTACATAGATTCTTCCTTGGTTTTTTTCTTCTTTCACAAGATTTAATACTGATTTTCCAGTTAATGTCAAAAAGGCATCTCCGCTGGCGACTAGGTCCCAAATTTCACCTCGAAAAAACACATTGATTCCTGCTTTTACCTTTGGATCTTTGAGGCGACCATTCATCGCATATTTTTTCCAAGCGGCACGCTCAGAAATGGAACCAATGTCTTTGGGATCTACATCTTTTGGATTCGCATAACCGTTGTAACCCTGCCATTTGGTTGTCCAGGCATCAGCCGGCGATACAAAAGAGGGAACTGCAAGTAACTCTGATTCTGATTTTTTAAATTCCGTATATACTTCAGGAAACCAGGAATCAGCGCAGACCATTGTGTATAACTTTCCCAATGGGGTTTGGTAACTTGGATTTTCCTCTAACTTACCTTCCTTTAGGAATTCTTTTTCATCAACAATGGGAAAGAGTTTGCGAACCATCTGATCATCCACTCTACCATCGGGATGAAAATAAAAACTTACGTTTTCTAAAGGCCCATCTGTAGGAGTGATTTTTCCTTCAATGACTTTTGGGTGAGGCAAAACAATCGAACCGGCAACGATGGATACTCGATATTCTCTGGCAAGTCTTGCAAAAACAGATTGGTATCTGTCAGACATTTGCCATGCCTTCATACGAAAGAGTGTTTCTTTTAATTTGTCACTTGAGTAAGAGTTACTGAAGAGATAGTGCCAAAGAAAAGAACCGAGGTTATGTTTTACCAAAACTTCCATTGCTTCTTGGATTGTGTTGGTTGCAAAAATGGATTTATCCTCGGCAGTCACCACAAGCCAGGTTCCAATGTATTCCGGTAAAACAACGATGCTACGATCCACAAAGAGAAGTTCATTTTCCTTTGCCATCCGAAAGTATTCGCTCAAAGCCAGATAAAAACTATCTTCTGTTGCGTAACTATACTTGTTGAGATAGGGTTCCATCCCTACAAAACTTCCACGTTTTGCCATTCCCTCTTTTTGGATGTATATCTTTGGGTTAGGTACGTATCGGGAGATTTCCTCTTGTGGAACAATTTGCTTTTGGCAGTGGATCGTAAAAATGAAAATGCTTACGAAAACAGAAAAAGAAACGGGAAAACGCATCCACCAAATCTACTACACAATTTCGTTTCAGACAATATTTAATTGTGTTCTTGGTTTTTTCTTTTATTTTGACCTTATTCTATGAAAGAGAAACCTGCTCCCAAAAAAATCGTTCTCGCTTACTCCGGAGGACTCGATACGTCCGTCATCCTGGCTTGGTTGAAAGATACCTACGGTTGTGAAGTCATTGCTTTTTGTGCCGATGTTGGTCAAAAAGAAGAACTTACTGGTCTGGAAGAAAAAGGAAAAAATACCGGAGCTTCCAAAGTGTACATCCAAGACCTACGTTTGGAATTTGCACGAGATTTTATTTTCCCTGCAATTCGCGGGAATGCCATTTATGAAATGCGTTATTTACTCGGAACCTCTCTGGCACGTCCTCTCATTGCAAAAGCAATGGCAGAAGTTGCTACGAAAGAAGGTGCGGATGCTTTCTCACATGGAGCGACAGGAAAAGGAAACGACCAGGTTCGTTTCGAACTCACCTTCAAAGCCCTTTCGCCTAACTTACAAATCATTGCTCCTTGGAGGACTTGGGATTTTGGTGGCCGTGCGGACCTGATTGAATACGCAAAGAAAAAAGGAATTCCAGTTCCTGTAACAGCTGCTAAACCATACAGCATGGATAGAAATTTAATGCACCTTTCTTTTGAAGGTGGAATTTTAGAAGATCCATTCAATGAACCAAAAGAAGATATGTTTATCTTAACCGTATCTCCTGAAAAAGCTCCTGACAAACCAACCTATTTGGAATTGGATTTTGAAAACGGAGACTGCGTTTCTATCGACGGAAAAAAAATGAATCCTCTCGAAGTGATGGAAACCTTAAATGATATAGGTGGAAAAAATGGAGTGGGCCGAGTTGATATCGTGGAGAACCGACTTGTCGGAATCAAATCTCGAGGGGTTTATGAAACTCCTGGTGGAACTATCCTTCATATTGCTCACCGCGATTTAGAATCCATCACTCTCGATCGCGATACCCAACACAAAAAAGATGAACTATCGCAAGAGTTTGCTCGTTACATTTACAATGGCCAATGGTATTCCAACCAAATGAATGCTTTGCGTGCTTATATGGATTATACACAAAAGTATGTCAATGGAACTGTACGAATCAAATTGTACAAAGGAAGTTGCACTGTTGTCGGACGTAAATCCAACAAGTCTCTTTACAATGCAGGATTATCTACATTTGAAAAAGAAGAATTGTACAACCAATACGATGCCGAAGGTTTTATCAACCTTTACGGACTGCCTATGAAAGAATGGGCAAGGGTAAACAAATAAGATGAAAAATATCGCCGTATATCCAGGTTCTTTTGATCCGTTCACCAACGGTCATCTCGACATCATACGGCGAGCCCATCCGCTTTTTGAAGAGATCATTATTGCTGTGGCCATTAACTCAAAAAAAACTTCCTTATTTTCTTCTGAAGAACGTGTAGAAATGATCGGGCAAGTTTTTAAAGGTTGGGACAAAATCAAAATTGATACCTTCGAAGGTCTGACTGTCGATTATTGCAAAGAAAAAAACTCACGTGTGATTTTACGTGGGCTTCGTGCGGTAACTGACTTTGACTACGAATATGCGATTTCGCTTATGAACAAAAAATTAGCACCTGAAATCGAAACTTATTTTTTGATGGCGGACAATGAATACTCTTTTGTGTCTTCGACAATCGTCAAAGAAGTAGCGAGACATGGAAGAGCAGTATCCAATCAAGTTCCGGACATCGTGGGCGAAGCCCTTACCAAAAAATTCTCCATTTAATTTGGAAATGAGGATTCTATGAAAACACGTTCTTCTTTTTTTTATGGATTCACCATACTACTGTTTGGTTCCCTTGGATACTTTCTTTTACAAGCAGGAACTCTTCTTGAAGCAGCAAAAAACATTGTCATTGTTACCAATGAACATTTGGATACGGAAAATTTTTTCAATCGTTTCCATCATCCATTAGCACTTCTATTCTTACAAATCATCATCGTCTGTGGTGCTGCAAGATTTGTAGGATATGTATTTTCAAGAAAACTGAAACAACCTTCCGTCATGGGAGAGATTGTAGCCGGGATTTTACTTGGGCCATCACTTCTTGGTTACTACTTCCCAGAAACGATGGGATTTTTGTTTCCACCATCAAGCCTCCCCACTCTTGGAACCCTCAGTCAAATTGGTTTGGTGCTTTTTATGTTCATCATTGGGATGGAACTTGATATCTCCGTTCTTAAAAACAAAGCCCATTCCGCTGTTGTGATTAGCCATGCCAGTATCATCTTCCCTTTCTTTTTGGGGATGATTTTGGCTTATTATTTTTATACAGATTATGCACCTGAGAATGTAGGATTTTTGTCCTTCTCACTTTTTATGGGAATTGCAATGAGTATCACTGCCTTTCCAGTGCTCGCAAGGATCCTCCAAGAAAGAAATCTCACAAGGACACCTCTTGGAGCGATGGTTCTCACTTGTGCAGCTGCAGATGACATCACTGCTTGGATCTTACTTGCGATCATAGTCACCATCTCCAAAGCCGGAAATCTCAACACGGCACTTTTTACCATTGGATTGTCTTTTGCTTATATCCTAACAATGATTTATCTAGTGGCACCTTTCCTCAAACGATTGGGTTCCATTTATATTTCCAGGGAAAACTTAACAAGAACCGCAGTGGCTCTTATTTTGATGATTTTATTTTTGTCCTCTCTGGCGACAGAAGTCATAGGAATCCATGCACTATTTGGTGCCTTCCTTGCTGGTGTGATTATGCCAGCGGAGGGAAATCTTAAAAAACTCATCGCAGAAAAGATAGAAGACATCGCTGTTATTTTATTTCTCCCCATTTTCTTTGTGATCACAGGCCTTAGAACAGAAATTGGCCTACTCAATGGTTCTCACCTTTGGATGGTATTTGGTCTTGTCATCCTTGTGGCTGTGGTGGGTAAATTTGTGGGAAGTGCCTTTGCTGCCAAAGTTTCAGGTTCGAATTGGGAAGATGCCCTCTCCATCGGAGCCCTTATGAACACGAGAGGACTCATGGAACTTGTGGTCCTCAATATTGGATATGATCTTGGAATTTTAAGTCCTGAAATCTTTGCGGTTTTTGTGTTAATGGCTCTTGTCACCACCCTTTCCACAGGACCTTTACTCGATGGAATCCAAAAGTTTTACTCTAAATCAGAAAAACGAGTTCCTACTGAAAAACCTGTGGATCGCAAATTACGAGTGTTAGTGGCCTTTGCCCAAGAAAAAATGGGAAAAAGTCTAGTTCGATTTGCTTATTCCCTTTCCGGTAACCAAAAGAAAAATTTGGAAATCACTGCTTTACACATTTCGCCAAATGACTCTTTGTCTAATGAAGAAATTCGTCGTTACCGTGATGCCAGTTTTGAATCCATTCGCCAAACAGGCGCACAAATGGGTCTCCAAGTCCAAACAGAATATCGCATCACTGACAATGTCACTTATGAAATTGTCAATTTTGCCAAAATCAAACATACAGACATTTTACTCATTGGTGCTGCCAAACCCCTGTTTTCTCGCAGTTATACAGGTGGAAAAATCAAAGGAATTCTCAACTATTGCCCTGCAACGGTTGGAGTGCTCATTGATAATGGCCTGGAATCAGTGGAAAAAGTAGCCATCCTTTACAAAGGGGAAAAGGATCCCATCCTTGGATTTGCCCAGAAGCTAACATCCCTCAAGGGGATGAAGTCGAACAAAATCAAGGTGGAAGACCTAGTACAACCCGAAACAGATCTAAATCCCTATCCGATCGCCTTAAATAAAATCACCGGGTATTCATTGATTCTCATCGATCTAAATGTTTGGGAAGAAATGGGATTTGAGAAAATGGATCTTCTTCCAACTTCATTTCTTTTGGTTCGTTTTTTAAGCACCTAAAGATTCGATTGCTTTTTTCGGTTTCTCCATGCTTTTGGAGATATGGAAAGAACTTTTATCATGCTTAAACCCGATGCTGTGAAAAACAAACACATCGGTGACATCCTTCAAAGAATTGAAAAAGAAGGATTTAAAATCCTAGGAATGAAATTCCTAAAACTCAGCCTCGAAGACGCAAAACAATTTTACGCAGTTCATGCAGCTCGTCCATTTTACAATGACCTTTGCACTTACATGGCTTCTGGCCCAATCGTTGCTTGTGCTCTTGAAAGAGACAATGCGGTAACACATTGGAGAGATGTGATAGGTGCCACTGATCCTAAAGAAGCAAAAGCGGGAACTATCCGTGCACTCTTTGCAGAAAGCAAAGAAGCAAATGCGGTTCACGGTTCTGACTCTGTGGCAAACGCACTTCAAGAAATTGCGTTTTTCTTCAAAGGGTATGAACTTAACTAAGTTCGAACCAAACAAACAACCGGTTCTTTAGGGAGCCGGTTCTTTTTTCGCGTGCCCACTCAGTTTTCTGATATCTTAACAAATTCCAAACAACTCTTTGATTCTTTTTTTGAGTCCTATACAAAAGAATTGTTTCAACCTCGCACTCGCATAACAGATGCTTGTCTATATAGTTTGCAGGCCGGTGGAAAACGAATTCGACCTATCTTTGTTCTGAATTCCTTTTTTCATCCAGACCAATTACCAAAAAAACTCAATACCAAAGAACATCTCTCCGTTTACTTAGCGGCCCTTGCTGTCGAATGCATTCATACCTATTCTCTCATCCATGATGATTTACCTGCGATGGACAATGATGACACCCGCCGAGGAATGCCCACTTGCCATATTCAATTTGATGAAGCAACGGCCATCCTTGCTGGTGACACCCTGAACTCTTTGAGTTTTTATTTGTTGTCTTTATTTGAAAACATTGACTCCACTGCCATCCGAGATTCCATCCAAATCCTCCACAAAGGTTCTGGAATGAATGGGATGATCCTGGGACAAATGGAAGACATCCAAGAAGAAAAAAATCCCAGCTCCAATGATAAAGAATCAAAACTCGCATCCATCCATGAAAAAAAGACGGGTGCTCTGATTGAAGCCTCCTTCCTTTTGGGAAATCGTTTGCGCCCTGATTGGTTAGATAGAGAGTCCGTGATCGCAAGTTATGCGAAAGAGATTGGCTTATTGTTCCAAATTACCGATGATATTTTAGATGTGGAAGGAAACCTGAAGGATCTCGGAAAAACACCTGGAAAAGATGCCAAAGCCGGCAAATTAACCTATCCTAGTCTTTATGGGATGGAAACTGCCAAAAGGTTAAGAGATGAATCCGTATCGAAAGCCATTTCTCTTGTTGCCAACCTTCCTTCCCTAAACAATGAATTCTTTTTAGGATTACCTAAATACATTGCCGAAAGAAAAAATTAGACTGGATGAATACCTCGTTCGCGAAGGTTATGCGATCGATTTAAAACTAGCACAATCGTTAATCCTTTCTGGGTCTGTTCTTGTCAATGATGTAGTCATTTCAAAAGTAGGGACAAACATTAGTTCAAAAGATATCGTTCGGACCAAAGAAAAAATCAAAACCTATGTTTCTCGGGGTGCGTATAAACTTCTTGGTGCCTTTGATTCCTTTCCAAATGCCAACATCCAAAACAAAACCTGCATCGATTTAGGTGCTTCTACCGGAGGATTCTGTCAGGTTCTTTTGGAAAAAGGTGCTTCCCGCGTGATTGCTGTGGATGTGGGTTATGGACAATTGGCACAAAAAATTGCAAATGATCCAAGAGTCACAGTATTTGATCGCACACATTTAAAAGACCTAAAAATAAACCAGTTAGAACCATTAACAAAAGAAACATGGATTACAATGGATTTAAGTTTTATTTCCCTTGTGCCTGTCTTTCAATCTCTAGTTATCCTTTTTCAATCGAAACCCGAAATCGTTTGGCGAGGAATTTCCTTATTTAAACCCCAATTTGAGGTGCATCCGTCAAAATTGGAAAAAGGGGTTTTGAAAGATTCGCATCATATTGGTTATACGATTCGATCTGTATGGCGAAAAATCAAAAATTTAGATCCTAAATTAAAATTTTTAGGACTCGCAGAATCCCCCATCCAAGGTGCTGATGGAAATCGGGAATTTTTGATTCGATGGGAGTGGAAAGGGTCGATTGAAAAATCTTAAGCAGTAAAACTGGAAACCGCTTCTTTCAGTTGTTCGGAGGTGAAAGGTTTCATTAGATAAGCATAGGATGCGTTTTGGTTGATTCTGTGTCTGGCGGTATCATCTAAAAAACCCGTAAGAAACAACACAGGAACAGAGAACTGCTCTCGCAAAGATTCTGCTGTTTCGATCCCGTCTAAAGAACCTTCTAAATTGATGTCCATCAAAATCAGATCAGGAACTTTTTCCGAAACAATTTGAAATGCCTCATCCCCGGAAGGTACGACCGCAATCACATGAAAACCGAATGATTCGATTTTCTGTTTGATATTGAGTCCGAGGAAGGGTTCATCCTCGACGATGAGGATGTTCTTTTTCGTCATATATGCTTTATTTTATAGGGGGGGGTCTGTTAAAAAGTAAAAATACTCTATGGCAGATAAAAGTAGCAAACAACCCGAAAATGTCCCAGGAAAATACTATGTCGACCAGACTTGTGTTCCCTGTAACGACTGCATTAAGGAAGCCCCTAGTTTAATGCAGTACAATGACGACGAAAGCCATATTTTCTTTAAAAAACAGCCAACTACACCTGCCGAAGAAAAACAGGCAAAAGCAGCTATGGCGATGTGCCCTGTCGATGCAATTGGCGACGATGGTGAATAATTAAGTATTATAGAATATCCTAATATTCTTTGCCACCACATCAGGTTTTTCCAAATGAATTGCATGCCGAACTTTTGGAATCCATACCAATTTACTTTTTTTAATATAGGAATTTATTTTTTTCATCATAAAAGGTGGGGTAATCTCATCTTCTGCCCCTGCTAAAATCAAGGTTGGAATTTTGATTCCTTTCATTTTTGCATCAAAAAAAATCTCATCTTCTCTACGTAATGTATTTTCTTGCAAATATTCATTTGGTTTTTCGTTCCAAATAGTAACAAGCGTATGGCGAAATAAATATCCTGGTTCGGGGAATTCTTCTCCATATAAATAACGTAACAATAAAATAACTTGTTTTTCCGTCTTTGGGAAAAGGATTTTGCGCATTCTTTCGCGTTCAGGATGTGGGATTCCACCCGGAGCCAAAAGGATTAGTTTTGCCACTAGGTGTTGAGTATCCTGCAAAACTAAATGCTGTGATGTGAGGCCACCCATCGAATGACCCACAAGACAAATATCTTTTAGCTCCAATTTCTGAAAACATTCGAGCAGAAGGTCGGCCCAAACATCAATTTGATAGAGATATTTTACTAGAGGTAGTTTACTTTTCCCATATCCTGGTAAATCGAAAACATATAGAGGATAACCATCATTTAACAGTTCTTTGACGACTCGACGAAAACCAAAACTTTCGTCAAGTAATCCATGTAAAAAAACAATTGGTTTTTTGTTTCCCTTTCCAAATTTCCAATAAAAAATTTTATGGCCTCCCATCGCAACGAAACAGGGTTCGCCGCCCATATTTTTCATTGATTTACGTCTCTGGGACTGATAGTTTCGAAAAAGGCTTCGGTAAAAATATTTAATCATAATGTTGAATTCAAAAATTGAAAGACTATCGCAGCTACTTTCCCATTCCCAGAATGGTTTGGTTTTCGTCGATCTTAAATCGAACCAAATTCTTTATCTAGATGAAATCACAAAGGAACGATTGGAGATTCAAAATCCAAATTCTTTGAAAATTCAAAACATCTTTTGTGACCACGAACTATTAATTTCTGAAATCCACACTCACCCGCAATCGAAAAGTGAATATAAGTGGTTCCTAAGAAAACAAAATTCAGAAAGGATTGTTACCTCTGTTCATTTTTCCTCCTTAGCTGAATTTTTTGATTCTGATACGGAAATTTACGCCATAACAATCAATTGGACTCATGAGTTTACAAAGGAACAGTCGGAAGTCATTGACCATTTAGAAATTCCATTTTTCCAAGCAGACCTAGAAGGAAACTTAAAATATGCAAATACAAAATTCGTAGATTTTTTTCGTTTATCAGCAAATCAAATTCAATCATATCATGTTTCGGACATTCTTCCATTATCAGAAGAATTTACCAAAGAACTCTTAGTTCAAAATACAAAAAGAATTTTTGAATTCAAATTGTACAATGGAGAATTGATTACCCTACAATTACAAAGTTTTATCACAACGGAACATGGAAAACCAAATGGGATAACTGTTCTTTTACTTGATCTCTCTGAATTACAAAATGCGGAACGAATTATAAAGTATGGTGAAGATAAACTAAGGACATTCTTTGCTACGATGAACAATGGATTTGTCATTGTAAATCAAGATGCAAAAATACTAGAAATTGCTCCGATTTTTAAGTTTTTACTGTTTCAGGTTTTTGCCTTTGAAGTTGGTGAAGATATCTTTCATTTTTTTGATGAAAACATGAAATCAAAACTAATGAATGTGTTACATAATGTTGTTGAAAATCAAAATATCCAAACTACTGAATTTGATTATGTTCTTCTAGGTGATGAAAGAACTTTTGAAATTCGCTTTATTCCTGTAAGGCGATTTGACCCAAATGATAGAAAAATAATGTTGGTTTTTTCCGATATCACGGAAGCTAAACGAATGGATCGACAACTTATTGAGTCTATGAAATTTGCAAGCATCGGGGAAATTGCAGCAGGACTTGCTCATGAAATCAACAACCCACTTCAAAGTGCTCTTTTGTATTTAGATGACTTGATTACTGTCGATGAAACCGATCCGAACGAACGTAGGAACATTCTCAAAAAAATTGAATCCGCTAATTTACGAATCCGAGATTTAGTTAAGGCATTGCTTGATTTAGGTAGGATGGAAAGTCCCAACCGTGATTTTGTATCACCCTATTATATTTTGGTGAGAACAAGTGAACTGGTGGAGGTAAGTTGTCGAAAGAAAAATATCAGTTTTACACGCCATGCTGGCCCAAATTTACCAGGAATTTTTGTTCGTTGGCAGGAAATTGAACAAGTACTGATTAATTGTGTGGTAAACTCCATCAATGCTCTTTCAGAAATGGAAACAACAAGGCAATTTCCAAAAATCGAATTGGGCATCGATTTAGTCAAAAATCAAAAAAAAGAGTGGGTTGTATTTTCAGTAGAAGACAATGGACCTGGAATCAATGACGATACTTTGGAAAAAGTATTTTTGCCATTATTCACAACTAGAAGAAATAAACAAGGAACAGGTTTGGGGCTTTCTATTTCTAAAAAGATCATCACCGATCATGGCGGTGAGATCTATATCAAGACAAAGGAAGGAACGGGGACAAAGGTAGAAATCTATCTTCCTGCTCACACAGATGACAATGGATAAAATTTTAATCGTCGATGACGAAGAAGACATTCGAGTTGCTTTAAAAAGAGTTTTATCTCGCGAAGGCTATCAAATTGAACTCGCCGAATCTGCTTCCGAAGCTATCCAAAGGATATCCTCAGGTGAACCTTTTTCAGTCGTTATTTCTGATATTCTAATGTCAGGGATGTCTGGCATTGATTTTACAAAATTTATCGCCGAAAAACAAATCAATTTGCCGGTAATTCTCATCACTGGAAATCCTAATCTTTCTTCGGCAGAATCAGCAATTCGTTATCATGCATTCGAGTATATATCAAAACCTGTAGACAGAACTCAGATTCTATCTGTCGTAAAACGAGCATTAGAGGTCAAAAATCAAAAAGATTCCGATTTAGAAAAACTAATGTTATCGGAAAAATTAGAAAAAGCACTACGAACTCAAAATTTAGATTTAAATCGACAAAATGCTGCTATATTAAATGCAACTTCCGATGCAGTGATCACTATTGATTCCAAATTAACGATTGTTTCTGCAAACAAAGCTAGTTTTGAAATGTTTCGTTTTCATACACCTCTGGATCTCATTGGACAGTCTGTTCATCTTTTGTTCACTGAAAATAAAATGCAAAAGTATATGGCGCAGGTTTCTAAAGTTTTAAGTGAAGAGGAAAACAAATCCACCCTTCAATTATCTGACGTAACTTTACTTCGTTCTGATCTTACCACTTTTTTAGCAGATATTGCAATTTGTTCCTATAGTTTAGATGGAGATACGTATTATACGGGTGTCATTCGAGATGTAACACAAAAAAAAGTGATGGTGGAACAACTCATTCACTCCGAAAGAAGGGCTTTTTTATCTGTTGTGGCCGCAAGCATTGGACACGAAATCAACAACTCCCTTACCGCCATTCAAGGTTTTGTGGAGATGGCCTCTCGAGAAAATGCGGACACAATGTTAAAAGATCGGGCATTAAAAGTTACTTTAAACCAAACAGAAAAATTAAGAGCTTTAACTTCCAACCTATTGCAACTTGGGAAATCATTGAAATCAAACAATGAACAATCCAAAACTTTGAATTTGAACAAAGAAATTTCTGCCGTCCTCCAAGTGTTCAAAGAAACAGCTAAATTAAAATACTGCCACATCAAAAGAGAAGAAACTTCGGAAGAAATTCCGATCCAAATGAATTCGGATCAATTTGCCTTATTACTTTCCAACATTCTTCTTAATGCAGCGGATGCTACCAATAACATCGGTACAATAGAAATCTCAACCTATCAGGATAAAAGATACTCTCACCTAATCGTGTCAGATGATGGGGAAGGTATGTCTCCAGAAACCTTAGACAAAATTTATGAACCATACTTTACCACGAAAGAATTAGGAAAAGGTACTGGACTTGGAATGTTTGTTGTCAAACAAATCGTTGATAATTTTGATATTCAATTAGAAATTTTATCTTCACCAGGCCAAGGTTCTAAATTTCATTTTATTTTTCCTAAGCTTTTAGAAACATAGTAGCTTCAGTGTATCCAGGATTAAATGACTCACAATTAGAATTGGTTCTTTCCCGTTATGGTAAAAACCCAAACATAGAACCGTTACAAGAAGAAGCATCCACACGTAGGTACTTTCGAATTACAACTTCTCAAAAAAAAGAAGTAGTTGTTTGCGCCGATGAAACAGTAAATGAAGACTTTATCATTCTATCCGAGTTTCTGAATGCAAATGGAGTTCACGTTCCAAAAGTTTTAGAAACAAATAAAGAACTCGGACTTACATTTATGAGTTTTGAAGGATTAAAAGATTTTAGTTCCTATGCTCTAAATGATTATAAAAATAAGTTTCCAATACTAATTGATCTAATTTTAAAACTCCAATCACTCGATCCACCTTCTCTAGTAAAAAACCGAAAATTTGATACTGAAAAACTTAGTTTTGAAACTAATTTAACTTTGGAAAAATTTGAAGGATTTAAACAATTATTTCAAATCAAAACAGAAATATCCAATGAAGGGAGAGCCTTTATTGAAGAAACAGTTGGGTATTTAAACAAATACCCTATTAATGTTTTTACTCACAGAGATTTTCACTGTAGAAATATTTTAATATCGCCAAATTCTGATTATGCGTTAATTGACTTCCAGGATGCAAGAATGGGAGTCCCACAATACGATTTAGCTTCCATCTTATACGATGCTTATTACCCGCTGCCCAGAGATTTTCGTTCTTTAATGTTAAAGGAATTTCAAAAACGAAATATCGACCAATCCAAAAAATTCAACGATACTTTTTATCTTCAGGCCTTACAGAGATCATTTAAGGCTCTAGGAACATATTTTCGAATGGTGACTGATCATGGAAAAAATAAATTTAAACCTTCGATCATATCTTGTTTGAACCAATTGGAAGAAATCATTCAATTAGGAATGTTTGCCGATTCACTATATATTTTTGTCAGAAGTCTCCGTGATGAATTAAGCCGCCATAAGGACTTTAAGAATTTATGAATGCATTCATTTTAGCAGCTGGATTTGGAAAACGTATGGGAATTCTCACTGAAAGTAACCCGAAACCTCTGTTAAAAATTCAAGATATTACCCTTCTGGATTATAGTTTGTATCTTTTGAAAAAATGGAATACTTCAAAGGTTTGGATCAACACACATTATTTAGGTGACCAAATTAAATCTCATGTTCAGAACTTTTCGCAATTCCCAATTGAGGTTTTAGAAGAAAAAAAAGAAATTCTCGGTACAGCGGGAGGAATTCGAACTGGTTTACCTGAAAATTATTATGAAGAACCAATTTTGTTAATCAATCCGGATACATTACTTTTTCCAAATCCTAATTTTTTTCCAAAATTCCAATTACCTCAACCGATAAAAATTCATTTATACCTACTTCCAATACCACCAAATCAAAATTATACGAAAATCGATATCGGTGAAAACGGAAAATTGAACTTTGGAAAAGGATCCAATTATTATATTGGCCTAGCATTATTAAATCCAAATTGTCTTATCCATTTAGAAAAAAATAAATATTATGATCTGTCTGATATTTTTAAGGAATGTGCAAACAAAGGAGAGATTACCGGAGAAATTTTCTCCGGTACGGTTCTTGATTTAGGAACAAAAGAACTTTGGGATTCTTATATCACAAAAGATATATTTGGAACGGAACTCTCCAAAATTCAATCGTTTGTAAACTCATCTTATATGACTTAAGATTTCTTCTTTTCTTTTTTCGAATCCTTTTTTGCCAAGTAGGGCAAACATATTGTTTTTATAGTCTTCAACACCTGGTTGGTCAAATGGATTTACACCTAACATATAACCAGAAACTCCACAAGCAAATTCAAAGAAATACAATAATTCTCCAACAATCTCTTCATTCAAAGTTGGTAAAGTGATTTCCAAACAAGGAACTCCACCGTCTCTATGGGCAATCAATGTTCCCAACATAGCACTTTGGTTCACTTCAGAAAGTTTTTTTCCTGCCAAATAATTCAAACCATCACGATCGTCTGTTTTTTCTGTTAAATAAACATCTTGTTTGGGAGCTTCCACTTTGATGACAGTTTCCATCAAAAGTCGTTCTCCATCCTGAATGTATTGACCCATAGAATGTAGGTCTGTGGTGAATTGAACTGATGCAGGAAAAATTCCTTTTCCTGTTTTTCCTTCACTTTCGCCAAACAACTGTTTCCACCATTCGGATAAAAAGCCTAAAGCAGGACTATAACTTACCAATATTTCAGTTTTTTTCCCTTTTGTATATAGAGCATTTCGAATCGAAGCATAGATAGTGGCTATATTTCCATCAGATGCCGATTTTGATTTTAATTCGGTTTCCATTTGTTTTGCGCCATCAATGAGTTTGTTGATGCTGAAACCTGCCGCAGCAATCGGCAACAACCCAACAGGAGTAAACACAGAGTAACGTCCACCCACATCATCAGGAATCACAAAGGTAGGAAACCCGTATT
>NZ_RQFW01000011.1 GCF_004770145.1 Leptospira bourretii | reverse complement strand
CGACTTGATCCAAAAAAATAGCATTCAAACGTAGGATTGTTTCTTCAAAACCTTGGTATTCAAAGTTAACGAAGATTATCCTATCATTTGAGTTTTGTATCAAGTTTATTTTCGTTGCTCCCAAATTAATTTTGCTGCTCTTCTTAATTCTTCGAATTTCTGTCTTTCGAGAAATGGATTTGGATTATTAAGATTATGATTTCTTTCTTTTGGACTCATTGTGTGAGTAACCATTTTCTTCCTACGCACTTTTACAATTTCATTGGGAGCACGGAGTGGGGCAGCCAAGTGAATCAATCGATTTTGACACTCATTGATTTTTCTTTTGAGATCTGCAGGATTTAAAGTCTCGTAGATAGCCTTTTCTTTTTGTTTGGTTTTCTTATCTATTTCCTTTGATTCGATCAATCTTTGATAAGGAGTTTTAGGATAATCATATTTCCTGATTGCCTTTGCCCCTTTTCTATGTTTTTCCAACAATATCATAATGGGTTGAAAGTAATTTACATACAGATTGAGATTATGATAAAGTTCCCTTAGAATTTCAGCATGTTCGGGTTTGTCATATCGCAAGTAACCTGTGTTCCTTCTTACAATTGTGTAATTCTTTTGCTCAATATGTGGATTATCATTTTTCTTATAAGCTCTTCCTCTGGTGAATTCAAGTTGATATTTTTCTTTAAACGCAACAATAGTTTCGTTTATGAACTCAGCGCCATTATCCGAATGAAATCCTTTCAATGGGAAAGGAAACGAGGATTTCATTTTTATAAATGCTTTTAGCATTTGAAATTGTGTTTTATCTCTGACGAGGGTGCACGTTGTCCATCCAGTAGAAACATCTGTTGCATTTAATGTCGATAGAAACCCTCCATAGGTATTGCCACCATTATGAGCAACCAAATCAACCTGAACAAATCCTGGAACCGTATGATCCCATTCTGCGAATGTTTTGATTGGTATTTGATCAATTAGATAATATTTTCCATGCCTTGTCGTTGAGGATCCTTTCCTGCCGAGTTTACGTTTTGCATCCTTCAAGAGTCTATCAATACTTGAGGCACTGATTCTCATGAGTTTCTCTTTCACGGAAAGTGAAAATTCGATCTCATTAAAGGATTCCAATTTGGAGATGATTTCAGGAAGGAAAGGTGCCAGTCTTTTCCCACAAATATAATCCATGATGACCCAAATCTTCTCTAGAGCCTTTTTAACATCGTCACCATAAATAGTGGTTCGTCCAGATCGTTTCACGGACTTTGGTCTCTGTGGATTGATTGCATATTGCCTGAGAACTCTTGTGGCATAGGTCCGATTAAAACCAGACAAATAAACAAGTTCATCGACTAGATAAGATTTTTGTTTTTTCGAGCTAAGGCTGTACTTCCTCGAGAGTATCTTAATGATTGCATGTCTTTCGTCCAAAGTAAGCTCCATTTTGAACCTCCCTTTGAGTGTTTGTTTGCTTTACTTAAAGAAGAGGTAGAATGTTACTTCGAATACTTTTACTTTTGAAGCATTATTTTGATTTTAGATACTATTAATTATGAAGCAATATG
>NZ_RQFW01000010.1:5000-125000 GCF_004770145.1 Leptospira bourretii | reverse complement strand
TACAATAGAAACAAAATGAATCCCTTTAGGAATTGCTTCCAGTTCATGGGGGATAGATTAGTAGAAGGACAATAGGAGAAAAGCTAAATTATATTTGAAATTTTGGCGCTTCGTAAGGGATACCCCAAATGTTTCAGAAGTCCAAACCTGAGTTTTGTAGAATGTAATAAAAAACCTGAGATTAGATTCCGGACAAAAGAGAACGAAAATCTTTTGCAATGTCCTTACTTTTCATAAAGTAAGTCCCAACTAACATAGAATCTACGATACCTTTGTATTTTTGCCAATCGTTAAAACTTGAGATACCCGATTCCGCAACCCGAATGATAGAATCATCCAGTTCTTGCGCAATTTCTTCGATAAGGTTTTTATGAATCTGAAAAGTGTCTAAATCCCTAGTATTGATGCCGATGGTTGTGGCACCAGAGCCCAAGGCAATTTTTACTTCCTCTTTGTTGTGTGTTTCGACAAGGACAGCAAGACCTAAATTTTTCGCAAAACTATGTAAAGACGATAATTCTTTTGGAGTAAGGATTCGTACAATGAGTAAAATCGCAGAAGCTCCATAAGAATAAGCCTCTTCAATTTGCAGAGGATCAATAATGAAATCTTTACGAATCACAGGAATGGAAACAGACTCTGCCACAGAAGCTAAATCCGTTAACGATCCAAAAAAATACTTTGAGTCGGTGAGAACAGAAATCGCACCAGCCCCCGAGGATTCATAGATGGAGGCAATTTCTACAGGATCATAATTTGGCCGAAGAACTCCCGAACTAGGACTTCCTTTTTTGCATTCTGCTATGACTGAAATAGAACTCGTTTTGAGATTTGATTCCCATGGACGAATGGGAACTTTGCGAGCGGGAAGAGACCTACCCTTTGCTTGCAGGATCTCTTCATGTTTGGTCTCAACGATCTTATGTAAAACTGGATTCAAGGACCCGCTTAGAACGCTTTGAGCGCTGCATCTTCTGAATCGTAGATATCAAAAAGAGAAGTAAGTTCAATGACATCAAAGATACGTTTGACCGCAGGTTTGATATTGGAGATTTTAAGAGAACCCTCTTTTGAATTGAGTTTTCTTAGAGTGGAAATACAAGCTCTAAACCCGGAAGAAGACATATATTCGACATCTTTCATGTTTAAGAGGACCTTTCTATGTCCAGCATTATCGATGAGTTCCATAAGGCCCTCTTCCACTTCATTTGCCACAGAAACGTCCAATCGACCTTCCAGATAAACGACTAGTTTTCCGTCTTTCACTTCGTGTTTCAGCACCGATTTACCCAACCTGATATGATTTTACAAAATCATCGTATTTTAGCGGAGTGTCAATCAATGTTTTCTGAATCCATTCCCACTCGTTCCGACTTCGACCAGTTCCAAAATTTCCTCATTTTAGGTGGTGGGTCCTCTGGTGATTCTTCCGCCAAGTTATTATCTTCTCTAGGAAAACGTTCTGTCTTGGCAGACAAGTTTCCAGAAAAAGCAAACTCAGTTTTGTATGTTTCGGTTTTGTCAGACAATCACCCACAGGAGAGATTGGAAGGGATCGATTGTATCATCAAAAGCCCTGGTATTCTCCCTGACCATCCCATCCTAAAAGTTGCGAAAGAAAGACAACTCCCTATACTCAGTGAAATTTGTTTAGCGCGTGTTTTTTACAAAGGACCTATCATTGGAATCACGGGAACGGATGGAAAATCAACAACGACAGCCCTCACATATCATATCTTAAAATCAAAATTTCCTAATTCAAAAATGGGAGGAAACATTGGAGTTCCTTTTACATCTTTTTGTTTAGAACCACTTGATTTAGTTGTTTTAGAACTTTCCAGTTATCAATTAGACGATTCACCTAACTTAGAATTAACTTGCTCTGCTATTCTCAATTTAGCCTCAGACCATTTGGAACGACATAAAACCATGGAATCCTATGCAAAAGCAAAATGGAAAATCCAAAATTTAGAAAATCCCGAACACAAATCATTTATTAATCCAAACTTTTTACAATATCTTTCCGAATTACCATCGGAATACACCAACTTACAATTCATAGGTGAAGATCAAAAATATTTTGTTTGTTTAAATCCAAATCAAATTCACACGCCAAACCATATTTATGATGCCTCCAAATTCCCACTCAAAGGAAAACACAACTTAATGAATTTATGTTTTGCCATTGCTCTTAGTGAATCATTGGGAATGAATCCAATGGAAATCCAAAATGGATTTGAGTCCTTTAGCGGACTTCCACACCGATTCAAAAAGATAGATAGTTCTGAATTTAAAAACCAATACAAAAAAATCCAATTTATCAATGATTCAAAATCAACAAACCTCCATTCCATGCTTTCAGGAATTTCTGGATTCAAAAGAGGAGATGGATTGTTTTTGATTTTAGGAGGGATTCCAAAAACAGAACCAATCGAACCTTTTTTAAAAAGATGGAATGAATTGGACTGTCCCCTTTGGGTTTATGGAAAAGCTGTTGAAGTTTGGAAATCTGAGTTTGATCAGACAGGACTTCCCGTTCGTTATTTTCAGGACCTTCCCACACTTGTCAGCGATCTAAAAAACAAAATTGATTCTACTCTTCAATCGAATACAATCGGTTCTCCAACGATTACAGAGAAAGAAAATGAACCAAACTCCTTGTCGGTGATATTTTCACCGGCAGGAGCTAGTTTTGATTTGTATAAAAACTTTGAAGAAAGAGGGAATCATTTCGAAAGTTTGATCAAAGAACGATTCACATAAAATTACCCACGGATATGGTAACCGCCATCCACATGTCGTATTTCGCCTGTAATGCGGTTTCCTGGCCGAAACAAATAAGCAACTTCCTCAGCTAAATCTTTTGCTGAGGCATTTCCTAAAGGGGCAAGAAGTTGACAATTCAACTCTGCTTCTTCCAGTCCTTCAATGGCAGAACCCGCTTTACTGGCCCGGTAAGGAGAAAATCGAATGGCGTTGACCTGAATTTGTTTTTCCTTTCCTAATTCCATCGCCATTTCTTTTACGAGTCTCTCTAATGCAGATTTTGCGATACCGATATTTTTGTAAGGATGGGAAACAACTCTTTCCGCTCCTAAATAACTCAAAGCAACAATGGAACTGGCCTCGGCTAGTATTTCCCTTTGGTAAAGACTTTGCGTAAGGGCAAGAAGCGAAAACGCGGATACGTTCATTGCATCCATAAATTCCTCACGTGATATGGTCATGATGGGTTTTACTTTACCTTGGCGAATTGTTTTATCCATAGCGATGGAATGCAAAACGGAATGAATTTTAATTTGATTCAATTTTAAGAACTCAGCAAATGAATCAATATTTGCCTGAATGGTAACATCTAAGGGATATACAATAGTATCCTCACCTAATTCGGTTTTGACGGTATTTGTAAAATCTGAATATGTACGTTCTAAAAAAGAAAGTCCCGCATGTGAAAGATTTTCGTGAAACTCTGTTTTTCCAAGTCCTGTACAAATGAGTTTGGCACCCAATTGTTTACACTCTTTTGCGATGACTAAAGCGAGTGATGAAGAATCTGTAATTCCCGTGATGATCACGGTCCTGCTAACTAAATTAAAATTCATTTTTACCCCCACCGTTTAGACAAGTTCAGGGGAAAAAAGAAGGGGGAAATGCGAATTATTTTTCGTGTTTTACTTATCGTTTATGCAGGATTTTTTCGTAAGTATGACTACCAATAAAGATATCAAGGAGATCCCCATCGATGTGTTGGTCTCGGACTTCCATCTTTAAAATATCAAAAGCACGGTCCAGTGGCACTGCCTTTTTATAAGGGCGGTCTTGGTCCGTAAGTGCATCAAAGATATCAGCAATGGCCATCATCTTGGCCTGAACTGGGATCTCCACTGCCGAAAGTCCCCTTGGGTATCCTGATCCATTTAATTTTTCATGGTGGCCGTGGGCAATGGCAGGAACCATTTTTAGTTCTCGTGTCCAAGGAATTTTAGATAAAAATTGAAAGGTATGTTCTACGTGGGATTCAATCTCGCGTCTTTCATCAAAATCCAAAGACCCACGCCGAATCGATAAAAATCCAAATTCTTTTGGCATGAGTAAATTCAATTGGCTTCCATCGGTAGTGTGATAACTCATCTTTGAAATTTCTTCTAAAAAGTTAGAATTACCTTCTTCTAAAATAGAAGGTTCATTGGATTCGGAAATCACCCGAACCATTTCTTCTAGTTTTTCTTTTTCTAAAGTGTATTCCAAATGAATGGATTTTTCGAATTCCGGATAACCATTGTTACCATGTTTTTTTAAGTAATCGATTTTTTTTTGAGCCAGTTTTGCTTCCACATCTTTCAGAATAAATTGGAAACGCCATCGAATTAAATCCAATTCATAATCTTCTAGTTTTTTGGCTTTGACAAGAACCTTTTCCCGAACTCCTACCTTACCAAAATCATGAAGAAGAGAAGCGTAACGAATTTCTTTTACCTGCGATTCATTAAAATGTACGTCTTTGAATCTACCTGTTTGAATCGCATTCACTGACTCAGCAAGCCCAACTGTGTATTGTGCCACACGGAATGAATGACCCGAAGTAGTTGGATCCCTGGATTCAATGGCTGATACACTTGCGGTGACAAATCCTTCGAACAAGGTTTCAATGTCATGAACCAAATTGTTATTTTGGATGGCCACTGCCGCTTGCCCTGCCACAGCCATCACCAATTCTTCGGAGTACTTATCATATTCCAAAATGGAATTGGTTTTCATTTCCTCTAAAGTGAGTTTAGTTTGAAAATTTTTCTTTCTGTTGATGAGTTGGATGACTCCCACCACTTCATCATGGTGGTCTTTCATCGGAACCACGAGCATTGATTTTGAATAATAATTACTCATTTTATCAAAATCACTATTAAACTTATACTCTTCTTTTCCGGACAATTCGTACACATTTGGAATATTGAGCTGTTTTCCGGTAAAAGCTACGTAACCTGCAATGCTCTTTTTGTTGATAGGTAAAATAAATTCATCGGAATTCAAATCTAATGCAGAAATTTTGAATCTTAGATTGCGAGGATTTCCCCTTTCATCTTTTTCCACAAGATACAAAGAACCAGAATCAGAATTGGAAATTTCCCGAGCAGAATTCAAAATATCACGAAGAAGTTTTGTAAAATCTTTTTCGTTCGCAAGACTGATCCCAATTTTTGTTAGTTTAGAAATTTCATTTGTGGAAACATTAATTCGTTTTTGAAGTTCGAATTTATCCACAACCATCTGGAGACTAGTAAAAGCGTTCGCTAGTGCCTTCACTAAAAAGATAAGGGGGGCATCATCGGGGACGTTGGTAAAAAACAAATCCTCTTCTATATTTAGGGCGATGTATCCTGTATAATCGATGGGAGCTCGCACTATGAAGTTCGACATGATGGTCGGATGGTTCTTTAAAAATTGATGGATCTCATGGTGTTTGGTTTCCAACTCATACCTTGAGATATAAAACAATACTTTGGCGATGCGACCGTTTGAGTCAGATTCAATTTGATCCAATTCATTTAAGGTCAAAACCTTGGCTTTGATTTTTTTGGAATAATCGGCAATTTTGCCTTCAAAAAAAGGATCGTCCGTGATGATGAATTTCGAATCCGAAGATTTAGTCACAGGCATACTATCGACATGAAAAAATCGACTGTCGATTGTTTTTTCGAAAAATAATCTTACTTTTGTTTGAAGAAGAGGATGATCCCGAAACTAAAACAAGCGACCAAATAAAAACTCAAAAAATAGAGAACTTGAACCCCTAACAATACATAGGGTGAATGCACCCAGAGATTCGGTTCAGCCAATAAAAAAGGGAGGAAAACTCCCAGTATGGCCGGGTAGAGAAAAGACAAAACACCCCGAATTCCCGGCTCAGACCAACGAAGGGAAGCCAAATAAGAATACAACAAACGGCCAAAAATTCCGGAGAGAAACGCTAAGGGGAGAACCACTAAAATTTCCGTTCCCAAACAAGAAGAAAATGCCAAGGTTCCCATCCAAATCCCAATCTCTGATGCAGATGAAACTTCTTCTTTTTTCCATTTCGAAACCAAGAAAAAACCTACAGAAGAAGCGATTCCATAAAAAAGAAAGTTAGATACATAGGAATAAAATTGTACATCCGCTTTCCAGGGAGACAAAACGAGAAAGGCAATTGGTAGGAAACTTAAATAAACGAAACGAGAAGAATCATAAGTTAACTCTTGTTTATCGGCCCTTTCAAGAGGCCAAAACATCTCTCTCATCCAAACAAAGGCACCAAGAGAAATCGCAAAAGGCAAAATCAATGTATTGTCTTGGGCAAGGATTGTGGTTTGAAAGAAATGAATTCCAAATAGAACTCCCACCCAAAACAAAAATAAAAAAATCGAAACAAAAAACCTTCTAAATGGTTGGAAAGAAAACCATCTTTCTTCCAATGAGGAATGACAAAGAAATAAAAGCAGATTTGTTTTTGTAATGTAGGCAAATACAGAATCTGTATTCCAAATTTCCGAACGAATTCCCCATTTTTTTATACCTTCAGTGATTAAAAATCCAAAGACAGTAATGAAAATCCAATGGAAAATTAAATCATTACGTTTTCCCTCTTCGGAAATTCTGCTAAGCGTATGGAACAAAAAGAGACCGGACAGGATACAAAAAAGAAATTCTGTTTCAAATAAATTCATTGGTTAACTTCCTCGCTGACAGTAAACGGAAGGATGGAATAAGGAGGTTCTCCATTACGATCCAAACTTTGAAAGTTATGGTGAAATCCTCTAATGGATTGGTTCCCGATGAGAATGAATTTTTCTTTTCCAGCAGGTTTTAAGAGGATACTTCTATTGAAAAAATAAAGGATCGGATTGTCTTTTAGTTCGCTTCCAATGTTTTGAAAATGAGGAAGTATTTTTGTATAAGGCTCATAGATATCAATTGAGTTAGCCGCACGAATGATGATGGTTTTTCCCTTTAGATTGGGAATTGGTCGATTTCTCAAAATCCAATTTTTGGGGTCTGGATATACAGACTGGAACTCACCCACTCCATCAGCAGAAAGAATCCGAATGTTTGGAAAAGCATAAAGCCTATCTTTTAATTCAGGTTTTACTTTCTTTAAAAATAAATCCACTTCCCCAGGTAACTCCCATAATACAACTTCCATTCCAGAAAAATGTTTGGCTACGGCAAGAGAAGTAACACCAGGATATTCGGGATGATTTAAAGCAGGACCAATATCAAAAAATACAATTTGGTTTCCTTTTTCAAATCGTTTCAGATCACCAAACAAGGTTTTGCGAAGGGCTGACATGGGTTTCGATAGAAAGGCCTTTGCATTTAGCAAATCATCTAAAAACAGATTGGTATCTTCTAACCTATTTTCATAAGTCCTTGCTCTGATTTCTTCATCCTGTCCATTGAACAAATAACGGCCAGTATACGACCTAATTGTCCTTTCTTCTAAGTCTGTAAAAGAATTAGGATTTGGTTTATCCCAAGTATAAGGATATATGGTCTTTCCGATTTCAAAACGATCTGCGGAAGGTAAGTCCACAATTTGTCCATAAGGCGAAAGTCTTACATATTGTTTGTAATAAGTTTCTGTTTGTTCTGGATTGTTGCGAAGTTTAGATAGGACTGCCAAGTTAAAAAGTGCAAACCGATGATAAGGTTTTTCTTCAATTCCATAGGTGGATTTGGCATTCACAATGGATTCCCAAACCGATTTTGCGACACTCCATTTTCCAGATTTGTAAAGAGTAGCAGCATATAAATTATAGGAATACAGAGCGATGTCATGATTGGCTAAACTTTCATTCATTATGATTTGCCTTTGGTCTTTTAACAAAGACAAAGCGGCATCATAACGACCTAAATCATAGTATACCTTCGCCAAATTAAAATCCAAATACACCTGATCAGGTCCTTCGAAAACCTCTCCTCGGATGGAGGACAATTCATAAGAAGCAAGTTCTGCTTGAGTCAGATCATAAAGAAGAAGGCCATAAAAATAGGAATTTTCAACGGAACTTGGATCTTTGAGTAATCCCAAGGTTTCATAGAGTTTTCGTGCTGACGTTAAATAATAAACTGCTTCTTCTTTTTTTCCATCAAGGACAAGTGCCTTCCCCAGTAAGGAAATGGTGTCGGCATAATCACTGTGAAATATAGATTTTAGAGATTCTCTCTCTTTTCTAGCAGCAGTTGCATATTCAATGGCTTTGCTAAATTCTTTTTTTGTAAAATAGAACTCTGCAATGTTTTTTGCAACGTAGAACTTCGTATAGGTGGAAAGATTGAAATTCCCATCTACACTGCGCCAAATTTCTTTGAATGAATCCTCCGTCTTTTTTTCTAAACTGAGTCCGATCTTTATGAACTGCAAATACTCAGAAGAAAAATCCAAAGTTTTCAAAAGAGAGTTTTTTTCCTCATAGGATGACTTAGGATCATATTCGGATAACCTAACAAACTCAGACTCTGACAAAAATTCTTCCTCGGAAGGAAATTTCCATTCAGGTGTCCGTTTGATCAAACGGTGCAAACGAATGGTTTCATCGAAAAGATGAGAAAGAGACTGATACATAAGAGAAACTAATTTTCCACGTTCTTCATAAGGGAGAAAAACTGATTTACCAGAGTAAGTGGATTTTTGTTCGACAGAACTTAAGCGGGGAGTGAATTCGATCCCCTTCTCTTTCCACTCAAAAGTCCCAAACAATAAAAAATTGGATCTTTGTTTTTTGGCGGAGGAGAGAGAGTTTTCTTTTCCGAGATAAACTCCCCCTGTAACTTTTTGGAATTCAAAATCAATGAGTTCGGAAAGGATCCTAAGGGTTTTGGGATCGGATTCTTTTCCGGTAACCTCCCAATCTCCTAAACTAAAATAGGAAACTGTTTCGGGGGAATCATAAGTCACCAGCAAGGTTTCTTTTTTGATCGCATTACGAATCGAATAGTATAACGGAGCGTAGGCGACAAACGCCAGAAGAGAAAAGGTAAGGAGGGTATTTTTTTGAAAGCGGGACAAGTTTCGTTAATTCTAAAAAGTTTGGTTTGACCTATTTTTCTTAGAATTTTGCAGAACTCAAGGAAAAAACGGGGTTTCCCCCGTTAGAGAATGGATCTTATCGTTTGAGACCAAGAACTTCCTGGATCATCTGGTCAGATGTCACAATGGTTCGTGAGTTGGCTTGGAATCCCCTTTGGGTTACGATCATATCAGTAAACTGGTCAGAAAGATCCACATTTGACATCTCAAGAAGGCCTGCGTTGATTTTTCCGCGTCCTTGGCTTCCTGCTTCCCCGATGTTTGCATCGCCTGAGTTCAAAGAGTAACTATACATTGTATCCCCTTCTTTATTGAGACCTGCTGGGTTTGTAAAGTTAGCAAGAGCAATCCTTGCAAGTGGCTGGCGCACTCCATTGGAAAAAACTCCTGTCACAGTCCCTGTATTATCAATAGAGAAAGACTCCATATATCCCATTGGGTATCCGTCTTGTTTTACAGCTTTCGTTGTAAAATCAGAAGAGAACTGAGTGATTCCACCCACAAGACCCGCTTCTCCCAAATTCAAACTGAATTTTTGAGCTGTTGGATTTCCAGGAATCCGGAAAGAAATATCCGCCTTTAGTTTTCCAGTGGTTTGGGAATCTACTCCATCAGAGACAGAGATGATTTTTCCATCTGGTGTGAAGGAAACTTCAAGTTCTTGGTTACCAGAAACTTTTGTGTTTTCCCCACCGGTTCCGCTTACATCCACGGAAACTTGGCTGGCATCTTCCAATTTGAAACGCATTTTCCATACGTTCTCTCTCATTTTGTAAAACTCAACACCCATTTGGCGAGTGTTCCCAAGTTCATCATAAACATTAATGGATGTTACATGGCCTCTTCTTTGGCGTGGATCTGGATCATTGATATAACGTTGGATGTCTTCTTCTGTTGCATCTGAAGGAACTGCAGCAACACTAGCATTGAGGTTGGATTGAAAATCTACGTTCTGAGTCGCACGAGCAGGTTCTTTGGAGTAAAGAGGAATCATGATGTCTTCCAAAGATCCAGCGGAGTTGATGTATTTATTTCCACTATCATCCAAACGAGAATTCCAACCTTGGACTTTCAAACCATTAGCAGGGTTTACATAAAATCCGTTTTTATCTACGTTAAAGGCACCGGCACGAGTGTAAAATTGTTTGTCTCCATCTTTCACAACAAAGAAACCTTCACCAGATACCGCAACGTCGGTATTCTTTCCTGTGGTTTGCAAAGCACCTTGGGTCATAATTTTATCGATAGCAGCAATGAGAGAACCAAGACCCACTTGTTTCGGGTTAGTTCCCCCGATCCTTTCGTTTGGTTCTGACGCACCTTGTAACTCTTGCGAGATCATATCTTGGAAGGTAACTCGCTCCGTTTTAAAACCGTGTGTGTTCACGTTGGAGATGTTGTTACCAATAACATCCATTCTTACTTGGTGGTTTTTCAATCCGGAAACTCCGGAGTAAAGTGATCTCATCATAACGTTATATCCTCTCTTTTTTTATCGACCTTTTTGAATTAATCCTGATAAGCTTCTTGTTTTTTTAATGTATTATTCGGAACGTTTGTCGCGTTCTGTGGACGTTGGAATTCTGGTTCAGCTTTCAGAAGGGATGGATCAGAAATCAAATTGATTTTGGCCACATCAAGCATCCTTCCATTCACACGAACGTAAGTTTTTCCTTCATTATCAAAAAGAATGGCACCAGCAAGTCCTGTGACATCTTCTCCCGTAACTAAATCTGGGCCTGAAACGATTTTACCAACTACCGAATAACTTTGTTTAGATTCCATTCTGGCAATTCCAGACGAAATGTTTTTCATCTGCTCGAGAGATGAGAACTGTGCCATTTGTGCGATGAAGTCTTTGTCTTGTACTGGGTTTGTTGGATCTTGGTGAGAGAGTTGCGTGAGAAGGAGTTTTAAAAAATCATCCTTTCCTAGTTCTTTTTGTTTCTCACGAATTTCGATTCCTTTCAGACCACTTGTTTCTTCTTTTTCTAATTGATCCAAATGTTTACGGATATTGAAGGTTCTATCCCCTTCAAAGTATTTGGTTCTAGCTGAATTTTGTGTTGATATATCTTGCATTCCGTCTGGCATGGGATCCTCTATTTTTTCTATATTGATTGGTGTTTATGCGAAAAATTCCAATGCCTTGGTTTCTTCCAAACTTGGCGGAGCAAGTAGATCTGAAGATTCTTCTAAACCTAAACTATTTTCTGCATTCCGAAACCTGGCTGCTTCCACCATGGTTTGGTAGAGTTCATTTTGTTCTTTTCGATCTGTAAGTCCACTTCCATCATCCCATAAATCAATGATGAGCGCTTGTAAGTCGAGACCAGATTCTTTTAGGTTTTCTTTGATGGTTTGGATTTCGTTTTGAAGGGACTTTTGTAGTTCTTCTGATTCGACAAGAATACGACCTTCCACTTTCTCACCATCCACAGTGACTTTTAAAGTCAACCTTCCATATTCTTTTGGATTCATTACGATTTCAGCACTGGACTTTCCATTTTGCACAATATCAAAACGAGCTTGTTTGATCAGTGCATCAATGTTTTGTTTGAGAACTGTTTCTTTTGGTTTTGCCTGTTTTTCTACCGAACGAATCTCTTCTGCTTTCTGCATTGATTTTGTTTCTAAAGAAGAAAATTGAAATCCTTGTTTTGTTCCTCTTTCCTCAGAAGAACGACCACCCTCTTCTCCCGATTTTGCGGAAGAGGAATTTTGAATATTAGAGATAAAAGAAACTTCCGTTTGTTTTTGTTTTTCCGATGAAGTGTGAGTTTTAGAATCTTGTTTTTGAAATTCTTTATCTTTGATTCCAAGAGAACGAATCATCTTATCAGAGTTTAAACTTTGATTTGATTTTTCTTGTTCCGAAGAAACATCCACAGTGTCTCCGTTTTTTGATTGTTTGTTTGATTTTAATTTTCCATCGGTTTTTCGAACAGAATGTTCATTTGGAACGGATGTTCCTTCTACTTTTATTTCTTTGCCCTTAGCAAATACCAAATCAGAAACAACGGAACCCGAATGGATGGATTCTTTTTTCAAACCTAAGGAATCTGGTTTTTCATTTCTTTTTTGATTCTCTAAAGATTTTTTCTCAGCCTTTGGGAAAAGAACCAAATTCGAATCTTTATCCAAAGACAATTGTGATTTAGTGAGTGCGGAATCATTTGATTTTGTATTTTTCTCGTTTAGAAAAAAAGTCTCTGCTAGTTTTTTTGCCTCATCAATAAAGGCATTTCCCTCTTTAGGAGAATAGGCTGTGGATTTTTCGGCTGATTTTTGTAAGGAAAGTAAAACTGTTTTTTCCTTAACTGTCATTTCATTCAATTGGTTGGCAGAAACCATAGAACGATCCCAATCGGCATGAGTTGCCACAAGCCCAAGGCTATATTCCAATGCATCGCGATCCAAATCCTCTTCTTCAGTGGATTCTTCAGATTCTTCCTGAGAAGTAGTTTCTTTGGAAATGGATTTGTCTTTTTGAGATTCCGAAATAGAATTTAATTCTTGTTTTGTGGCATCTTCCGGTTTATGAATTTCCTCTGGACCAGAGGTCTCTTCCTTTTCACGGCCAATGGTTTTGTATTCAGAACCGGGTGTTTTTTTTTCAGAAAACACTTGGAACTCTCGTTCCAAAATTTCCCCAAAACTTTCTCGCACAGCCATCTGGTGGTTTTCAAAACCAGCAGGCCTGGATGCCTTCCCTTCAACTTGTGGGAATGGAATTACGTTTTGGTTTGGGGCTTTTACGTTCATAGGGTGCCTTCTCCCTTAAGGATCGAACTTCCCCAGATTTCCTTGAGAGAATTATCTTCTTCCTTTTCCGGTTTATGTCGGTAAGGCGCAAAAGCAGGATTCTACGAAATAAATTTCGTTTGACAAATATCCGCTAAATTGGAGGATGAGTTTGATTTATTAAACAAAAGGGCGCAAAAAATGAAAATTAACACTCTTATTTCGAAAATAAAACCAGGAATTTCTGCCATATTGTGCATTTTTTTAAGTTTAGGGACTCTCTCTTCCCTCACTGCGGAATCCACTTTCCTCCATGTGTCCTTTGACCCCACAAGAGAATTATATGAAGAAATCAACAAAGCCTTCCTAAAAGAATGGAAGGCCAAAAAAGGAAACGAATTTGCCATCCAACAATCCCATGGCGGATCAGGAAAACAAGCTCGTGCTGTGATTGATGGACTAGATGCTGATGTTGTGAGTCTTGCGCTTTCCTACGATATTGACAGCATCTCCACCAAATCAGGGTTAATTGATGCAAATTGGCAAAAAAAACTCCCAAACAATAGTGTTCCTTATTACTCGACCATTGTATTTTTAGTTCGTAAATCCAATCCGAAAAAAATCAAAGATTGGGATGACATTGTAAAACCTGGAGTTTCGATCATCACTCCCAACCCAAAAACCAGTGGTGGTGCACGTTGGAATTATTTGGCAGCTTATGGATTTGCAAAACGTAAATACAAATCCGATGAAAAAGCAACTGAGTTTGTGAAAGCCCTTTTTAAAAACACATCCGTTCTTGACACGGGTGCTCGCGGCTCAACAACTACCTTTGTCCAAAGAGGAATTGGGGATGTTCTCATCACTTGGGAAAATGAAGCAAAACTTTCCCTTGATGAGGAAAAAAGATCTGGCAAAAACACTTTAGAAGTTGTGTATCCATCTGAATCCATCAAAGCGGAAACGCCTGTTGCTGTTGTTACCAAAACTGCTACCGAAAAAGGCAATTTGGAAAAAGCGACTTCCTACTTAGAATTTCTCTATACAAAAGAAGGACAGTCGATCATCGCAAAACATTTTTTCAGACCAACAGAAGCCACTGTAACAAAGGCTTCAGCGAAAGAATTTCCCAATATTAAATTATTTTCCCTATCCGATTTAGGGGAAACTTGGGATTCTGCTCAGAAAAAACATTTTGCAGATGCTGGTGTCTTTGATGCCATCTACAAAACTAAGTAAAATATGCTTATCGAAACGCGGCCGTATAAAAAAACACATTTAGGAATCAGTTTAGGACTGACCGTTTTTTATTCGTCTGCGGTTGTTGTGATCCCCCTTCTCGGACTCTTTTTCCATTCTCTCGGGATTGGAGTCTCTGGAATTTTAGAAGTATTCTCTGATGAAAGAATTCGCTCGGCACTTTTTTTAAGTTTCAGTGTAGGCTTTTTCTCTGCTCTCATCAATCTCTTTGTAGGATTTCTTTTTGCTTGGGTTTTAGTCCGTTACAACTTTCCTTTTAAAAAATTACTCGATACCTTAATTGATTTGCCCTTTACCTTACCCACTGCTGTGGCTGGGATTGCTCTTACGACCATTTATTCACAAAATGGAATCATTGGATCCTATTTTGATCAGTGGGGAATTAAAATTGCTTACACACCCATTGGAATTGTGATCGCACTTGTTTTTATTGGATTTCCTTTTGTGGTACGAACTGTACAACCTGTGATTGAAGAATTACCCAAAGAATTAGAAGAAAGTGCACGCTGTCTTGGTGCTACTCCCTTCCAAACTTTTTATAAAGTATTACTTCCTGAACTTTGGCCTTCCCTTCTTGCAGGAACAGGAATGGCATTTGCTCGGAGTATCGGAGAATACGGATCTGTTGTTTTTATTTCAGGAAACATTCCCGGAAAAACGGAAATCCTCCCCCTTCTCATTGTCACCAAACTAGAACAATACGAATACGAAAAAGCAACTTCCATTGCTCTTGTGATGTTACTCACATCTTTTGTTTTTATGTTTTTGATTAATTTACTCCAAGAAAGGGCCTCTAAAAAATTATCATGAAAAGTAAGATATTCCCTATTTTTCTTGTGATTTTGGCCTACTTTTTTGCTGGGATCATTCTGATTTTACCCATATATACTGTTTTTTCAGAAGCATTTTCGGAAGGATATACAAAGTATATCGAATCCATCACAGGTGAATATGCTCTTTATGCGATTGGCCTTACAATCAAAGTTTCTGTTGTTTCTGTGATTTTAAATACAATCTTTGGTGTGACAGCGGCATTTACGATCACAAGATTTAGTTTTCCAGGCAAAAATATTTTAGTCACCATCATTGATTCTCCCTTTGCCGTATCTCCTGTAGTATCGGGTCTCATCTTTTTATTGTTATTCGGAAGACAGGGTTATTTTGGAGATTTTCTTTCCACGCATGGAATCAAAATTGTATTTAATACTCCGGGTCTTATCCTTGCGACTGTTTTCATTACTTTCCCATTTGTGGCCCGGGAACTAGTTCCCCTTATGCAAAGCCAAGGAAGAGAAGAAGAAGAAGCAGGATTGTTACTTGGTGCCAGTTTTTTCCAACTCCTCAGACGAGTCATCCTACCCAATATCAAATGGGGTTTGTTATACGGGATCATTCTCTGTAATGCAAGAGCTATGGGTGAGTTTGGAGCGGTATCTGTCTTAAGTGGGCATATCCGTGGAAAAACAACCACTCTTCCTCTCCACATTGAAATGTTATACAATGAGTTTGATTCGGTGGGTGCCTTTTCCTGTGCCACCTTACTTGTGTTTCTCTCTCTTCTCACACTCATCTTTAAATTGATTTTGGAAAAACGAACTGCGAGTAAGAACAATGCCGATTGAAATTAGTAATGTCAATAAAACCTTTGGGTCGTTCACCGCTCTAAAAGATGTTAACCTCTCCATTCCTGATGGTGAACTTGTGGCACTTCTTGGTCCTTCAGGATCTGGAAAAACCACCTTACTTCGCATCATCGCCGGTCTGGAAGAACCATCTTCGGGAAAGGTGGAGTTTGTAGGCGAAAACCTTTCCACATCCAAAATCCAAAATGGGGAAGTGGGATTTGTTTTCCAACACTACGCCCTCTTTCGTCATATGACCATCGCCGAAAACATAGCGTTTGGTTTGGAAGTCAGGCCAAAACATTTAAGACCATCCAAAAAAGAAATCCAGGAAAAAGTTTCCAAACTCCTCACACTCATCCAACTCGAAAAATTTCATAACCGTTATCCTCACGAATTGTCGGGAGGCCAACGCCAACGAGTGGCACTGGCAAGAGCCCTTGCCATCGAACCAAAATTTTTATTACTGGATGAACCCTTTGGTGCTCTTGATGCCAAAGTCAGAAAAGAACTGAGAAACTGGCTCCGTCGTCTCCATGATGAAATCCACATAACAAGCGTTTTTGTCACACATGACCAAGAAGAAGCTTTGGAAGTAAGCGACAGGATTGTGATCTTAAACCAGGGTCAGTTGGAACAAGTAGGAAGCCCGGACGAAGTATACAACAAACCTAAGTCTCCCTTTGTGTTTCATTTCCTAGGGGATGTGAATCTTTTCCATGGACGAATCGAAGAAGGAACCACAAAAATTGGGAATTTAGCCCTCGATAGCACTGAACACCAAGATGTAAAAGAATCGGTGGCTGTAGCCTATGTTCGTCCTTACGATGTGGAAATCGTTCGGGAAGCCGACCAAGGGATTGCTGCCGAAATCCAATACATCCATTCCACCGGAAGGAATGTGCGGGTGGAGCTCAAACGAGTCGACACGGGAACTCTCATTGAATCTGTACTCGAACAGGAAACCTACCGTCTTTTGAACCTTTTGCCTGGAGAGACCGTCTATCTGAGGATTAAAAAAGCAAAAGTTTACGTAGAAGACTTCTCTATCTAATATTTTCCGCTAATATAGTTTACAAATCGTCCAATATACGAAACATTGGACGCTAGGATTGGAAAAAATGGGAAATTTGGAAGTTTTGACAGAAACCTATACCCCCCTCTCCCTGGAACAGGGCTTACGACAACTCAGTTTGGATTTTCCCGGAAAAGTTGTCTTCACCACGAGTTTCGGACTGGAAGACCAGGCGATCACTCATGCGATTCTCGCAAACCAAATCGAAATTCGAATTGCGACTTTAGATACAGGCCGCCTCTTCCAAGAAACCTATGATGTTTGGCAAAAAACAAACATCCGTTATGGGGCAAAAATTGAAGCCTTTTATCCAAACGAGAAAGAAATCCAACACTTTGTGGAAGAGAATGGCCCTAACGCCTTTTATGATTCCCAAGATTTAAGAAAGGAATGTTGTCGGATTCGTAAACTCGTTCCCCTAGATGCCATTTTGAAAGACACAGAAGTTTGGGTCACAGGACTCCGAAAAGACCAATCAGGATTTCGAACCGAAATGTCAATTTTCGAATCGGATCCCCAAAGAAATTTAATTAAATACCAACCGCTACTATTATGGTCCTTCGAAGATACTTGGAAGTATATTAGAGAACATAACGTACCATACAATATCTTACACGATAAAGGTTATCCAAGTATCGGCTGTGCTCCTTGTACACGAGCCATAGAACCTGGAGAAGACTTTCGTGCTGGAAGGTGGTGGTGGGAACAAGAATCAAAAAAAGAGTGCGGCTTACACTGGGTAGACGGCAAACTCACACCGAAAAAAGGATAATACCAATATGACCGATTTACATCGACTTTCCCATTTAGACCAACTAGAATCGGAAGCCATTTATATTTTACGAGAAGTTGCAGCACAATTCGAAAGACCGGCCCTGCTTTTTTCAGGAGGAAAGGATTCAATTTGTTTAGTGCATTTAGCACTCAAAGCCTTTCGACCTGGAAAATTTCCATTTCCCTTAGTTCACATCGACACAGGGCATAACTTTGATGAGGCGCTAAAATTTAGAGATGATTTAGCGGAACGAACTGGAGAAAAACTAATTGTTCGTTATGTACAAGATTCCATCGACCAAGGGAAAGCCGTCGAAGAAAAAGGAAAGTTCCCTAGCCGAAATGCCATCCAAGCAGTGACACTCCTTGATACTATCGCTGAATTTAAGTTCGATGCATGTATCGGTGGAGCTCGTCGGGATGAAGAAAAAGCCCGTGCCAAAGAAAGAATTTTTTCTGTGAGAGATGAATTTGGATCTTGGGATCCCAAACTCCAACGCCCTGAACTTTGGAATATTTATAATGGAAAAATCCACGTGGGTGAAAACGTTCGAGTTTTCCCGATTAGCAACTGGACAGAACTTGATGTTTGGGAATACATCCGAAAAGAAAACATTGAACTCCCTTCCCTTTATTTTTCACACCAAAGAGAAATCGTATGGCGAGAAGACCTAGTGTTTCCGGTATCAAAGTTCATCTCCTTAGACAATTCAGACAAAGTAGAAACAAGAACTGTTCGTTTCCGAACTGTGGGTGATATGACTTGCACAGCGGCCGTAGAATCAGAAGCCAATACAATTGATGATATCATTCGTGAAATTCAAATTTCGAGAACAACAGAAAGAGGATCTCGATTGGATGACAAACGTTCCGAAGCAGCGATGGAAGATAGAAAAAAAGGCGGATACTTTTAATGGATATTTTACGTTTTATTACAGCAGGAAGTGTGGATGATGGGAAATCAACTCTCATTGGACGATTGTTATACGATAGTAAATCTATTTTCCAAGACCAATTGGAAGCCATCGAAAAAGCAGGACAAGTCAATGGCCAAATCAATCTAGCGCTTCTTACCGATGGATTAAAAGCAGAAAGAGAACAAGGGATCACCATCGACGTTGCTTATAAATATTTTTCGACACCGAAAAGAAAGTTTATCATTGCCGATGCTCCGGGCCATGTCCAATACACAAGAAACATGGTGACAGGTGCTTCTAACTCTGATCTTGCCATCATTTTAATTGATGCAAGAAAAGGAGTCATTGAACAAACATACCGCCACTCTTATATTGTTTCTCTACTCCGAATTCCTTATGTTGTAGTTTGTATCAACAAAATGGACTTAGTGGATTTTTCTGAAGAAGTGTTTTTAAACATCCAAAAACAATATTTAGAATTTGCAAAAGACCTGGATTTAAAATCCATCCACTTCCTTCCTATCTCAGCACTGAACGGAGACAATGTGGTAGATCTATCGACTTCCATGCCTTGGTGGAAAGGGAACTCCCTTCTTGGATTTTTAGAAGGAATTGAAATTCATACAGAAGAAGAATCACCTGCTCCAAGATTTCCTGTGCAAAATGTAATCCGTCCTCAAACCACTGAATACCATGATTACAGAGGTTATGCGGGTCAAATCCGTAGTGGCCATTTCACTGTAGGTGATTCTATCACTGTTTTGCCTAGCGGACTCAAATCAAAAATCAAAGCCATCGATACCTTTGCCGGCTCGATCCAAACTGCCTACGCACCTATGTCAGTTTGCATTCGATTGGAAGATGAAATTGATGTGAGCCGTGGAGATATGCTCGTAGTGAGCGGTCAAGAACCGACGACTTCTCAAGATTTAGAAGCTCATATTTGTTGGATGGACCAAAAGGCAATGACACCGGGATCCAAGTATCTCCTCCGACAAACCACGAATGCAGTCAAAGCATCCATTCGCTCTTTGGAATACCGAGTGGAAACAAGCACCCATGAAAAGAAAGAACAGACAAGCCTGGCCTTAAATGAAATTGGGAAAGTGACCATCCGAACGGCAAAACCCGTGGCCTATGACCCTTATTCCAAAATCCGTGGGACGGGGAGCTTCGTTTTAGTGGATGAAGGTACCAACCAAACTGTGGCGGCCGGAATGTTATTGTAGAAATTTAGTTCAATATAACAGATTTTTTCTTGATTTAATACTGCCAGTTTCGCTAAGCTGGCAGTATTATGACTCAGTCCACCGCTACCCAAACAAAATGGATCCGTAAATCTTTTATCGGGGAGACCAAACTTCCCCTTGTCTACGAGCCCTCTGAAGAAAAGGAATTGTTAGACCTTACAAAGTGGATTCAGAAAAACCAAAAAGAATGGAGAGAGGATCTAGAGACCTATGGGGCCATTCTTTTTCGTGGTTTTCCTGTTCATGAAGCAACGGACTTCCAATCCATCCTCTTTGCGACAGAGGAAAAAAAGTTGGGTGAGTTTTATTTAGGAACATCGCCAAGAGACCAGGTCGTCAAACATGTGTTTACTGCAAGTGAACTTCCACCCCATTACCCGATTATGCAACATGCAGAAATGAGTTTTCTCGACAACCCACCGAAACTATTATTTTTTTATGCAGAAAAAGCTTCGGAAACAGGCGGTGAAACTCCTCTCACTGATCTTAGAGAAATTTATAAAGATATAAACCCAAAGATTAAAGAAAAAATAGAAAACTACGGAATTCGTTATCGAAGGCGGTATGATGGTCCATCAAAAAAAGCAAGGTTCTCTTTATGGAAGACAAAACGTTGGGACGAAATGTTTGGAACGACAAACCTAGAAGAAGTAAAAAAGATCTCAAAACAAAATAGATTTCACCTAGATTGGTTTGGAAAGGATTCCTTAACCATCACCAATGAACAATCGGGATTTCGAGTTCATCCGGAAGCAAAGACAATCGCTTGGCACAATCATTCCCAAACGTTTCACTACCAAGCAGCCGTGAGTGAAGTATGGAAAATTTTTAAAAAACAAAAAACAATTCGTTCTTTTGCTGTAGCACTTCTACTCACGCTTCTAACAACCATGAAACGAATCTCAGGATCAGAGTCGCATGATGTACATGTTACCTATGGAAATGGAGAAGAAATTTCTGCAAAAGAAATGAAATCCATCTCTGATGTTTTTTGGAAACATTTAGTCGCAATTCCTTGGCAAACAGGAGATGTCCTCATCATTGACAATTTATCAGTTTCTCATGGTAGGCTTCCCTTTACTGGTCCACGCCGAATTCTCGTAGGATGGTCTGATTAAATGGATATCAATTCAGTTCGTCTCAATTTTAACAAAGACTCAGTGTATTTAATCAATGCACTGGTTGGATTTATCATGTTTGGTATTGCTTTGGAATTAAAACTCCAAGATTTCAAACATCTTTTGCGTTATCCTAAACCAGCGTTTGTTGGTCTCTTTAGCCAATATATATTGTTACCATTAGCCACCCTTCTGATCATTTGGGTGGTGAACCCGCACCCAGGCCTTGCATTAGGAATGGTGCTTGTGGCAGCATGTCCTGGTGGGAATATGTCCAACTTTTTTACTCATTTGGCAAAAGGGAATTTAGCACTTTCTGTGAGTCTCACTACCTTTTCATCTGCTTTTGCTTTTCTCTTAACTCCAATTGGATTTTTCTTTTGGGGGAATTTACTTCCGGTCACTCGTGAATATCTCAAATCCATTTCGGTAAGTCCTTATGAGATTTTGGTTTCCATCACTGTCCTACTCGTTGTTCCTCTGATTCTCGGAATTCTCTTTCAAAAATTATTCCCCAAACTCACTCATACAGTGAAACGAGCCGTACAAAGAATCTCCATTTTATTACTCGCTTTCTTTATTGTGGGAGCACTTGTTACCAATTTGAAATTCTTTAAAGAATACATCCACCTTCTCTTTGGACTTGTATTTCTTATGAACTTGGCCGGGCTTTCTCTTGGGTATTATTTTGGGAAACTATTCAAATTGCCACTTAGCGATAGAAAAACAATCGCCATTGAAACGGGAATTCAAAACTCAAGCCTCGGCCTTGCGATCGTTTTTAGTTTCTTTGATGGCCTTGGTGGAATGGCGATGATTTGTGCTTGGTGGGGAATCTGGCACCTGTTAGCCGGTGCCGCAATTGCTACTTATTGGAATAAAACTGCTCCGAAAGGATTGGAATCTTAGTTTAAGATTCCAATTCGATTGATATAGTCTCCAAAAGATTCTTTTGTATTTCTTTCTTTTGCAAACTTTCCAAAGAGTCCATCCAATTCGGATAGAATTGCCGCCTCATCTAAATCTTCTTTGTATTTACGATTGAGTCGGTATCCTTCGGCATCTGCACCTAAGTGTAAATTGTATTTTCCATACGAGGTTCCCACAAGGCCA
Source organism: Leptospira bourretii (assembly GCF_004770145.1). Lineage (NCBI taxonomy): Bacteria > Pseudomonadati > Spirochaetota > Leptospiria > Leptospirales > Leptospiraceae > Leptospira > Leptospira bourretii. The sequence goes on along the minus strand of NZ_RQFW01000010.1, from coordinate 103,063 downwards.
ATTTCCGAAATATAAGGCCTTGCACATCCATTCGGACAACCTGTCATTCGGATAGACACTGGTTCTTCTGCAAGTCCATGTTTTCCAAGGATGGGTTCAATTTTATCAATCAGGCTTGGAAGGTATCGTTGTCCCTCTGCAAGTGCCAAAGAACAAGTGTTTAATGCCACACAAGCAATGGAGTTTTTACGAATTGGTGAAATTTCACTTGTTTTTCTGTGAACACCAAACTTTACAAGAATGGACTCAATGAGATCCTTATCTTTTGGAAAAATATCGGAAAGGATTAGGTTTTGGTTACAAGTAAATCGGAATGTGGCACGTCTGGTTTTAGAAACTTCCAGAAGTGCTGTTTTTAGATTATAACCATGTTCATCACAAACACGACCATTCTCGACAAAAACCGTATAATGCCAGTTACCCGCCACATCTTGTTTCCAACCAAAATCATCCGATCTTTGTGTGAACTGGTAATCTTTTGCTGGTTCGAAACTAATCCCCACTCGTTTTTCCACTTCTCGTTTGTAGAATTCAACACCCAAACGGTCCAAAGTATATTTTAAACGAGAAAGTTTTCGATCTTCTCTATTTCCAAAGTCCCTTTGCACAGTAACGATTTCATAAACAACTTTTAGGATATCTTTTTTAGGAATAAATCCAAATACAGTTCCCACTCTTGGGTATGTGTCTGGATTTCCATGAGTGGTTCCAAGTCCACCACCCACTGCTACGTTAAAACCGATTAGTTGTCCATTTTCAATGATAGCAATGAGACCAATATCATTTGTGAAAAGATCCACATCGTTGTAAGGAGGGATTGCAATCGCAATTTTAAACTTACGAGGAAGGTATACATCTTTATATAAAGGATCTTCTGGTTCTTCTTTTTCTGCTAAAAGGTTTTCATCGAGCCAAATTTCGTAATAGGCTCTTGTTTTTGGCAACAAAGATCTGCTGATTTCGCCTGCATATCCGAACACTTCTTTGTGTAAGGGGCTAGTGGCAGGATTTGATGTACAAGTTACGTTACGATTTACGTCCCCACAAGCAGCAATCGAATCTAAAAATACAGAATCAAAGGCTTTGATGGTTGGTTTGATTTTTGATTTTAATATACCATGAAGTTGGACAGTTTGGCGAGTGGTGATTTTGATGGTGCCAGTAGAGTTTTCCCCAGCCACATTGTGTAAGGCTTCCCAATGTACAGGCCCAATCATTCCACCTGGAATTCGTAAACGAATCATAAAGGAATACAAACGTTCTAATTTTTTCGCAGCACGTTCTTCTCTTCGGTCCCTGTCATCTTGTTGGTACATTCCATGAAACTTAAGTAAGAGTTGGTCATCAGAACGTAAAGAGCCTGTATGTTCATCTTTCAAACTCAAAGAAAGAGTTCCTCTTAGACCCCGACTCAGACGTTTTACTTTTTCTGCTAATGTTTCTTTTTTTTGTTCTGCCATGATTCCCTCAGTAAACGTCCTTAATGTAGCGACCAGCTTCTTCTAATTCTTTTAAGTAATCGGAAGCATCTTTTCCAGTATCAAATGTTCTTTCGGATAAAATTTCAATGAGTTTGCGATCGACATCCTTACTCATAGGATCTTTTGACCCACAAAGATAAATCACTGCACCATTTTCAATCCACTTCAAAAGTTCTGATGCATTTTCGCTCATTCGGTCCTGCACATAAACTTTTTGTTTTGTATCACGAGAAAAAGCAGTATTTAACTTATGTAATACGCCAGTGTCCATAAGTTCTAAAAGTTCTGTTTGGTAATAAAAATCAGAGACAAAATTTCTTTCTCCAAATATTAACCAATTTTTTCCGTTCCCTGAGTTTTGTTCTCTTTCAAATAAAAAACTTCGAAAGGGAGCAATCCCTGTTCCTGGTCCAATCATGATAATATCTGTATCGGGACTTGGCAATCGGAAGGAATTGTTTCTTTGGATAAAGAAAGGAACCACATCCCCTTCTTTTAATTCAGACAAATAACCAGAACAAAAACCAGTTTTGATTCCAGTAAATGTTTCGATCTCCACTTCTGCAACAGTGAGGTGAACTTCATCTTCTCCATGAGCCGAAGGACTGGAAGCGATCGAATAGTATCTGGGAACAATCGGTTCCAAAATATCTACTAAAGTTTGCAGTTCGATTTTTTTTTCAGAAGGATTTAAGGTTAATAAAACATCCAAATCCAATTTTCCGGATGGGATTTCTTTTCCGATTAGTCCTGCATATTTTTGAATGACTCTGTCGGGCAAAAAACGAACTGATACTTTTTTACGAAATAAATCGTAAGCCATCCATGTTTCGCCTTTATAAGTAACACGAGTTTCACGATCGGTTTTTAATAACGACAAAATACGATTTACTTCATCATCACGATTGTAAGCTAAAAATCCTGCACTGTCTCCAGGAAGATAGTCAATTGGTACTGCGGTTTTAATTTCAATATGTCTTGTGGATTTAGTAGCACCAATATCATTTAGAACAATATTCGTAATTACAGAACCTTCATAAACAACCTTTCCGCCAGAGGTTGGTTTTGCCGCCTGGCTTTGGGATTGTTTTGGACTTTGTGTTGTTGCGGTTTTGGAATGAGCATTCAGTTTTGCAATGAGTTCACTCATCCATGGTTTTGCTACCAAATCAAAATCCACATCACATTTGCCTAATGGTTGGATGCGTTCTGCACCTAATTTTGCAAGCATTGAGTCAACATCTTCACCCGTTTGACAAAAAAGAGGATAACTTGTATCACCTAACCCAAGCACTGCGAACTTTACTTTAGATAAGGATTCTTTAGTATCTGCCAAAATTTGAATGAAAGGTTTCGCTGCTTGTGGTGGTTCTCCATCACCGTGAGTGGATACTACGACAAATAAATATTCTTCTTCTTTTAGGTCTTTGGCTTTATACGTATCTGTACTTTTTAATTTAGCAGAGACACCTAGTTCTTTTAATTTTTTAACAAGTTCTGTTCCTAATTTCTTAGAATTTCCAGTTTCTGTACCGTAAACCACGCTGCATTGGATCGGCTGCGCTTTTAAATTTCCGTGTAAAGGGTCACCACCTGAATCAATGCTCACAGGAGGGGTGAGAGAAACATCGACACTCCCGCCGATGCTTGCCTGCGTAAGGGCAGACAAATACCCAGACATCCACACCCATTCGTCTTTTGTGGATTCCTTCAGTAACTGTAAAAATCGATTGCGTTTCTCATCGGATAGCATAAAAACCTATTTTTGATTTGGATTCCAGTAAAACATCCAAAAAGTCTGATAAATTGAATCTTTCCGCAGAGATACACCCCAAGTAAACCAAAAAAATGGAGATTTTGTAGAAATAATTAGCCAATCACTTGACTATTTCTAGCAATATCGCAAGATATAACAGATATGTCCTCCAATAAGACAGAACAGGGATTTGTTAGTTTTGTGAGCGGTGGCCCGGGCCCCGTTGACCTTTTGACCCTCCGTGGTCGTGGCCGCATCGAATCCGCTGATGTCATCCTCTACGATGCACTCCTCGATCCCGAATTCTTAGACTTATTTCCTGAAGAGGCCCAAATCCTTTATGTAGGAAAAAGGGCGAGTGAACATGTCCGCACCCAAACTGAAATCAATTCCCTACTTGTGGAATTTGCTAGCGCAGGAAAACAAGTGGTTCGCCTAAAAGGGGGTGATGCTTCCATTTTTGGCAGACTCGCAGAAGAAATTCAAAGTTTAGAAGAAGCAGAGATACCATTTGAAGTGATCCCTGGAGTAAGTTCCGTGACAACGGGTGTGGCTGAATTAGGTGTGTCACTTACCGTTCGAGGTGTCTCAAGGCAGATCATCATTTTGGATGGTCACACCATTTTAGAAGATGAACGCAGTTGGATGGGAATGGAGAATTTCCTCGGAACCATTGCCATTCTCATGGGAAGCAAAAAGACAAAGGAACTAGCAAAACGATTGATCCAAAAAGGAATCGCAGGTAAGACCCCAATTGTTCTTGCCGAGAATGTAGGAAGAGGAAATCCAATTTATAAAACATCGACTCTCGCAGAAACTGCGTTAGATGGTATTCCAAAAGAATCCAATGGTCCTGGAATTCTTTATGTGGGTGAAGCCATACGACCTTTACTCAATCGAAAACAAAAATTAAATTCCCATACACTTCAGAGATTGTTTGCAGAATGAAATTTAAAAAATATCCCATTTTTTTAAATTTAGAAAACAAAAACATCCTTATTGTTGGAGGTGGTAATGCTTGTCTTGAAAAACTATATGGCCTTGAACATACAGGTGCCAAAATTCAAGTGATCTCCATTGAGTTTAGTGATGAAGTAAGATCCTTTTTAACAAAATACCCCGAAATCAAAACAGAAGAACGACCAGTTAAAGAAGAAGACTTAAACCATAGAGATATTATTTTTTTAGGAACAAGTGATCCAGAAACTAACCAAAAGTTTAGAGCCTTAGCAAAAGAAAAAGGCACCTGGGTAAACTCTGTCGACGATCCCAAAAATTGTGATTTTTATTCTTCTTCAACTGTATCTGTTGGCCCTATTCAATTTGCAATTTCTACCGATGGAAAATTTGCAGGAGTATCCTCAACACTGCGAAAACTTTTTGAAGAAGTTCTTCCAGAAGAAGATCATGAACTAATGGAAACTCTTTTTGAAATGAGAAGGAAACTAAAGGATATCCTTCCTGACCATCAGGAAAGAAGACTTGCCTTAAAAGAAATCATTCAAAATTTAAACTCGAAATACTTTCACAAATCTTAGTTGGACTCGGGATAAATCTGAATGGTCGTAAGCGGATGTTCGTTAGACCAAACAGAATGTAAGGGAATATTCACAATCATCTTTTCACTGCTATCAAGCCTTGCTGTCCACTCCCCCGGAGTTCTTGGTTCTGAAAATTTTACTTTTTTAATTGGGAATGGAAACTGAATTTCGATCTGTATAAATTCCACCAGTGTATTAAAACGAAGTAAGTCATCTCGGAGTTTAGCTTCGTTTAAAATAGAATTAATTTCATCTCGATTGATTTCTAGTGCAGACAAAAGAGGAGAAGTTTTACTCGTATCAACAACAAGTTGGATTTCATGGATTTGTTCTTCCGTAAACTCAATCAATCGAAATCCCGGCGGAAGAATATTTGTATAATCTTTGAAACGATAAGCCCTTTCTTTGATACTAATCTCAAGTTCCCCTGTCGCCACAAGCCCCGTTCCGAAAGGCAATCCAGAAGTTTTTTTTGTGATTTTTTTCTGATACAAAACCAAGTCACCGGAACGATCAGGTTTGATCTTTATTTTAATATTCCCACCGGCGCAGGCACAAAACAATAGGCAGAATAATAAGGTTGGTGGTATCAGTTTCATATCACCAATGGAAACACTGGCACTCAGTTTACAGAACTAAAAAATGATCTATCCAAAACAGTTTCACGGAAAAGCGAAAGATATTTCGCTAGAATCCCATTTTTATAACCGTTTTTCCAAAGAAATTCGCTTAAATTGTAGTATTTATTATTCCATTACCCTCATCACTCCAGATATTCCAATGCGGGAAATTGACTTCCTAGTGATCTCACCGTACGGAGTGATTACGATTGAACTAAAAAATGGGAAGTGGAGACAAAAAAAAGGTGAATGGGAATTTTATAACGTAAGAGAGAGAGAATGGAAACCGGTTGAAGGGAAGTCATATTCAAATCCAATTGAACAAGTCCAAACCCAAAGGGATCTAATCCGCGAATTTTTTAAAAACCACAACCAACTTACCGATTTATTTCCAGTAGATTATTATGATAGTGCCATATTCTTTTTAAAAAACGAAAGAAAAGAATTTCATTTACCGAACGATATGCACCTGTATGTGTTTGGTGGAAAAGAAGTAGAGGATGACATCGATTTAAATTCTGTTTTAGAATCCATCCTCTTTCGATACAACAGAGAACCTTTACCAGAATCTGTTTTAGTGAAGGCTCACGAGATTATTAAAAAAAACCTAAACTTCTTTCAAACTTTCCGATCTCAAAAAGAAAAAGAAGAGGAAAATTTATTATTTTTTACAAAAGAACAGTTTCAACTTGTTGAAGGTATCAACAATTATTCTCATAATATAGTTTTTGGTAGCACTGGTTCTGGAAAATCAATTCTTGCTGGTGAATTGGCATTACAAAATGCACGGGCAGGGAAAAAAGTATTATTATGGCAAGGTGCAAAAGCACTTTACGAAATTTGGAAAGATGAGTTAGCCAATATTCCAGAACAAAACAATATTGAACTTATAACAAATATTAACGAAATCAATCACAACAATATCGATCTTTTGATTGCGGATGGAATTGAAGATATTTTAGATCAAAAACCAGAAACGGAAGTTTTATTATTTTTATCAAAATATTTTTGGGAGCATAAAAATTGGATCCTTTTTATATCCCGTCAATTTAAGTATATGACTTCGCCAATGTTAGATTACTGGAATTCCCTTCCTGTTCATATATGGGATATCAAACGAAACATCAGAAATTCGCCAGAAATCGTCAACTTTGCCAATGCCTTACTCAATGATTTTTCTGAATCTCCAATTCAAAACCATCTTTCAGATATCCAATTTATAAAAAATGACGAGGACCTCTCTGACCAAATTAGATGGTGCTTTGGATATGCAAAAAAAGTTTTAGAAGTAGAAAACGATGAAATCGTAGTCATCTACAAATCAGAAGAATACATTAAAGAGACCGGATTAAAACAATTTCTAAATGAAAATGGTATGCGTCACTATTCTGCAAAGGAATTTGTTGGAATGGAAGAAACCTGTGGGATTCTCATCGGTTTTGAAAATTGGAACCAAACAGAAACAAGAACAACTCTCGCAGAAACCATTTTGAAAATCAGAAGTTTAGTTTGTGTTTTTTATCCACCTAACGAAGAAGAAGTGATACAATCCATTTTAAAAAAAGGTGACTCTGGCCCATAAGCCGGATTCTGTTTTATGCGATCATTTATCTGATGCTCTCTACCCACAACCTGGCGGGACATGCTCGTAGCGGTTGATTACTTGAGATTGCACATCGGAGGGTTTACCCGCCTCTATTCTCACAAATAGAGCGGTGGGCTCTTACCCCACCATTTCACCCTTACCTACCAAAGATAGGCGGTTTACTTTCTGTTGCACTTTCCGTCCCTTGGATTCCATTTCTAGAACCCAAAAGCCCAAGTGTTACTCGGTCCGATTGTCCCCTAGTGTCCGGACTTTCCTCCCCTTTCCTCCCGGAAGAAAGAAAAAAGGCGATCGCTCGGCCAGAGTCAGTTTCATTGGAAACTCAGGTTCGATATCGTCTATGAGTATTTATTCCAATTGGCACAAATTATGCACACTAGAGTTTATAGGGAGTCAGTGAGGCACCAATTGTATGATCAAACACCAAATTGCTATACTATTCATCATTTCTTTTGGTTTGCATGCAAATCCCCTCCTGGATGAATCCGCAGAAGACATCCTCCGCAGTGCGAGGCTTTCTCGCATCCCTTCCGTCATCCTGAGTCTGGAAGAAAGAGCGATTGTCAAAATGGAAAGTAACGACTTACTTTCTGCCAGAGAAGACCTAAAAAAAGCCATTCAACTCAAACATGCGATTGGAATGAAAGAGTCAGAAGGAAACGCAAGCCTTCTCTTGCAGATTTCCAAATTGGAATCCCGGTTAGGAAATCGATGCGAGGCCAACCAATACTCTCATTTAGCAAAACGAATTGCCCTCCGTATCGGCGTAAACCTTGGAGCGGTTGCTTTTGACCGAGCAGTTATGCCCGACAACAGAAAACCTGATGGTTGTGTCGAAGTATCCTGGTTAAAAGAGTAAGTCACTTACCAAAGAAAGTAAGTATCCAAAGTAACTGACTTTCTTTAGTAACTCAATTTCGAAAGTAACCGACTTTCTAAAGAAAATCCATAACCTAAAAAATCAATCAGATCAATCCTACATTTACTACTTATTCTTTTTGGAATTTTAAAGAAGCTGAGTTTACACAGTATCGCAAACCAGTTGGCTTTGGCCCATCGGGGAAAACATGTCCAAGATGCGCACCACAGTTTTGGCAGTGGATCTCGGTTCTCACCATCCCATGGCTTTGGTCTGACTCGGTTGCCACTGCTTCCTTACGAACCGGTTCATAGTAACTAGGCCAACCACTACCAGAATCATATTTTGCATTAGAAGAAAACAATGCTTCACCACAACAAACACAAAGATATGTACCTTGTTCTTTATGTTCATAATACTCACCAGTAAACGGGCGTTCGGTGCCTTTTTCCCTAGTGACTTGGTATTGTAAGGGAGTGAGTTTTTCTTTCCAATTTTCTTCGTGCTTCATAAACCAATCCTTATTAATTGAGACTAAGTTTCAATATCATATTTTATTTTTTTAGAGACTGACAATCTTGTGACAGTTGGAACTTTGTATTTGATAGAATAAAATTATGTGGTCGAACCTGATTCTATTACATTCAAATGATCCAGTAGGCAACCCTTTAGACGATGATGGTTTAGAGGTTTGGCAAACATGCCAAAGAAATATTGCATTCGGAGATCGTCGCCTATTTCCCATTGCAGAGACCGAACGTTTTTACAAAGGTTACGAAGTTTTTCACGGATTTGAAGCTTACCGATTTTTACTCGAAGTTGTTTCCGGCTTACGATCAAAATTATTTGGAGAATCTGAAATCCAAGCACAGTTTCGCGATCGTTTCCGGGAAGAAAAAGTAACTGAGTCTACATTTGCACTTTCTCTCTTACGATTACGAGACCAAATATTAGAACACACAAAACAAATCCGTTCCAAATACCTAACGGGACTTGGAAGACAAACCTATGGAAGTATAGCTGAGTCATATTTACAAAAACACAATTCCGTTACCTTACTTGGAACTGGAAAACTTGCGACTTCCATTCTTCCTTATCTTATTTCAAAAGGCAAAGATGTCCGACTCATTGGTCGAAACCAAACAAAATTAAACGAGTTACAAAAAGAATTTCCAATTACAACTCATCACTGGGAAGATTACCAGCCGGGAGATGAAGCAATCGTCATTGCTTCAAGTTTTTTACCGTTTAACTGGGATTTCATGATAGAAAGTTCCTCTTTCATTTTAGATTTTAGAGAGACAACAATCAAAAACCATAATTATAAAAACTACATTCCTCTATCACAAATTTTAAGTGATCTCCAGGAAACGGACGAACAAATCCAATCAGTTAAAATGGATTTACAGTTTTTTCTAACGGAACTCACAAGGGAACGGGAGGAAGAACAAATACATATTATGAATGGATGGGAAGATTTACTTGTCTGATATCATCAAAATAGGAGGAAGGTCCTCCCTTCTTTCTCGAATTCAAATTCTATCTGTAACCAAAGCACTCCGACAAAAAAACAAAACGAAAGAATTCCAAACTGTTTTTAGAGAATCTGCAGGTGATAAAGATCTCAAAACTCCTCTTTGGCAATTTGCCGGACAGGGAATTTTCACAAAAGACCTTCAAGAAGATTTACTAAATCATAAAATAGATATCGTCATTCATTCTTGGAAAGATATGGATTTAAGAGAACGTAAAGATACTCTTTTAGTTCCCATCTTACCAAGAGAAGATGTTCGGGATGTTTTGTTATTCAAAAGAAACAAATGGATCTCAGCACCAACAGAAATCACAATCCTTACTTCTTCACCGCGGAGAGAACATCACATCCGTGATTTTGTTAAATCTTACTTCCCAACTCCGATTAATACATTCCAAGTCAAAATCGAATCTGTCAGAGGAAATATCCAAACAAGACTTCGAAAATATATGGAACATGAAAATGGAGGAATCCTCGTTGCAAAAGCGGCTTTAGATAGAATCCTTAGTTTCAATGATGAAGAAAATCAAATCCCTGAACTTGGTGAAGTAAAACAACTAATCAGAGAAACAATCAACCTTTCACTATTTATGGTGATGCCTTCTTCCATTTTCCCTAGTGCCCCCGCACAAGGAGCTCTTTGTGCCGAAATTAGAAAAGAAGATAAACATTTGGAAGCGATCCTAAGAGAAATTTCAAATGCCGACGCCGAATTAACTGCAAACGAAGAAAGAAAAATTTTATCTCAGTATGGTGGTGGTTGCCATCAAAAAATTGGAGTTTCTGTTTTAACGAGAGAATATGGAAAAATAACTTTTGTTAGAGGAGAAACTGAAGATGGAAAAACATTATTCACAAAAGAATTGTCAGATAGTCCCGATCTAAGTTATCACCGAAATGAGGTTTGGCCTCCGAACGCAAAGATGGCTGCAAGACAAAGGGAACGTCTAACATATGCGCTACCAAAAGATGTAGATGTTTTTGTATCCAGAGGTTATGCATTTCCACTGGATTTGTCAGTCAACCCAACAAATCAAATCCTTTGGTCTGCTGGTCTTTCAACTTGGAAAGACTTAGCTCTTAGAGGATTTTGGGTAAACGGGACCTGTGATGGATTAGGTGAAAGCGAGCCACCAAACATTGAACTTCTTTTAGGAAGAAGTCCGAAATTTGTAAAACTGACTCATGTTGACTCGGACAAACATAATAGCATTTATCCGGTTGTCCCTACCTACTTTGTTTCAGCACCGGAAATTCCTGTTCCTTTTGATATTTCCAAAATCAAAGCAGCTTACTGGCGGAGTGGTTCGGAATTTGATATCATTACAAAAAGATTCCCAGAATTATTAAATGTCATTCATTTTGTAGGTCCAGGATCAACGTTCAAAAAAATCAAACAGACAATAGGTGAAACCGCAGCATCGACTAGAGTTTTTGTATCTTTATCATTTGATTCTTGGGTAGAAAGGTATATAAAACCATGAAAAAACAAACACTTCGATTACGTTCCAGCCAGTACTTAAGAAACTTAGGTGAAACGGGGTCATTAAATGTAAACAAAATGATCCAACCTCTTTTCCTTGCGGAAGGTCTATTCGAAAAGGAACCGATCAAAGGATTACCAGGTGTTTATCGTGATACAAACCAATCCATCTTAACACAAATCGAATCCGATTTAAAAACAGGAGTATCTCAGTTTTTATTATTTATGGTGCCAAAAGATAAATCAGACACCAGTTTTCCAAAAGACTTCTATCATTCCAACATCAGTCTCATTAAAAAAACTTTTCCAAATATGTTTCTCTGGTTGGACACTTGTATCTGTTCTGTGACAACCACGGGGCATTGTTGCCACTTCCACAAATCAGGAACTATCGATCTCGATTTAACTTTAAAACGGTTATCCGATCTTGCATTGATTTATGCTGATGCAGGAGCAGATGGAATTGCACCGAGTGATATGATGGATGGTAGAGTGGGATCACATAGAAGGATTTTGGATGCAAATGGACATACGATGGTACCGATCATGAGTTACTCCACAAAATTCAAAAGTAACTTTTACGGACCATTCCGTGGAGCAGCCGATTCTTCTCCACAATTTGGAGATCGAAGCGGATACCAACTGGACGTTCGTGATCGTGATACTGCGATCCACACATCCATTCGCGATAAAGAAGAAGGTGCGGATTTACTTATGGTGAAACCAGGAATGACAGCCATTGATCTCATTGGACCAATCAAAGAAAAAACAGGTCTTCCTACAGGTGCTTATCAAGTCAGTGGCGAATATGCAAGTTTAGTATATTTAGCCAACGAAGGATTTTTAAATTTTGAAGATGGATTAAAAGAAACTTGGGATGTCTTTAGAAGAGCCGGGTCTTCTTATTTAATTACATATGGTGCAAGAATTGCACAAAGGTTGTATTCATGAATTCAGAAGAACTCTTTCTTCGTTCCAAAAATGTTGTTCCCGGTGGCGTACATAGTCCTGTTCGTTCCTTTGCCTCTGTTGGTGGTACACCTATTTTTTTCACTGAAGCAAATGGCGCCTATTTAAAGTCAGTCGAAGGAAAACAATACATAGACTATTGTTTGAGTTTTGGTCCACTACTCTTCGGACATAGACATCCAGAAATCCAAGAAGTGGTGGAAGATACAGTAAAAAAAGCATGGTCATTTGGTGCCTGCGAACCTTATTCCTTAGAACTAGCTGAGTTCATCACAAGCCGTATTCCTTGGGCAGAAAAAATTCGTTTCGTCAACTCAGGAACGGAAGCGGTGATGAGTGCTCTCCGAGTGGCAAGGGCAGCCACTGGTAGAAGTAAAATTTTAAAATTTGACGGATGTTATCATGGACACCTCGACCAATTACTTGTAAAGGCAGGTTCCGGTCTTGCCGGCCTAGGTTCCAGTGATAGCAAAGGGATTGGTCCTGAAATCATTCAAAACACCCTTGTACTACCGTTAGATGACGAAAATGCGTTAGAAAAACTGTTTCAAGAACAAGGAAAAGACATTGCCTGCCTCGCCATTGAACCGATTCCTGCAAACTATGGACTTCTTCCACAACGTACAGAATTCTTAAAAAAATGCAGAGAACTTACCAGTAAATATGGAACCTTACTTTTGTTTGATGAAGTGATCTCAGGCTTTCGAGTATCATTTCAAGGTATGGCAGGTCTTACAGGAATTGTTCCTGACTTAGTTTGTTACGGTAAAATCATCGGTGGTGGTTTTCCTGTCGGCGCATATGCAGGTAAAAAAGATCTTATGGACTTAGTCGCACCCAGTGGACCTGTTTACCAAGCAGGAACCTTATCGGCAAATCCTATTGGTATGCGGGCTGGTCTTAAAACTTTAACAAAAGCCTGGAATGAAAATCCTTACCCTGAATTAGAATCAAAAACAAAAAAACTCACTTCTGGAATCTTAAAATTATTAGAAGAGTCAGGGGAAAAAGACTGGGAAGCTGTTACATTTGGAAGCCTATTCTGGTTAAAAGGAAAAACTAAAGATCCTGTTCGAACCATATCCAACATCCCAAGCGACCATAAAACAAAGTTCGCAGTTTTTTTTCATAAACTTCTAAATGCTGGTGTGTATCTCGCGCCAAGCGGATATGAAGTTGGATTTTTGTCTACTGTCCACAGTGACGAAGTAATAGAAGAAACGTTAAATAAAACCAAACAGGCGCTACAGGAAAAAAAATGATTACTACTTCATTCAGAAATGAAAAATTTGAAAATGCTTTAAACTTAATTCCTCAAGCAGTCCCACCGATATGGTTTATGCGCCAGGCAGGTAGATACCACTCTCATTATCGTAAACTCAAAGAAACTTATAGTTTTATGGATTTATGCAAACAACCTGAACTCGCTGCAGAGGTAGCGCTTGGTCCTGTTAAAGAATTTGGTTTTGATGTTAGTATTCTTTTTTCTGATCTTCTTTTTCCTCTAGAAGCACTCGGTATGGGTTTAACGTATGACCCAGGCCCTAAACTTTCGTTTTCTCTCACTTCGGAAAATGATTTAAAACGTTTAAAATCTCCAGAAGAGGCAATCGAAGGATTAAAATTTCAAAAAGAAGCAGTCATTCGAACAAGAGAAGTTTTACCAAAAGACGTATCTCTCATTGGATTTGTAGGTGGACCCTTCACTCTAATGACATATGCAAGTATAGGCAAACATGATGGGAACCTATCTTTTATCAAAACAAACCAAAACTTTGTAGATAAATTTTATGCTACACTTCTTCCTCTCTTGAAACAAAATATCGAATTACAATTGCAAGGCGGAGCCGAAGTTGTAATGATTTTTGATACTGCTGCTGGAATGTTAGATCCTTATAACTTCAATCGTTACGTTACAGAACCGATTTCTGAGTTTGCAAAAATGTTTCCAAAACAAATTGGTTATTATGCAAAAAATTCTACAGAAGAACATGCAAAACAAATTCATGAAATCAATAACTTAGCAGGTTTTGGTGTGGATCATCGTTTTTCTATCCAAGACACTTTAAAAACTTTTGGCGGCAAAGGATTTATCCAAGGGAACTTTGACCAAGAACTTCTTTTTGCCGATCCTACCACCCTCAAACAAAAAATTAGAGAGTATCTTCTACCCATCAAAGACCTAGATTCAGAAGAAAGAAAAGGATGGGTGGCAGGCCTTGGCCATGGAGTTTTACAATTTACGCCAGAAACTTCGATTCATCTCCTCATTGACGAAACAAGAAAGGTATTTAGCGAATGAAACACCTACTCGAAAAATATGATACACCTGCACCAAGATACACGAGTTATCCGACAGTTCCTTATTGGACGGATTCTCCAACTCTAGATGAATGCATTCAATCATTGGATACATATTTATCTCCCAAAGATTCAAAATTGGCAATTTACCTCCACATTCCGTTTTGCGAAACATTATGCACTTTTTGCGGATGTAATACTTCAATCACAAAAAATCATACGGTGGAAGAACCCTATGTCACTGCGCTAAAAAATGAATTACAACTTTATACATATAGAGTTTCAAGTTTAAACGGAAAGAACCTAAGCGAACTTCATTTAGGTGGAGGAAGTCCCACTTATCTTTCCGATTACAACTTACAATCTACAATCGAATTTATATTAACTAAATTAAATCCAGCAGAAGATCCACAATATTCCATTGAAGTAGATCCAAGGAGAACAAGGATTTCCCAACTCAAACTTTTGCAAAAGTTGGGATTCCGAAGAATTAGTTTGGGTGTTCAGGATTTTGATCCAGAAGTCCAAAGATTAGTTAACAGAATCCAACCCTTTGAACTCACAGAGAACATCACTCTAGAAGCTAGAGCCCTTGGATTTGATTCTATCAACTTTGACCTAATTTATGGGTTACCAAAACAAACTCTGAGTTCCATGCAATATTCGATAGAAAAAACTTTGGAACTAAAACCCGACAGAATCGCCTTTTATTCCTATGCCCATGTTCCTTGGATAAAAGCCTCACAAAGATTATTCACAGAAAAAGATCTTCCGGAACCCACTTTAAAACGTGATCTTTATGAAATGGGAAGATCGTTATTAGAAAAAGAAGGTTACAGAGAAATCGGAATGGATCACTTTGCATTACCTCATGATAAATTGTGGAAAGCATTCAATGCAAACAAACTCCATAGAAATTTTATGGGTTATAGTGATTCAAAAACAGATGTTATGTTAGGATTAGGTTCATCTTCAATTTCTGAAACTCCAAATCTTTTTTTCCAAAACCAGAAACTAGAAATGAAGTATCGCAAATCTATTTTAGATGGAATCATCCCCATCCTTCGTGGACATAAATTAACCCAATCGGATCAAACCAGGAAACAGTTAATTCTAGATTTAATGACCTCATGGCAAGTGAAAGTTCCGAATGAAATAAAATCCCACGTGTTTCACTTTTTACAAGAAATGGAATCAGACCATTTGGTTCATTGGCAAGGAGAAACACTTACAGTGACCGAGAAAGGCAAACCATTTTTAAGAATTGTTGCTATGGCTTTTGATGAAAAATTGCAACTGAGCCAACCGACAAAACCTGTGTTCTCAAAAGCAATATGAATGAAAAAATTCATATCATAGGTGGAGGAATTACTGGACTATTCCTTGCTTACCATCATACAAAACGTGGCGACTCTGTAACCTTATATGAACAGTCCGAAAAATTAGGCGGAGTGATCGGAACAAAAACGGTAGAAGAAGGTTTAGTTGAACTTGCTGCCAATGGGGTTTTATTCACAGACCAAATCAAACTCATGTTAGATGACATTGGTCTTACTCCACTTTTCCCGAACAAAGCTGCAAAAAGAAGATACTTCTGGGTAAGGGGAAAACTTTCCAGGTTACCTATTTCAATTTTAGCAGGACTTAAACTAGTTTATACAATCGGATTCAAAAAGATAAAGTTTAACGATACGCAAAACTTCGAATCATGGGCCAGTCAAATGTTCGGAATTTCAGTGACAAAAAACATCATTGAACCAGCAATTGGAGGAGTTTACGGAACAAGACTGGATGCATTGCAAGCAGAATCAATTTTTTCCAGTTGGGATGGTTCGGGGAAAAATACGATCTTACAGGAAATCAAAAAGAAAAAAGGGAAATCTCTCGGAACTGTATCCTTTCCCCAAGGGATGGGAGATCTCGTTTCCCATTTGGTTCGATACTTAGAACCTAAAATCGAAATCAAAACCAATTACCAAATGCCGACTTTGGATGAAGTTTTAAAATGGAAAGGTAAAATTCGATTTTGTATTTCCTTAAAAAGTTTAATCTCCGTACTGGGAAATCGAATCCAAGAAAACGAACAACCAAACTTACTTTCCATTACAACCATTACTAGGTTTGGCACATCCCACCTAACAAAGAAATCTTGTTTTGGGGTTTTATTTGCAAAAAACGAAGGAATCCGTGCACTCGGTGTATTATCTAATTCTGACATTTTTCCTGGTCGAGCAAAACATGGACTCCACTCAGAAACATGGATCTATCCGGAATCGGCCAAACAATTAGAAAATGAAACTTGGGAATCCATTCTCGAAAAAGACCGAGAACATATCACAAATAAAGCTGATTCACCAAAAGCAGTTTATATTACTTCATGGAACGCTGTATTCCCCGCCTATGATAGAAAACTATATGAATTTAACCGATTTATAGATGTTCTGGAATCCGATTGGATTTCGAAAGGAATCGACATTCGTTTTTTCGGAAACTATAGAAAAGGGATAGGACTTAGATCACTATTTGAATCGACAGGTAGTGAGTGACTCTCCTCCCATTTTTTTACATAAACATTCATTGACCGAACCATCGGCTAACAATACTTTTTCTGCAAGGTATTCCATAAATGGCCGATACGTACCAAATGCAGGAATACGAATAAAAGATTTTGCCCCTGAATCCAAAGCAAGATCTTTAAACTGTTCTCCAATCTCTTCCAGGGTTTCTAAATGATCACTGACAAAACTAATCGGAAACACAGCGATAAACTTTCCTTCTTTCGCAAGAGACTCAATCATACTTAAAGAACTTGGGGTGGTCCATTCTGCAGGTCCTACCTTACTTTGATAAGAAATATGTGATCTCCCTTTGAAACCATAAGATTTTAATTCTTCTGTGATCCCTTGAACAGAAGATTCAATTTCCTGCATATATAAATCTCCTTTCCGAATCAATCGCATAGGAACACCATGAGCAGAAAAAACCAAATCCAAATTCTTCCAATCGGTAGTTAGTTTGTCTTTTGGAAAATGCAAAAATTCCGCTTCATTTAAAGTTCCAGAAAAAAAATCAAAAATAAACCTAGCTGATATTTGGTGGAATTTAGAATCGCGAGCAAACGTTGGAACATATCCCCCACTCCCAACTGGACATTCATGAAACTTTTTTTCTAAATGACTTAGCGTAGAAAGTACGGTCGAACGGGAATATTGAGGGTATAATGGAAGATAGATGGTATTTGAGTTTGGTCTTTCAAATTCTGGATCTCTAATATGAGGATACCCACAAGTCATAGCCACTTTGACTGTCCAATCGATTGTTGTTTTTTCGTTTAAGATTTTTTCCAGAACCTTGGCTTGTTTTTCTGTTTCCGAAACCAAAGGAGAACCACCGCCAAATCCCATGGATTCATATGTTCTTTTCACTTTAGGGGTTCTTTTTTTGGCAATAAAACGTGCCAGTGGCAATCGCAAAAATTCAGGTAAAGGTAAATCGAAAACAAAAGGATCAGTGAATAAATCCGTCAAAAAAACTTCAATTTCATCAGATGTCCGTGGACCACCCAAATTCACTAGAATGAGTGTTTTCTTTTGTTTATGATTCATAAGTGATGTAGTCACAATGCGGGTAACGCGAGCAGAAATAAATAGTTTTTCCTTTTTTGCCAAGTTTGGTTTTGATGAAACCTTCTTTGCAAACGGGACAAGGTTTTGCATTCGTCTGCTCTTTGGAGATGGAAATTCTCGTTGTAGAGGCTTTTATCTTTGCGGAACGATTTGGGTTGGGTTTTGCGTAAGAACCAGGAAGAGTTT
Source organism: Leptospira bourretii (assembly GCF_004770145.1). Lineage (NCBI taxonomy): Bacteria > Pseudomonadati > Spirochaetota > Leptospiria > Leptospirales > Leptospiraceae > Leptospira > Leptospira bourretii. The sequence goes on along the minus strand of NZ_RQFW01000010.1, from coordinate 85,101 downwards.
CTTCATTATTTTTGGGATATCTTCTTACCGTACTCGTATATTTTTTTCTCGGTGTACGCAACAAACCAAGCAAAGTATCATAAAAATTTTGGATCAGATTGATACGTGAGGATTTATCTTCGGTGATTTGGTCTAACTTGTTTTCCAAGTCTTTGGTGAATGATTCACCAATCATCTCTTGAAAATTAAGAAAAAGATAATCATCCACTATCATTCCAAGGGATGTTGGTCCAATGGACTTATGATATTCTACGATGTATTTTCTTGTTCTTAAGGTTTCAATGATACTGCCATAAGTGGATGGCCGCCCCACTCCTGTATCCTCCATCTTTTGGACTAGTTTGCCTTGTGTGTAACGAACGGGTGGTTCCGTTTGTTTTTCCTCAATAGAGTGTGACTCATAAAAAAAACGGTCTCCTATCTTCCAATCAAACTTCTTCGAGTTTTTCTTCTGATCCCTTTTTCCAAAAGCCTTAAATCCAGAATCTGTTATGAACTCATTTTTATAAATAAAAACTTGATTGTTTTTATGAAATTCATATATAGTCTCTTCACCTAACTCTGGCTTCATCAAAGAAGTTAGAAAACGTTCCCAAATCAAGGTATACAAACTTCTTTCTTCATTTGATAAATAAGAACCAATTGTCTCTGGACTATAATCTGGACGAATGGGAATTACGGCTTCATGAGCATCTTGAGAGTATTTTTTTTGTTTTTTGGGCGTGATGGATCCTTCCAAAACCAAACCAGGAAAATGTTTTTTTAAGTAATTCACTCCTAATTCGCGTTTCAAATCGGACACACGAGTACTATCCGTACGCATATAGGTGATAAGTCCAATTCGTTCTCCAGAACCAATGGATTTTCCCTCAAAGAGAGTTTGGGCTATTTTCATTGTTTTTTTGGAATCAAAACCTAAAACACGAAAACTGGTTTCGAGTAAACTTGCTGTAGAGAATGCCGGTGGTGAATTTCGTTTGATATTTTTCTTTTTGATTTCGGACAATAGAATTTCTTTTAGTCGATTTGGTTCCGGTAAAATTTCTATATCCGTAAGGACTTTTTGGATCGATTTAGAATCCAATTTATCTTTTGTTTGGTGGTCTAAAATAACAGACTCACCAGAAACAGAACCTTGTAATTTTAATTGGTAGTAAATTTCTTTGGAAAAATTTTGAATTTCTTTTTCTCTTTCGCAGATCCAATGTAAGACGGTTGATTGCACACGTCCTGCTGATAAGGAAGAATTTTTTAATTGTCTCCATAAATCAGGTGATACCTCAAATCCAAAAATGCGATCCACAATTCTTCTCGCAATTTGTGATTCAATTTCTGCAAAATCTAAACCAGATTTTAGTTTGATCTGACGGTTAACTTCCTCTTTCGAAATCTCTTTTAAACGAAGTCGAAACATTGGTTTTTTGAGTTTCACCAATTCGTCAAAACAATGTTTGGCGATGATTTCCCCTTCTCGGTCTGGGTCACTGGCAATATAAATGACAGATGCTAGTTTAGCCTGTGTTTTGATTGCGGAAAAAATAGTTTTTTTTCCTTTTAACCATTCATATTCCGGTTCAAATGAATTTTGAAAATCGATCCCATAGGATTTGGCAGGGAGGTCTTTGATATGACCTTTGGTTGCAACAACAACCCAATCCTTGTCTAAATAGGATGCGATTGTTGTTGCTTTTGTCGGCGATTCGACTATTAAAAGTTTGGTGATAGTTAGAACCTATTAAACAAACAATCCTTCAACAGATAAGTATCTTTCTCCTGTATCATAACAGAAAGTAAGAACTTTTGAACCTGCAGGAATTTCTTTTAATTTTTTGGAAACTGCCGCAAGGCTTGCACCAGAAGAGGTTCCAATAAAAATTCCTTCTTTTTTGGCAGCAAGAACAGCCATCGTAAAGGCTTCATCTTTACCAACTGTAATGATTCCATCCAAAAGTTCTGTTTTACAGTTTTTAGGAATGAATCCAGCACCAATCCCTTGCAGAGGGTGTGGACCAGGTTTACCACCACTGAGAACAGGAGAACCTTCTGGTTCCACAGCAAATACTTTGAGTTTAGGAAATCTCTTTTTTAAATTTTCAGCACAACCAGTGATATGACCACCAGTACCCACACCGGTAATGATATAATCCAAACCATCTGGGAAATCCTTTGCAATTTCTTCTGCTGTTTTTTCTCTGTGAACTTGGATATTGGCTTCGTTTTCAAACTGTTGTGGCATCCAAGCATTTGGATTGGCAGCCACAATTTCCTGTGCCTTTGCAATCGCACCAGGCATCCCTTTTTCCCGAGGTGTTAGTTCAAACTTTGCACCATAAGCTGCCATAATTCTTCTTCGTTCCACAGACATATGTTCTGGCATTACGAGAGTGATCGCATAACCTTTAACAGCTGCTACCATAGCAAGACCGATACCAGTGTTTCCAGAGGTAGGTTCCACAATAAAAGAATCTTTTTTTAATTTTCCGGATTTCTCGGCTTCTTCGATCATAGCGAGAGCAATTCGATCTTTGATCGATCCACCAGGATTTTGTCTTTCGAGTTTCATATAAACTTCATGGTCCGTTCCAAAAAGTCGTGACAATCTTACGTGAGGTGTATTTCCGATGGCTTCTAGAATGCTATTTAACTTCATAATTTCTCCGCTCTGTCACATTTTAGGAGAAAAAGCGGATTTGTCCACAATGAAAAATAGAAAACTTAAGGAGTACGAAAGGAAACGAGAAATTGGTAATCAGATTTCATTTGTTTTAAAACCTTTGAGTGATTCTCGGTTTGGATCACCTTTTCTAAGTAAGGTGCTGAGGTTCGAAAATCCAAGCGCTTCAGTGCATCTGATGCCTTTGCTCGGACTTCCGGATCTTTGTCTGTCAGAGATTCTAAAACGGATTTATAATTTTGGTTTGGTAATCGTTCCAATCCTACCACGGCAGAGAGAATCGAAATTTTGGCATATGGGATGGATTCTTTTCCCAATGCATCTTGCAAGACAGACAATGATTCTTTTTTGCCAGAAAAATACATTGCATCGGCTGCTGAACTGCGAAGATAAAAATTAGGACTCGTGAGAGCAGATTTGATTGTCGATTCTGACTCAGGCGTCAGAGGCAAAGAACCCAAAGCCCGTAAAATTTCACCACAGGCCAAGGTGATGGGAATATCACCATCCTCGTAAAAATATGGACTGGAGGGAGATTGACCATCGGCAACACCATCTTTTAAAGTTCTACGTTTCGGTGGGATATGTTCAGGAATATTTGCAGATTCTTTTTGGTAAGTTTTGATTAAATACGATATAGCGATTTTGTCCCCTTTTTTACCGAGTGCTTGTGCTGCATAAAATTTGACAGCAGGAGCGTTTCCAGGGCTTGAAGGAAAATGGGGAGAACCTTCCATCGCAGAAATAATATCTCGAATTCCTTGGCCTGATTTAACAAAGGTAAGTTTGTCAATGGCATCACGAATTTCAAATACATCGGAAGAAGAAAGTCTGGCACGTTGGATTTCAAAAAAACGTTCGTCTGTTTCTGCCAATAAACTGACAGATACAAAGAGAAAACAAAGTAACAAAAAAACCTTTCGAATCATTCTAAACCGCCTCTAAGTAGGGACGGAAATTCTTTTCGTTTTTCGTTAATTTTCCTTCAATTTTTCTGCGACTTCCTTTAATTTTTCGGAAAGATCGCCAAGGGTAGCTTTGTCTTCTTCCAAAATAGATTGGCTGAATTTTTCCAAATCCCTTTGGATTTGTTCCTTCTTTTCGCTGGCCCGAGAGGCCATTTTTCGCAAAAGATCTTCGCGGTAGTGGCTAAAGTCTGCTTCTTTGAGTTCGCCAAGTTCCACCATGGAATTAACAATTTTTTCCAGACGTTCCGAAGTGAGGTAGTTGGCTCCAATTCCCCCAAGGATCAAACGCTCAAAGAGACCAGAAACATCTCGTCCCGTTTCCCGAATGAGAGAGGTCAACATAAAGTTAGAAAAGTCTTCATTCCTTTGTCCGAGACTCACCTTCAGAAAGGTTTGTCCCAAAATTTTAGGAGTGATGTCCTCTCCTGTCATATTGTCTTGGACTTTGATTTCTTCTCCTCCGATGATCATCTTCGCCACATCTTCTAGTGTGATGGTGGAGCTAGTTTCTGGATCATAAAGTCTTCGGTTTGCGTATCGCTTAAGGAGCTTCATCGGAGATGCTTTTTAAAATGACTTTCAAGCCTAGGGGGTCAACTAAAATACAATCGTAATGGACACTCTATTCGGTGCTGTTTTGACACAACTTCCCGACGCAGAAAAAAACCTGATCGTAACATGGTTACAAGTACAAGGGTTCGTCATAAAAGAATGTACACAGAAAACTTGGAAAGACCATCCAGACTCCATTCGCCTTTTTTCAAAACCAAGTCCCGAAATTGCAAAAGAATTATTGGATTGGAGCATCGAACCAATATTATGTGGTAGTTTTACAAAAGAAGAAAAGGAAAATTATAAAAACAACGGAGTTTCTTTGTTATGGGAAAAACCCTTCACAGAAATCCATACTTTACCATGTAAAACCTTACCTATGTCAAAATTGACTTGGGTCATTTACACCAAAGACCAAAATCTAGACAAACATCTGTCAGTATTTTTAAAAACCTTGGGCCAAACGGTTTATGCAGAAGGAAATCTAGAATTTCTTCTCAAAAGGATCCAAACAGGGCCTTGCCATTTTCTAATTTTGGATTGGGATGTGATTGATCCACACATCACAGTTCCAGGTCTTACTAAACTCAAAAGAGAAAAACAGTTTTTATCCATCGGGATCAAAGACTTTATGAAGGAACATCTTTACAGAGATCTAAAAACAGGAATCGGAAATATTTCAGAAGTTTTGGTTTCCAAATCTGATTTTTGGAATGTCCTGATCCATAGTTTTCCTTTGGCTGAAGAATCCAAAATCCAAACCAATTGGAAAGAAACAACAAAATCAGTATCGAGATTAAGTTTTACATTCCAAGAAAAAAAAATTCCGATTACCATGCAACTCACAGAAACTAACATCATCAAAAATAAAGTTTCATCCCCAGAAGTAGAGAATCTTTTAGATTTGTTTCATTGGTTTTTATAAAGAAGTTTAAAACTCTTCATTCAAAAAGTAACATATCGTCACTGGAGAGTTCACCCGCACCACGATTAGGGAAAGCTTGTTCAAAAAAAAGAGCAGCAAGTAAATCGAAGTCTTCATCTTCTTCACGATTTTCCAATTCCCAAAGTTCATTCCTACGTTTGATGAGTAGAGAAACTGTGGCATCTTCCAAAGCAAATTCTATCTTCAATCGATTCAGAGTGCGAATGAAAAAATTTAAATTATAAATTACATAGTCTCTGAAATAGGTAAGACCGGCGATGGTGGGTTCATATTTCAAAAGTGCTTCTGTTAAATAGCAGGCAGTTTTTAAATCTTCCGTAGCTCCCGTTTCTTTATAGGCCTTAAAGATATGGTGTACTGTTTCATGCATAGAAATCGTAGAGTGATAAGAATCTTCGATGAGCCTTATGGCTTCCGGATGAGATTCCATATAAGCAAATACATCCACAATTTCGCGATTGGCGGCGGCCCGTTTTCTTTCTGCATCACAAGGGTCATCTGTGATTTTTGGATCCACAAGAAGGATGAATAGGTATTTGGTTTCGAAAGCAAATCTAGATTCTTTTGGAATGTAGTATTCGATCCATATGGGTTCTTTGTAGTAATCGAGTGATTCTTGGAAACTGAGCTCAGGTGTGACCTTGAGTGATTTGAGTTTTTTTACGTCATCAGTGATGACCTTTTTTCCTTCTACCCTAGTTTTACTGCGTTTGATTTGTCGGAGTTCCGACTTATTCAAAAGCGGTTTGGGTTTGAAGGAAGAGTCCATGTTATATCATCGACAAATTAGAAAAAGCGCAAAAGAAAAGAACGGAGCCAAAATCCAATTGGGCTTAAGATTCCTGTATCTGAAAACACAACCTGCCCTTCTTCATTCAAAAAAACAGTCGTAGGATAGGCAGAAATCCTCCATTCCTTTAACATTCTGTAGTCGGCAGCATAAATGGGATGTTTTGCATCAGGAGTAAGTTTTGTCATGATGTCTTTGGTTTCTTCGGAATCTTCTGCTTCTAGAACAGAGAGGAAGATTGTGGATTTTGGTAAAAACTTCAAATTGGCTTCTAAAAGGGGGGCGTAGGCTTTGCAGATGGTGCACCAAGTCGCCCAAAAATACACTACCTTGGGATGCCCCTTCCACGAATTGGCTTCTGTGGGAGTGGTGGCAAGTATTTCGATGGGCACACCGGGATGGGTGTCCCTTCCCTTAAAGTACGCAAAACAAAGGGTGGTCGAAAAAAAGAAAACAAAGGCGGAGACCACCTTCCATCCATACGGCAACTGCTTCCAAATTTTCATAGTCTCTATTGTAAGACTGGGGTTTGGCCCGATATGTTCCCAAACATTAAAAATAAGATGAGGAGTAACCAAATAAACCCAGAAACAAGAACACTGACATCTGTGAGGATGGCTTTGGTTGGGTTATGACCCATGTTCTTTATATAAATGATATAGAGGGAACGGAAGATTGCATACACAACAATAGGAACTGTATACACCATATAAGGTGTTCCTAAACTTTTGGCAGTTTCGGGACTTACCGAATACATCACATAACTCACAAGAGTTAAGGTGGCAACCACAGCCATCATCAAATCCAGAAACTCAATGGAATACTCTTCCAAAATTTTTCTATGTTTCCCTGCGTCAGTTTTTAGGATATTGATCTCGCCCCTACGTTTGGAAAAACCCCAGAAGAGTGCTAACATAAATGTACAAAGTAACAACCAATGAGAAAACTCGACTCCAATGACAACCGCACCCGCAATGGCACGTAACACAAATCCGATGGAGATACTCATCACATCCAAAATCACAATGTGTTTCAAAACCTTACTATATAACATATTAAAGATTAAATAGAAGATTGTGAGATAAAAGAAAACAGGAGAAAGTTTATAAGCACCGATGAGGGCTACTGGTAAAATGACTCCAGTGATTGCTAATGCTATTCCTGAGTCCAATTCTCCACTAGCAAGTGGTCTATGTTTTTTCTCTGGATGAGTAGCATCTTCTTTTTGATCTAAAAAATCGTTAAAGACATATTGGCAACTTGCTACGAGGGAAAAACAAAAAAAGGCCAAACAAACCTTTGTGAATGAAGGGAGTTCAAAGATTTTTTTAGAAAAAATCAATCCGGCAAATAGGATAATATTTTTTACCCACTGAGGGACACGCATCAATTTGAGGTATAGGTAGATCATTTTTTCTTCACTTTATGGGCTTCAATGTATTTCATTTTTAATTTGATAGTTTTTACATCCGAAAGGATTGGAAAGACCAAATGAATTTGCGGATCCCTTCCGGTGGTGATCATCTCCACTAGTTCACCTGGCATTTGTTTTCCAGCAGTTTTGATATCAGAGATCTGTAAAAAATCTTGGTAATCTTCTGGTAACAAACTTTCACTTACCACAAACTTTTTATGATACAGTTCTTTGCCTTTCGAATCCAAAATTGAAAATTGGTCGAGAGAAAACCTAATCCCTCTTTGTTCCAGAGGATCAATGCGAAGGCCACCAAACATAGACATTGAATCAGGTAAGGTCCATTCATAATCTACCCAATTTCCAATGTCTTTTTTCAAAACAGGTTGCGATACCATCAATGACTCAGAAGTTTCTGGTTTATCTTTACCGATGAAACTATACAACTTGATGGATTGGTCTTTCATCTGGGGGTATTTGTATTGGTAGTAAACCAATCCAAAAATAGAAAAAGAAAGAACAACACTCATTAAAAAAAATCGAATCTGTTTGATGAATCGAAACTGATCCAAAACAGTTTGGTATCGTGTTTTAAATTCCTTTTTAGATTCATACAAAAGGTATTCATAGGTATCAACGGCTGAGGACAAAACCTCATCCATCTCCTTTTCATTAAAACGATTGACTTGGTCCAAAGATTTGATGAATCCAAACGGTTTTAGTTTTCTATCGGTTTCAGGGAGAACAAAACTACTTAGGTTTCCGCCGATCGGGATTTCCTTTTGGTTGGTTCTTTGTAATTGAAAGTTTACTAAATCGAAAGCCAAAACCTGAAACAGAAGTTTTGCATCTTCTAATTTTTCATTAGTCAAAAGAAACTCAACCGATTCCAAACGAGACTCTAGTTTGGCCAAAACTTCCTTCTGTGATTCCTTTTGTTTCTCAAACGTTTGTTCCTGGGGTCCCAAAATAGGAGCCTTCCAAGGCGAAAACAAGAGATCTCGAATACTTAATTTCACAAATACCAAGTCTTGCCCATCCTCAAAATACTAAAACTGATTTTTATGTCCATTCTAACCGACTTGGATTTTCACACCGTCATCAACTGTTCCCATTTTTGGAACTCCGGAGTGTCCGGTGGCGGCAATGAGGACAGTAAAAATGCCCACTCGACCCACATACATGACGGCTGCATAAAATAACTTTTCGATGTCACCGAGTTGGGATGTTAAGTTCAAACTAAAACCAACAGTGGAAAAAGAAGAGATGAGTTCGAAAAAAATGACATGGAGTGAGTGTTGGTTTTGATCCAAAATTCCAAGAAAAATAAAGACAAATGCCAAAGCAATGGTGGCAAGAAAGTAAACACGAATGGCAACTGCCACAGAGTTTTTGGAAACTGTCTCCCCAAACAACATCACCGGTTTGGAAGGTTGGATTACATTTTTTAAATAGGCAAGTAACAGAACAAAGGTGGTAATTTTAATACCACCGGCGGTTCCTTGGGGGCCACCACCAATAAACATAAGAACTGTAATGATGATGACTGTGGCGTCATTTAAATGACCAAGATCCATTGTCGAAAATCCAGCCGTACGGGAACAGACAGACATAAAAAATGCATTGGAGATTTTATCCACAAGCGCTAATCCATGGAAGGTATGTGGGTTTGATTTTTCTAAAAAATAAATTCCAACAAAACCAAACAAAAGTAAAGTGAAAGATCCATACACCAAAAGTTTGGATTGGATTCTTGTGGTTTCGCCCCGTAAATGTTTGTTATAGTCTTCAATCCTGTTTTCTAAAAATGCAGAGAACTGAGCCGGAAGTAACAAAAACCTAGGAACATTTCCTGTTTTTAACGCCTTCTCCATCATCAGAGTTTCTGCCATCACTTCAATACGATATACAATCCGCACAAACACAGTGAGAAGGAATTTTTCCAAAAGAATGATCACTGGAAATCCAATCCCTCCAAAAATCACAAGGCCTGAAACAATGTACAATGAAAATGGATCCAGGCGCAAAGCACTGAGATCATCTGTAATCGAAAAACCAGCGTTATTGAAGGAAGAAATAGCAGTGAACAAAGAGAAAAACCAACGAGTGTTTCCCCCTTCCACCCCATCTGGCATATGCAGATATAGTCCAATGGCTCCTAAAATTTCTAAGGAAAAAGAAATATTGATGATGGAGAGTAACATCCGATTGACTTCATTTGTGGCAAGGGATTCCGTTTCGGCTTGGGTATCGATAGCCGCTCCCACAAAGGCATTGAAACGGGCATTTCTAGAAATTCCTTGGGTGATGAGAAACCCAACAATCACGGTAAAACTAATGATCCCAAGTCCTCCCAATTGGATGAGAAAGAGCATGATCCAATGGGTAGAATGTTCTAATCCGGAAAGTGGGACGGGAGAAAGTCCCGTCACACAAATGGAAGATGCCGAAAGATAAAAACTGTCTACGTAGGAAAGTTCCCCAAGTTCGGAAATATAAAGGGCAAAGGAACCAAGGAGGATGGCGGCAAAAAACCCCAAACAAACCACTCGGGCAAAAGACAGTGTTCGAAAAAATCGATTGAAGTGCGCTAGTGGCATATACCCAGAATCTCTAATTTCTCCAGGATTTTCCCTTTGACCAAAAATCCCAAGTACTTTACAAACGCAGTCCATTTCAGATTTTGGTAGAATCAATTCAACTTTAACCTTATTTTTGAGGAAAATATGACCTCTGCGACAGAAACCAAACGCGACCCTAAATTGGAAAGAATCCGTAACATCGGAATTTCCGCGCACATTGACTCGGGTAAAACAACCCTTACTGAACGTATTTTATTTTATACGAACAAAATCCACGCCATCCACGAAGTACGTGGTAAAGACGGTGTGGGTGCGACTATGGACAGTATGGATCTCGAAAGAGAAAGAGGGATCACAATCCAATCAGCGGCAACCTACGCCACTTGGAAAGACATTACCATCAACATCATCGACACTCCGGGCCACGTTGACTTTACCATCGAAGTAGAACGTTCCCTTCGTGTACTTGACTCTGCGATTATGGTTCTTTGTGGGGTTGCAGGCGTTCAGTCTCAGTCCATTACGGTTGACCGTCAGATGAAACGTTATAGCGTTCCGCGTGTTGCTTTTATCAACAAACTTGATAGAACTGGTGCAAACCCATGGCGTGTGATCGAACAACTTCGTGAAAAACTCCATCTCAATGCACACGCTGTACAACTTCCAATCGGACTCGAAAACGACCTGAAAGGGATTGTCGACTTAGTCGAGATGAAAGCGTATTATTTCGAAGGTCCAAACGGACAAGATATCAAAATCACTGATATCCCTGACGAGTTAAAAGACCAAGCAAACGAAAAACGCGAGGCTCTTCTTGATGCAGTTTCTCTTTTCAGTGATGAACTCACAGAAGAGATGTTAGAAGGTGCACCAACAGAAGCACGAATCAGAGAAGCGATTCGTCGTGGGGTTCTTGCACTTAAATTTGTTCCTGTATTTATGGGTTCTGCCTTTAAAAACAAAGGAGTTCAAAGACTTCTTGATGGAGTTGCGGATTATCTTGCATCTCCTTACGATGTAGAGAACAAAGCAAAAGAAATCGGAAACGAAGAAAACGAATTCAACTTAGAATCAGATCCAGAAAAACCATTGGTTTGTCTTGCATTCAAACTAGAAGACGGTCGTTACGGTCAGTTAACTTATGTTCGCGTTTACCAAGGTAGACTCGAAAAAGGGATGACGATCTATAACTCATCTAACAACAAACGCCACAATATTGGTCGTCTTGTCCGTATGCACTCTAACGATATGGAAGATATTTCTAAAGCAGAAGCAGGAGATATCGTAGCTCTATTTGGTATTGATTGTGCCTCTGGGGATACTTTCACAGATGGAAAAGCAAAAGTGACTATGGAGTCCATGTTTGTTCCAAACCCGGTGATCTCTCTTACTATTGAATGTAAAGAATCAAAACAACTTCCAAACCTTGCGAAAGCTCTGAACCGATTCACGAAGGAAGATCCTACCTTCCAAACAGAAATTGATAAAGAGTCTGGACAAACCATCATCAAAGGGATGGGAGAACTCCACCTCGAAGTTTATATCGAACGTATGAAACGTGAATACGGAGTGGATCTAGTCACAGGTGCACCACAGGTTGCTTACCGTGAAACCATCACTAAGTCTGCAGAATTTGATTACACTCACAAAAAACAAACGGGTGGTCAAGGTCAGTTCTCTCGTGTGGCTGGTTACATCGAACCAATCCCACAAGAAGAAGGAAAAGACTACGAATTCGTAGATAAAATCGTGGGTGGTTCCATCCCTCGTGAATACATCGGCTCTTGTGATAAAGGTTTCCGTTCTTGTTTAGAAAGAGGATCCCTCATTGGATTCCCTATCATCGGAGTTCGTTGTGTGATCAATGACGGTGCTTACCATGATGTGGATTCATCAGATATGGCATTCCAAATTGGTGCTCGTTACGGGTTCCGCCAAGGATTTGGAAAAGCAGCTCCTATCATTCTCGAGCCAATCATGAGAGTGGAAGTAGAAGGCCCAACTGAATTCCAAGGAGCTATCCTTGCTTCGGTAAACCAAAGACGTGGTATGATCTTAAACACAACCGAAGAAAACGGCTATGCTAAAATCGAAGCGGAAGTGCCTCTTGCAGACATGTTTGGTTACTCCACAGTGCTTCGTTCCTCTACCCAAGGAAAAGCAGAGTTTGCTATGGAATTTTCCAAGTATGCTCCAGTTCCAAGAAACGTAGCGGACGAGCTTATGAAAAAATACAAGGTCAACAACAAAGAAGAAGAATAAACCCTTCTCCCTTTGGTTTGATTTTGGAAAAGGCGGGCACTCCCCGCCTTTTTTATTGCCCTCTCTCTTTTAGCTGTCGATACATTTAGAAGGGACAGCGGATGCGAAAACTTCGATACTTTCTAATTTTTTTAGGGTTCTTTCTTTTATTCCCAATTTCCGCCAAACAAAGTCCAAAACCAGAGCAGGCTTCCAATTACCGTGTGGTCAAAGGGGATTCCTGGTTTGGGATCGCTCGAAAATTCAAAGTTTCAGCTGAAACCTTAGCCAAGTTAAATGGTCGTACCACAAGTGAAAATCTCTATGAAAGAGAATTGCTGAGGATTCCTAATGGAAACGAAAAGATTTCTCTTTCCTCCCCCGAATCACTCATCAAAGAAAAACCTTCCTACCCTTTGGAAAGGAAAGAACGAGTCGTAAAAAAATATTCTGAACTCACCTATGACCCTTACAAAGGAATCCAATTTGTTAGAGGGAACTCTTCTCTTGTACGGGCGAGTTTACCCGGAAAAGTGGTCCATGTCGATTATATGGACGGGTATGAAAACTTTGTCATCCTAGAACACCAAAATGGACTCTATTCCATTTACGGAAACTTGGAACGAATTCAGGTTACTGAAGGCCAACAAGTGAAATCCAAAGACCGACTCGGAATTTTATCCAAAGACAAAGGCCTCTACTTCCAAGTGAACAAACAAAAAAAGAGTTTAAATCCCGAACGAATTTTGGAGGGAGGAATTTAATGGTGAACTCGATCCTTTTCCAATCGGCTTCTGTTCATCGGAATGGAAAATTAGAAACGAATGACCTCTTTGTTGAAGGTGAAAAAATTTCTAAAATCGATACAAATTTATCACCAAACAATGATTCTATTACAATTTCATTAAAAGGAAAAAAAGTTTATCCCGGTTTTATCAATTCCCATGACCACCTACTGGCAAGTTACCTTCCGAAAGTGGGAGGAAATGAAAAACACAAATCCTGGTTGTCCTATGACAATTTATATAAAAGTTCCGGTGTCTTTGCAGAACGACAACAAATAGATCCGGAAATTTTGTATTATCTTGGTGCTTATAAAAATCTTTTTGCCGGTGTCACTACTGTCTTTGATCATATCCCACATTACATTCAAAATCCATTTCGGGGAATTTTACCTGTTAAACTTATCTCCGATTACACTTTAGCACATTCCGTTGGAACTTATAGTTTGGGTTGGGGAGAGGGTCCAGCTCTGGAATATAGAATGGCAGAACATGCAGGCCTGCCCTTTGTCACACACTTAGCAGAAGGATTAGATGATGATTCCAAACAATCCCTTCGTCTTTTAGAAAAAATGGATGCCCTTGGCGGACATTCTGTACTCGTACATTGTTTGCCTTTTGGACCAAAAGAAGTGGAAAAAATTCTAGAAAAAGGTGCCTCCGTTGTTTGGTGTCCAACATCAAACCTTCATATCTTTGGAAAAACAACCAATATCAAACTCTTTTTGGATATGGGAGTTAACGTTTGTTTGGGGACTGATTATTCACCAAGTGGATCCGTAAATCTTTTAGAAGAATTAAAAACAGCAAAATCGATTTATTTCGGGTTGTATGGAGAAGAATTGCCCGAAACTACATTATTAAAAATGGTGACAGAAAACCCAAGGAAAGCGTTTCGATTAGGAAATCCTGATGCACTGATGCCTGGTCTATCTGCCGATTTACTCATAATAAACGATGATAAAAAAGCAACTGAGGTCAATCTGTCCGATCTTTCTTTCCAACAAATCGATTTAGTTGTGGTTGATGGATATCCAATTTATGGTTCAGAAGAATACCGATCTCTCTTTTTACATTTTGGTTTAGAAACGGAAGAATTATCCTTTGGTGGTAAAAAGAAATTGGTTGCTGGTTCTCCAAAAAAACTCTTGAAACAAGTTTCTGACAGTGTCGGTTATAAAAAGAGTTTGGCTTTTTTACCTAATTTTTGAAAATGAAGCGCAAGCGAGGCATGAGTTGTCAGGTCCCATAGTACGTAATTACAAAGGAGGTTCCATCGTCTACTTCGAGAAAGACAAGGCGGAGGATATCTTTGTACTACAAAAAGGTCGTGTTGTACTAACTTACACGAATATCAACGGTGTGGAACTGAAAGAAGATGTAAAACTCGGTGAGTTTTTCGGAGTGAAGAGTGCCATCGGTCGTTATCCTAGAGAAGAGACGGCACAAGTCATAGGAGCCGCTACAGTTCTTGTCTTCAAAGTCCCCGAATTCGAGAAATTTGTCTCAGACAAAACCCATCTCATCATCAAAATGCTCAAAGTGTTCTCAAGCCAACTCCGCCAGGTCCACCGCCAGGTTAGGGAAATCCTCGGACAAGGAGAAGCCAAGAACCCCGCTTTTGAACTGATGAACGTTGCGGAAGTTTTTTATAAAAATGGAAACTTTGAACACGCAGCCTACGCTTTCGAAAAATACTTACAACATTATCCGGACGGAATGTACGTAGACCGGGCCCGCCAACTCGTTGATTTAGCTCGTAAAAAAACTCCTTTCCCTCTCACCATACAAGAGTTAGTTTATAAACCGGAACCGGGAGCCCAAGCGGGCAAACTCCAAGAAATGTTAAAAACGATGGCAGTCCCATCCCAAAACTCTGGTTCGAGTATTGATCCCAATTCCATTCTTTCCCAATATGATAAGGCCTCGACTCTTATGAATGCAGGGAAATATGCAGAATCCATCGATCTATTCAAAACTGTATCTGAGAGGACAGATTCTGTTACCCAAGAAGAAGAACAGTTTGTCGAAAACTCCTTATTTTATATGGGTAAGTCTAGTTTCAAAGCCAAGGACTATCCCGGTGCGATAACCCATTTTTCTAGTTTTATTAAAAAATACCCCAAAGGTCTTTTACTCAAAGAAAACCTCTACCACCTAGCACTTGCAACAGAAGCTTCGGGGGAAAAAGAAAAAGCCAAACAGTTATTCCAAAAGGTAACTCAAATGCCACCTTTGGATGATAGTATCTCGGAAGATGCTAAATCCAAACTCAAAGGAGGCAAATAGTGAACGACCAAATGTTAGAAGCCATGTTTGGAAAGTTTGGAAAGGTATTCCAACCGAACGAAGTATTGTTTTGTGAATATGAACCAGGAAATGACTTTTATCTCATCAAAGAAGGAAAAGTCAAAATCACAAAAACCATTGGAACCAGTATCAAAACCTTGGATGTTTTGGAAGCTGGGGATATTTTGGGAGAGATGGCCATTTTAGAGGAACAACCTCGTTCTGCCACTGCCATTGCCGTCACAGAAGTGAAAGCCCTGAACTTCAACCGTGCGAATTTCGAAATGTTAATGACGAAAAATCCGGCGCTTGCGATGAAACTCCTTCATATTTTTTCCTTTCGAATTTATGACCAAAAACGCCGCCTCATGATTCTTCTTATGGATGATATCATCGGGAAAGTATGCGACGTCTTTGTGATGTTATACGAAAAGCAGTATAACAATGATGTTTACAACGAAATCATCCTTTCTGCCACTGTGGATGACATTGCCAATTGGTGTGCCCAACCTGTAGGCGAAGTCCAAAAGGTCCTCATGCAGTATGTAAAAACAGGCAAACTAGATCTCTATCCGGATAAAATTGTTATTCACAATATCTCCGATTTCCAAAGGATAGTGAATCAGAAACGTAAACCTACGTAAAAGCTCCCATAGCTCAGGTGGATAGAGCACTAGTTTCCTAAACTGGGGACACAGGTTCGAATCCTGTTGGGGGCAAAAGATCATGGCGGAACAACCAGGAACTCTTCTTTATTATCTGAAACGATCCGCAGAATTTCTGGAGAAAAAAGAAATTCCAAATCCCCGTGTGGACGCAGAATGGATCCTTTCCGATCTTTTGAATCTTCCTCGCATCAAATTGTATTCCCAGTTTGAAATGCCACTGGGCCAAAAAGAAATCGACACTTACCGCGAACGAATAGTCGATCGAAGCAAAAGAAAACCTGTCGCCTACATCACTGGCAAAAAAGGATTTCATAAATTTGAATACTTGGTAACAGAAGATGTCCTCATCCCAAGGCCCGAAACAGAAGAACTTGTGGATTACCTTTGGAAAAAAAAAGAAGAACTATCTTTCACTGAACCGAGTCCTTTACAAATTTGGGACCTTTGTTCGGGGAGTGGATGTATTGGCCTTAGCCTAACACAGCTTCTACCGTCAAGTGTTGTGACTCTCTCCGACCTTTCAGAAAAAGCAATTGATGTGAGCCGGCGTAATGCGGAAAAATACAACTTAAACGACAGAACCAATTTTTATGTTTCTGATTTGGATTTAGCACTCCCAAAAGATTTACAATTTGATTTGATTGTCTCCAACCCCCCTTATATTCCAGAATCAGAAAAACCAGAGATTATGCCGGATGTTCTCGACTATGAACCACATATGGCACTTTTTGTTTCTGATTTTAAAGAATTCCACAAACGATTGTTATCTGTAGTATTGAGTCGACTAAAACCAGGTGGGAAACTAATGATAGAAACCCATCCTTTGTATATCAAAGAACTAGAGGAGATGGCAAAAAGTTTGGGTTTTGTAGGGTTGAAAATCATCTTAGACAGTTCTAAAAAAGAAAGGTTTTTATTTGCTGAGATGCCGTCCAAATCCTAGGAACTTTATTTCTCATTACAAGCAAGTTGGACTGAAGATTGGATTTTGAAAAGTAGTAGATAAAGCTCTTTTTCGTCTGCCTCTGTTAGGTCCTTTCGAAAAACAAGGTCAGCCGATGAGATGATGGGAAGTCCCTTTTCCCAAACTTCTTTTCCTTTTTTGGTAAACCGTAGATTGTATTGGCGTTTGTCAGATTCCGAGATTTCTCGTTTCACCCAATTTTTTTTGACCCAACCATCCACAAGTCTCGAAATAGTAGTTTTGTCTTTTACCAACCGTTCACTCAATTCCTTTTGGTTTAAACTTTCCGATTCTGCCAAAGGAAGAAGCGACATCCATTCTTCAAACCGCATCCCGATTCTTTTATTTTCAAATTCGTCAGAGAGAAACCTACGCATCAGAAGCAAAGTTTCGCTCATATAAATCCCGAGATAACTTGCGATGTTTTTCCCTTTCACGATCCCAGTCCAAACATTTTTGATATATTAACAACTCTTTTATAGTTGCAATTTACAACTATATAGTTGTAAATTGCAACTATACTCAAACCACAAAAAAATAGAAAATATCAGAAACCTTAAGGAAATGTTATGGAATGGAAATACCAAACGATTGAAAGAGAGGGATTTGCCCTCCAAGTGGCAAAAAACAATACAGACGGCCCGCCCCTATTTTGGATTGGGAGTGCCTTGTACTACCCAAGAGTCATCCCAAGCGAGATAGCCGAAAAATACGAAATCACCGTGGTGGACCAACGAGGATTTGCCAAACGAACCAGTTCAAAACCGGAATCAAGGGAAGATTATGCTTTGGAGAAACTCTTAGATGATTTTGCCTTGGTCCAAACAGAATTAAAGATCCCAACCTGTCCTGTTGTGGGCCATTCGGGACATGGGTATATGGCACTAAGTTATGCCAGAGAATTTCCGAAACTTGTATCTCACCTTGTTATGATCTCGACTGGCCCAAGCCATGGAGCGCCGATCTTGGAAGCAGAGGTTTATTTTCAAAAAGAAGCCTCAGATCTTCGTAAGGCTGCACACCTGCAAAACCAAATTCAGTTTCAAAAAAATTTAGAAAGAACCCCGGAGGATTTTTTTATCCATTACTGTGTGAGTTTGGAAGCCAAAGGGTTTTACCAAGTTCCTTTTCCTTCTCGAAAGTTTTGGGAAGGAATCCATACCAACAAACTGGCCTTTGATTATCTATTTGGTGAAGTCTTTCGAGACATTGTTGTGGAAGATTTTTTTAAAGGACTTTCTGTTCCCACTTGGATTTGTATGGGAAAAGAAGACTATCAGGTGGCACCTTATTACACTTGGAATTCAATCTTAAAAGAATTTCCTAAGATCAAAATGACGGTGATGGAAAAATCTAGTCATTTACCTTTTTTAGAAAGGCCGAATGAATTTTTAAACGAATTTCAAAATGCAGTCCTCACCTCGTAGGTAATAAAAAAGCCCGCAACCCTTTAGGGAGCGAGCCTTCCTGAATTCAGAAATTTTAGTCTTTCGGGAATTACTTCTTTAAAGACTAAAAAGGTTTTAACCTAACATGTCTTTTACTTCGTTTCTTTCTTCTTTCAACTCGTTGTGAGTGATGTCAAATTTTTCCTTACCGAAAGCATTGATTTCAAGACCAGTGACGATCTCTACTTTTTTACCATCAGACTTGAGTGGGTATCCAAAGATAAGACCTTTGTCCACGCCATACTCACCATTAGAGTGGCAAGCAGCACTGAACCAATCACCAGCTTTAGTCGGAGTGACAATGTTATGCACTGTATCAACTACTGCATTTGCTGCAGAAGCCGCAGAAGATGCTCCGCGCGCTGCAATGATCGCTGCTCCCCGTTTTTGAACAGTAGAGATAAAATCACCTTTTAACCATTCTGTATCGGAAATCAAATCTGTTGCTGGTTTTCCTTTGATTTTTGCATTGTAAAAGTCAGGGTATTGAGTTGCCGAGTGGTTTCCCCAAATCGCAACATTGGATACGTCTTTGACAAGAACTCCCGCTTTTTGCGCAAGTTGAGTTTTTGCACGATTTTCATCAAGTCCTGTCATCGCAAACCATCTGTCAGACGGAACACCTTTTGCATTGTTCATGGCAATGAGAGCATTTGTATTACATGGGTTACCAACCACAAGAACTCTTACGTCACTTGCAGCATTCTTTTCGATTGCCTTTCCTTGTGTTGTAAAAATTCCACCGTTGATTTTAAGTAGGTCTCCCCTTTCCATTCCCGCTTTTCTTGGAACAGAACCAACAAGAAGTGCCCAGTTGATATCACGGAACGCCTCATCAATGTTAGAAGAAACTGATACTTTTTCGAGTAACGGGAAAGCACAGTCGTCCAATTCCATAATGACACCTTTAGCAGCAGGAAGGGCTTGTTCTAATTCCAACAATTGGAGTTCTACTGCAGTGTCAGGTCCAAACATTTGTCCTGAAGCGATACGAAATAATAGTGCGTATCCGATTTGTCCGGCAGCACCTGTAACAGCAACTTTTACTTTTTTGCTCATATAATTTTCCTTTAATTTTATAATTTATGATTATTGTTTTAGTTCTTTTTGGATGATCTCATCGAAGTTTTCGAAAGGAAGTGCTCCCGAAACAAAGATTCCATTGATAAAAAATGCAGGAGTTCCACTCACACCCACTTTTTGTCCATCTTGGATGTCTGCATCGATTTCTGCTTTCAAATTAGATGCATCTTTCATACAAGATTGGTATTTGTCTTTCGAAACACCAGCTTTCACTACCAACGCATCTACATTGGCTTTCCCTAAGTTTCCACTGTTTTCAAAAAACAAGTTAAACACATCCCAATACTTTCCTTCTGATACAGAACAGTTAGCAGCCATATGTGCATACATTGCATCTTGGTGGAATGGAAGAGGAAAATCACGGAAGACCCAACGAATTTGACCTTTATACTTTTCACGAAGTTTTTGGTTCACGTCTTGGCTTCTTTTACAGAATGGACATTCAAAGTCAGAAAATTCAATGACCGTAATTTTTGCATCTTTTGGTCCGATGGAAGGGTTATTTTTTTCCTCTACTGTCACTCTCACTGCGGCAGGTTCTTTGATCAAAAACTCAACAGGATATTTGGTGACAATGTCGCGGTAAACGGCGCGGCTATGTTCTTGTTCTTGTTGGCTCTTAAGGAAACCAACAATTTTGTCTTTTGTTTCGCTCAAAGACTTTCCACCTAACTGAGCTTTATTGGACATATATACATTTAAGATTTCTTCTTCTGATGGTTCTGTTGGAGTGAAACCTTGGTTTAACACTTCAGAAGGTTTGATGTTTTTATCTTTTGCAACAAGTTCGAATAATTTGTCCTGTGCAAACTCACCAAGTGTGTTTTTGATCAGGCTTTTGTATTCCGATTGGAATTTGGAATAAGCAATCGGAGAAGTTTCTTTCACATCACTCAGGTCATATTTTTTTCCGCCGATACTGACCGCATCTTGGGTAATGTATTCCCGAACAAAGGAAGGAACACTGACGATAAAGAGAAGGGCGAAAACGAAATTGGTCGCTAGGACGATTTTGGAGATGGGATTTTCCATCCACTTTTTAAAAATATTTTCCATCCCTGCCAGCTTCCCGCCCATAAAGCGGACAATCAAACGGAAAAAAGCTAAAAAAATGTTCGATTTTCGCTAAAGCCCCCAGGCAAATGTCCGAAAATCTGAGGGAGGGAAAAGACAATTTTTTCTCAAAAGAGCTGATCCTGAACACGGAGGTTTGGGAAAAATGAACACGATTAACATTCAAGGAAATTCGCACCTAACGGTTCCTCCCCCGCTCCCAACCCAAACGGGGAAACAATCAGAGGATGGAAAAGAATCCTTACCTGAAAAATTCCAAGTGGCGCGAGCAAACAAAAATGTGGAGAAAGAGCAGGAGACAAAAGTGAAACCAGAAGATTTGGTTTTGAAACCTACGCCTGCCTCTTTGGAAGAGAAACTAAACCAAATCATTTCGCCGGAAGAAGTGAAAGACTTACTTTCTTTAGTCACACGTACCCCACTACCATCTCCCAAAAATCATAAGGTAGATACAAAAAGGTAAGTTTGTTTCTTAGTATTGCCATTCTCGACAGTTTCATCCTAGTTCTTAGCGGAGTGTTGACCGTTGCCGTTTTGGGACTAGGACTTGTTGTGTACAACCAGTTTATCCACCCCGTCATTTCCAGAAAAGAATCGGACCGATTCATTCCCGTGCAAACCGGAGACAAATACGATCTTGTGGTCGACGAACTCAGCCGATTTGCCAGTTTTCATATCGGAAGTAAAACTGGAAACCTCGCCACCCGTTGTAATGCGATCTCAGAGGACCACCTCATCTTTCAGTTCAAAAAAAGTCGTGATAGCGAAGATTATACCATTACCGTTTTAAAAAATGGACCAACTTTCTACAAACCACCTCGTATGGAACATTATGGCAAAATGGAATCCAAGGAAAGTTTTGAATCTTATGAAATCATTGGCCACCCCGTAGAATTTCGTATCTCAGATAAAATTGCCAAGGAACGGATGGTAAACTTTATTGAAATTTCCCTGACCTCTTCTTTTTATTTCAACAGATCCGGAAAAGAAAGAATGAAGTTTACCTTTGAAGTGGGAAAAATCCAACCAGGGATCAATAGAAAAGTTAGGTTTCGTGGAGATGTTTACGGATTTGGAAAAGAAGAAGGAGCCGAGGAAGACTAAATTTATTTGAATTGGATTCGAACACCGAGTCCATCCGGTTTCACTCGTTTGAATGAATAAGGAATCTTTGCCTCACCCATCACCGTAGAAATTGTTTTTTCTAATTCCGCCAGTTTGGTTTTCACTGATTTTCGTTCTAAAAATACAAGTAAACTTGGTCCGGATCCAGACAAACAATATCCAATCCCAGCTTGTGTTAAGGTGTCTGCCAAAGGAAATAAGGGAGAAGTTTTAGGAATTCGGTATGGTGTGTGCATCTTATCTTCCAAACCAACAAGAAGATCACCAAACTTTCGTTTGTCTAAAAAATGCATCCAAGCACCAATCCTAGACAAATTAAAAATCACATCAGCTGTGGCATAAGATTTGGGAAGTGTTTTCCTAGATTCCTCGGTGGAAACATGGAACTCTGGTGTTAAAACAAAAATGGCAACGGAAGAAGGAAATTTTTTACGAAAGTATCTAAGTTTTTCACCAAACGTCGAATAGGCGAAAACAAATCCACCCAAATAAGCGGGTAATGTATTATCAGGATGACCCTCAAATTCAGCCAAATATTGTGTAAATACAGGTTCCATTGGAAGAGATGTAGGTTCCAATCGTTTATGAACTTCCCTGGCCAAGGATAGGCCCGCGACAATGGCGGAAGCACTAGAACCAAGTCCACCTTTTAAAGGTAATGATAGACTCATTTTACAATGATAAGGTGGAGGTGTTACATTCGGTAAAAATTTTTTAAAATAGGAAAGATAGGACTGATAAACCAAATCTTCTTTTTCTGAGAACGGCAACGGGTTACCGTTTTTTAATTCTGTTTTGGGCTCCGTAATTTCTTTTGAAAAACTAAATTCAAACTGGTTATGAAGATCCAAAGCAAGACCCATAAGGTCAAAACCAGGTCCCAAGTTGGCGGAAGTTCCCGGCACTTGGATGAGAATCTTAGGAAGGCGAATCATCGTTTCGCCCAGGCTCTAAGACCTGATTCGAAAATCAACCTCTCTTTCTTGCGAGGAATTGTTCTACAACATGAAGACCACCAAGGACTACCGCCGGAATTCCTTGGCCTGGATAGACAGTGTCTCCTGTAAGAAGTAAGTTTGGATCTTCCGAGCGGTTACCCAACATTTGGAATGGATTTGAAAAATAAGAATTGGGTATTCCTCCCACTCTCCCAAATTTCCGGCCTGTCCAAGTTCTCCATGTAACAGGCGTTGCAGAATGTAAAAACAAAATTTTGTCTTTTTGAAACCAAGGAAACGTTTCCTCTAAGGTCTGAATGACAATCGATTCGATAGTTTTCTTTTTTTCTTGGTAGGAAAGATCACGAATCCAAGATTCAGGATTTTCGATATGGGTTGAAATCGAAAGGATACGAATTCCTTTGGGGGAACGAATGGGATCCTCGGGATGGGAAAGAGAAAGGAAAATGGAATTTCCTCCTCCATATGGTAAAACATCCTTCAAATGGATCTGGTGGTGAAGGCATTCCGTTTTTGCCCATTCTTCGGATGGATTGGTTTCTATGGCAATCCCCAAGGAAAAAGCACCCCAAATTCCTTTTTCAAATTTTGTAGTTTTCTTTTTTAGATTCGGTAAGTCATCAGTGATCTCTGTTAGGTTCCAAATTGGAAGATTCGAAACCACCAAGGGAGCATGAAACAAATTGTGTTCTCTATTTTTTGTATGTAACTCCCAAATCATTTTTGGATTAGTTTTGGTGAAACCATTTTTTTTCAGATGGATCACTTCTTGTTTATAGAGAATTTTTCCACCATTTGTTTCTATTTTTTGCAGGATCGATTCAGAAAGACTTACCATCCCTCCTTTGGCAACATAGTTTTGTAGTTGCGGATAAGTAAGACCGATAGATGCAAATGACATGGGAATCTTTGTTGAAGTTGTTTGGCTTGTGATCAAAAGTTGTTCTTCTAAAAATCGAATCCATACTTTGTTTTTAGTAAGACCCAAACATTTCAAAACGAAACGTAAGGAGATAAAGGAAAAAAACAAAACAAGTAAGTCGCGGAGCCGAAAAGCACCAATGGATTTCCAAATATCGGAAAAATTTTGGAAGGGAAAAAATTTATATCTTCCCGACAAACTCCAAAGAGAATCAGAAATCAAATGACAAAGTATCCAAAATACCTCCATCCGTAGCCCACCACCAAACACACGTTTTGCTTCCTTAACCCATTCCTTGCGGTTTTGGAAACGTTCAACAGTTTTTCCATCCAAATGGACCACCATCGATCGTTTTAATGGAATAAGAGGAAATTGAATTTGAAAATCTGTCGAAAGTTTATGAAGGGGAAGACCTGGTTCTAAACCCACAAGGGTTGTGGCACCTGATTCAAAGACAAAACCATTCTTTTGAAAACTGGAAGCACAACCACCAGGAGTCGTGCCTTTTTCTAAAACCAAAACTCTTTGGCCTTTTTCTGAAAGTGATAAAGCGGCACTAAGTCCGCCAAGTCCAGAACCGATGACCACTACATCCCAAAATGTATCCATCCCTCTGTAGACCATTCTACAAAGAAAGATGGAGATAAATTAAAAAGTTTTGTTTATTCCGACCAAAGTTTTTTCAAATCGCTGGCGATGTTTTTTTGCATGGCTTCGTTTGTTCCCCCACCGATGCTGAGTAAAATCGCATCCCGATGCAATCGTTCCACAGGATATTCACGGCAGTATCCATATCCGCCTAACACTTGTATCGCATTTCTGGAAACACGTTCTGCCATTTGAGTGGCAACGAGTTTTGCCGAGGCTGCACCAAGAGAGTTACGGACATCTGGTCCAAGTTCACTTGCCACATGATACACAAGAGCCCGAGCGGCTTGGTAGTCCGCATAAGATTCGGCGACCATCCTTTGGATTTGACCAAACTCCATTAGTTTTTTACCAAAGGCTTCTCTATGGCGAATGGTATAATCACACATGATATCAATACATCTGCGGGCAATTCCAAGTGACTGGGCCGCAAGTGTCACTCTTTCAATTTCTAAATTGCGCATCATATGAGTGACTGCCCCATTTTCCAGACCGAGTAAATTTTCTTCAGGGACTTCCATATCTTCGAACACAAGTTGTGTTGTGGGGGAAGAACGCATTCCCATTTTCTCTTCTTTTTTTCCAACCGAAAAACCTTTGTAAGACGACTCGATCACAAAGGATGTCATTTTTTTGGAAGATTTTTCTAACTTGGTATAAAGAAGAAAAACCTGGCCGATGGATCCGTTCGTAATGTATTGTTTGACCCCATTGATAATATAACGATCACCCTTTTTCACTGCATTTGTGGTCATTCCAAGAACGTCGGTACCTGCACCAGGTTCTGTCATCCCCATCCCACCAATCCATTCTCCAGTGATGACCTTACTCAAATAACGACTCCTTTGAGAAGGATTGGAACTATAGAAAAAATTATTCACAAACAGTACTTCATGAGCCAGATAAGAAAGAGTAAATCCTGGATCAAACCGAGACATCTCTTCATGGATGATGACAGCAGCAAGAGGGTCGAGTCCATGCCCACCATCTGCTTCTGGAACAGTGATTCCAAAAATTCCAAGTTCAGAACCAAGGCGTTTGAAAAGCATGGTATTGAATGTTTCATTTTCATCGTTTTCTTTTGCTTGTTCGTCCATTTCACGTTCTGCAAAGGATGCCACTGATTCTCGCAGTGCCAGGTGGTCTTCTGTAGGATTAAATAAATCAAGAGATGATTTTTTTGTCGAAAGCGTACTCATGGAGATAATTTTTTCGTACTTTTCCTGAGCCTGTAAACGAAAAAACCAAAGGGAATTGCCTAAGTAAGATTGAATTCGCTACAAAAACGAACAGTTTTTCCGGGAAGCAAAACAGAGAATCAAATTATCAATTTTATTTCCGCTAACAAAAGTTATTTTGTCATGAGAACATTGACACAACTTGTGTTAAGTTAATACAGAAACTACATAGGCTAATAGTATCACTACTAAGAACTAGTAAATACCCTAATAGAGAATTACGATAAATCAAAAAGTAATATTAAATTCTAAGGAATGATTTACTTTTTATCGATTCTATTAAAACATCACCATAACATCTGGAAATAACTTTCGTCATATAAGCAAAAATTACAATGAGCACTAACGATACAAACATAGTACCTAGAGAGAAGCTCGCCAAATTTGAGTTAACTGAAGAATCTTTAAATAGTTTTCGTAAAAACAATAACATTCCTCTCGATCTTTACAATAAAGACGGACAAATCCTCATTCATAAAAAAAGAAACCCCACTGAAGCAGATTTCGGAAAACTACTCAAGTTTGAAATGCAAGGGGTTTACTTTCTAATCTCTGAACTTAAAAAAACCAAACAACAAATGAATGGTGGCCATTTTTTAGAACCAGGCCGAACCACAAAATTATTTGACCAAGAAAAAACAGCCAGGTTCGCCAAACAATCCCAAGCCCTCATTGAAGACCTAAGAAAAACATCCTTTTCCTCAGAACAAGCCGTGTTCGTACAAAATTCGGTGAATGAACTTCTCACTGACTTTACAAGTAATCCTGACTATGAACTGGGAATTTTTAATATTTTAGAAATCCTTGGGGTTGCAGGAGTTTCTGTTGAATCAGAACTGATGACCAAACGCACTGTAGTGGCAATGGGGATGAAAGTTCGTACAAAAAAGATTGTCAACGAAGGCAAAGAAGAATCAAACAAAAAAGACCATTTGAGTCTTATGATGGCAAGTTACTTAGCGGATGTAGGATATTCCCGATTGGATATCAAAAACAATCCCAAACTGACCAAAGAAGAATACACGGTTGTCCAACAACATCCTATCATCAGTTATCTAATGACTCTTCCTGCGCCAGAAATTGAATCCCATGTTCGTACTTTAATTTTAAATCACCACAGACCCTACCGTGGCAATGGGGTGAATAATAATTTTCCCGATCCAAGATCACTTTTCACCAAACTCATGTCAGTCCGTGACAAATATAACAAAGAAGTCGGGAAAGAAAGAATCATCCAGGACATTGAACTCCAACTCCACTTACAAGAGAACAATGTAACTTCTGCTAGTTTTGAAGAAGACATTGCCATCCTTTCATTGGCAAGTGAATATGCTTCTCTTACTTCCAACCAACCGTGGAGACCAGCATTCAAATCATCTACAGCTCTTAAGATGATTTTAAATGATTCTTTTTTCTCTTATAGCAATAAAAACATCAGACATCTTTTAGATTACGTGGGAAGTTCTCTCACCAACAACGAAAACATTGTGAACTTTGGTGACTTTGTCATCACCGCTTCTGTGGATTCTGAAAGACGAGCTCATTTTGATATTTGTCTGGTTTTGGATGTAGGCCGTTACCAAACAAGACCCAAACTCCAAAGAATTTGCAGCATCAATCCTGTGTTTCAAAAAGGAAACAAATTCAAAATTGCTGATTTTGATTTGCATAGCATTAAAATTGATCGTAGAAAAGCCATTATGGACTTAGCCTTACAAGCAGGAACTTCTCGTGTGATTTATATCATCGATCCGGAACTCAATCCCGCTCTCCACGAAGCCGTTTACAAAATCAACATGGCCTCCTAAGTTCCGTTTGGTGCATAGAGATGAATTTTTTGTTCTCTTCCAGAAAGAGTCACAAGTTCCTTTTTGTCCCAACCGGCCGGAGAATCAATCTCCAACCAAACTGCCTCCGAAATTAAAAAGTTAACTCCCAAATCTTTACAAGCCGACTCAATCCGAGAGGCTGTGTTCACCGTATCCCCAATCACAGTGTATTCCATCCGCTCCTCTGATCCTATGCTTCCACAAAATACTTCGCCTGTATGAATTCCAATTCCAATCTTAACCTCCGATTCCCCTGCCCTAATTCTTTCTTGGTTCCATTGACTTAATTCATCTAATATAAACTTGGCGGCAAGGACTGCATTTTTTGAGTCCTCTCCTGGTTTTTCTGATGGAGAGGGTGTCCCAAAGGTTGCCATCACAGCATCTCCAATGAATTTATCCAAACTCCCGCCGTTTTTAAAAATGGCTCTTACCATCCTACGACGAAATTCTGTTAAAAAAACAGAAAGGGCTTCTGGATCCATTGGTTCTGAAAATTGCGTGAACCCTCGGATATCGCTAAAGAGAATTGTTACTTTTTGCCTTTTGCCTTTGGCAATCACTTCTGGTTCAGATACAATTTCCGAAACTAAGTCAGGGGAAAAATAACGAGATAAAGTTGTTTTCTGCGACTCGGCCGCAGCAAATTTTAATAACATACGAAGGCTTCGAAAGATCGCATAGGAAATGGCAAAGACCAAAATCAGATAAACAGTGGGTTTGGTTACAGAAGCGTCTGATAAAATGATTTGGTCTCCGAGCACATAATTATGCCAATCATAACTACTGACAGAATTTTTATCCACAAGTGCATAAACCAAAAATCCGTAGTAACTGAATAAAAAACAAACGAAGGAAAAGTTTACGAGAGAAAATCGGTATTGGAATAAACTCAGAGAAAGTGGTAAAAGATAAAATACAACCAAAGGAGTTTTGACAAGGAAGTTTGGATTTCCTTCTCCTTTTAAAATATACCAATTAAAAATGGTAACTGTTATCAATAAGTTATCAATAAACAAACTAATATAATCATACTTTGTTTTCCAATGCCCACGACTCTTTTTTAGAATTTGCGCATGAATGAATGTATTAATAAAATAAAATGTTATTGCTACATAATTAATCAGATATCCATATATAGTATCGGTATTACTCAGATTGGCAACCGCACTGGCAACAAGAGCCACTCCGATCACATACCGAAACCGAACCGCAAACAAAGCTCCCATTTGTTCCTCTTGAAAAAGAAGCTCTGACATATATTTTGGAAATTGGTCTCGGATGCAGTACACAGAACGAATGGCTTTGATTAGGGAGGGGAACATAGGCAGACATTCCATCACTGAAAGTTTTCATGGCAAGGGAATTTTCTCTTTGCCAAATCAGAATCTCTTCGTATCAATGAATGATGTTCCAAAACGAATTCATCATTCGAATGGGAAAAATCTCTTCCTTTCTTGCTTGGGACATCTTAATCTCCCTAATGGCAAACCTTTCTTTTTTCTCTTTGTTTCGAAACCAAAACCTAACCCCCACCCTTCTCCTGTTTTATCTAAGTTCTGTTTGGGCTTTGTATTTGGCAGATCATTTATGGGATTTTCGACGAGAAACGGAACCTCTTTCGGAAAGAGGATATTTCTACAAAAAGCACCAACAAACAATCGTTATTACTCTAATTCTACTGGTTTTGGTTTCCCTATTTGTCGGAACCCTTTATGAATTTACCTTTCTTTGGGAACACCTCCCACTCCTCCTTTCCTTTTTATTTTGTCTTGGTTTGGTTGTGAAAGCTGTGTCACCAGTCCCTAAAGAAATTTTGGTTTCTGGGTTTTATACACTCGGGGTGTTTGCCCCATTTGGAACATTTGGTCACTTAGATGGACTGGCCTTTGTATTTTTTCTCCATGTCTTGGCCAATGTCCTCCTTACCTACAATCTGGACCGAAACTTTGACCAAAGGCAAAATACCTTTACCCTCATCCAAAACCTGAGTCCCCAAAAAGTGAGGATGGTTGTTCTTTCTCTTTTGGGAACAGGTGTTTTTTTCCTGTTTTTTTTGTGGATGAAGGGCCAAGTCAAAGGTCCCTATTTTTTGGGGATGGGACTCACCTATCTTTGGCTTTGTGTTTGTACTTTCCTGAAAACGGAAAGTTTTCCCTTTAAGTCCCTTTGCGAACTTTCCTACCTTCCTCTCTTCCTTCCCCAAATCTTTTTTTTCTTCTCCCTACTTCCTTAAAATTTAGGGTGGGTTTATGTGGTTACTTTGCATCCATTCGCTTGCACTTTTGGTTTTTGTCCTTCTTTACTCTTTCCGATTTCGAAAATTGGTGCCAAATCCCGAACAAAGTATCCTGGAACAAATCCAAGCGACCACAAAAGACTGGAAATCCACTCCGAATTTGGTCCTTCTCATCGCCTTCTCTCTCTTCTTACTGTTTCCACTCACCCTAGGATTTTCCTTTTACCTCAGGAGTGATGCCAACGTCCTTGTTGTCATTCTCTGGATCATTTGGGCCTACAATTGGAGTAAATACAGTTTCTTCCGAGAATAAATTACTTCCCTTATGACTTCGCTCCCGTTTTCTGGTCTAAGGTAATCCACGAAAACGGGGTTAAGGAATGAAAATTGTTGTTCTAGTAAAACAGGTTCCGGACACGGAAACCAATATCAAAGTCGGCGACAAATCGATCAACGAAGCTGGCGTAAAATGGATCATCTCTCCTTATGATGAATTTGCTATCGAAGAGGGAATTAGAATTCGTGAAAAAAGCGGTGGAGAAGTCATCGCAGTGTCCCTCGGCCCAGACCGTGCCGTAGAAGCACTTCGTACTGCCTACGCAATGGGTGTAGACAGAGCTGTTCATGTAAAAGTGGATGACTACGTAACTTTTGACTCTACATACACTTCCGAACTTCTTGCAAACCTCATCAAAGCTGAAAACGCAGATGTAGTGATTGGTGGTCGTCAATCCATCGATACTGATAGTTCACAAGTTGTGGTTCAAATTGCAGAGAGACTCAATGTTCCTCACGTTGCTATGGCCCTCAAACTTGAGTTTGACGGAAACAAAGTGACTGCCACTCGAGAAATCGAAGGTGGAACTGAAGTAGTAGAAACAACTGCTCCTTTAGCTGTCACTGCGCAAAAAGGTTTGAACGAACCAAGATACCCTAGTTTGAAAGGAATCATGTCTGCGAAGAAAAAACCAGTAGATGTTAAAAAACCGGAAGAACTCGGCGCAACTGGATCTAAACTCGAAGTTGTATCTCTCGAACCACCTCCTCCACGTATCGCTGGTCGAAAACTGGAAGCAGCAGATGCAGCAGGTTTTGCATCTCAACTTGTAAAAGCCCTTCGCGAAGAAGCGAAGGTCATCTAAGGAGACGAACATGGCTGATGTTTTAGTAGTTGGTGAATTAAAAAACGGCGAACTTAAAAAAATCTCAAAAGAACTCACTTCTGCAGCTCGCAAAATTGCGGACTCCATTGGTGGTAAAGTTCATACAGTAGTCATTACTGAAAACGTTGATGCGTTTGCAGGTGATTTGAAAGCGGTTGGTGCTGATACAGTAATCGGTGCAAACCTTGGTGAATTTTCTCCTGAAGGTTATGCAAATGGAATTTTTGCAATCATCCAAGAGAAAAAACCAGCAGTGGTTTTAATTCCACACTCGGCTCAAGGAAAAGAATACTCTGCAAGAGTAGCGATCAAAGCAAATGCTGGAATCGTTGCGGATGCGGTGGGTCTTTCTGTTGACGGTGGTAAAGTGGTTGCTAAGAAACCAATTTACTCTGGAAAAGCGTATGCAAATTTCAAAGTCACTTCTGACATTCAAATCTTTACAGTACGTGCTAACTCACAAGAAGTAACTCCTAAAGACGGAGCAGGTGCATTAGAAAAATCTGGTGCAGCAGCTGGTGAAGTAAGAACTAAGTCTATCTCTAAAGATCTTTCTGGTGGAAACAAAGTGCAACTTGCTGATGCTTCTATCATTGTATCTGGCGGACGCGGAATCAAAGGACCAGAAAACTGGCCAATCATCCAAGACTTGGCTGACACTCTTGGTGCAGCTCTTGGTGCTTCCCGTGCGACTGTCGATGCAGGATGGATTTCTCACTCCCACCAAGTAGGACAAACAGGAAAAACTGTCTCCCCTAACTGTTACATCGCTTGCGGTATCTCCGGAGCCATCCAACATTTAGCGGGTATGGGATCTTCTAAATACATCGTTGCCATCAACAAAGATGGAGATGCTCCTATTTTCAAAGTAGCAACTTACGGTGTTGTTGCTGACCTTTTCGAAGTAGTGCCTGCACTTACTTCTGAGTTCAAAAAAGTATTGGGTTAATCCCAATACGAACCATCAAACTTTGAGGAATTTCCTTCCCAAATTTTCGATTGTTCTCCTTTTCTCTGTCCAAACGGGAATCCTTTGGGCAGAGGATGGAAGGGATCGTTTGAATGCCGTCATCGGCAAAATGAATTCCCTAGAAAGTTTTCGCGCCTCTGTCACTGTCAATGGTGGCCTCACTGGTGTCGTTTCCTACAAAAGCCCAAACCAACTCCATGTCAGATTTAGTGATGGAAGGATCATTTCTTCCAATGGGCGAATTTTATGGTTTTATAATCCAGATTCATCGATCGCAGGCAAACAAGACCTGAAAGGTGTTTCGGGTGGCCTTGGTGGACTTCTTTCCGGTTATGAAAATGTGTCAGTTAGTGGAAGAACTTTTCGTCTAACTTCCAATACCAAAAGGTATAATGAAATTATCCTGGTTGTGTCTGATAACGACCTCCCTCGTGTACTCAAAATGAAACGTTCCGACGAAGAAATCACCGAAGTAGCTTTCTCTGGCATTGCGACTAACATTGGTCTTGGAACGGGACTATTCAACTTTCAACCACCCACAAGCTCACAAATTGTTGAGAACCCTCTCAACCAAAAGGAGTAATTGTGACTCCGGTCTCCCGTACAGAAGCACACCGCGTTTTTGCCGATTTATATCGTAAAACACGTACGCCAGAACACCAACAACTCATTGATGAAGCCATTTTAAAATCCAATGATGTTTTCATTCGGATTGATCTCATTCGCAAAGTGGATGAGGACTATGAAAGTAAAAACAAACCAAAAAAAGAAGATGGTCGTGACCGTGGTCTCCCCGAAAGAGAACAACCGAGAAGAGAAGTCGTTTCTCGCACTAGTACGCCCGAACCTAAACCAAAACGTTCTAGCGATTTAGTAACCATCGACAGTGCCAAACAAAAACAAAATCCAGCAAAAAAACGAGTCATCGAACAAAGACAAGGTGGTGGTCTTCTTGCAGGTTTGTTTGGTGGTGGTGCCGGCAGTGTAAACAATTCCATCAGCAAATTTGGAAAAGATACAGGAACCATCGACATTGGACTTTTTGGTAGAAACCCAACCATTTCCAATAATGTAGAAAAACTATTCAGAGGCATGAAAGAAGATGTTCTGATTCCAACTATCCAAGCACTTCGCGTTTCTGAACAACAAGGTTGGAGGATTTGGACTCCTCTAGTTTACAATATCATCAATAACTTTAATAAATTCTATAATGCCTTTGCCTCATTAGATGCATTGATTTTAGATAAAATTTCCGCTGATATATTTTTAGAGCGTTCTCTTAAAATGCAGATGTTCTATGTTCGTTTTTTGCAAAGAAGTGATGCTAACGATATTATTTTATCCAATCTTCCAGATATTGTAAAAATGGATGATAAACTCACACCAAAACTCAGTAAAATCATGGAAGGTGTGAATTATGCGATCAACTTAGAAAACACCAAACCGAAGTTATCCGATGCGATCACTGCATTTTATATTGTAGCAAAAAAGAAAATGTTCACTTGGCCGGAGATTGTTGCTGACTTACGTGTCCCTGCAATCCAAGAACATAAATTCCAAGCAGCCAGAGAAATCCAAAAAGAAGTGGAGATCACAGTTGCTAAAATTTCTGACGATATCAACACAAGAACTTTCAAAAAAGAAGAACTAACGAATTTACGTTCTCGTTATTTTTCTATAGATGATAAAGGAAAAATCAGTTTTGATTTTTTAAATGTGGTTGTGGACGATTTTATGGCCCACCATATGCCTGAATCGGCCAAAAGCCAAACAGTCAAAAACAGTTACAAATCGCAACCACATAGACTCGTTTACCTTTTGTTACGTGACTTACAAACCGTTTACATTAACTTAATCGAAGGGTATGTTCGCCTTGGCGACAAAAACCAAAACCAAGAACTCCTTCTCATACAACCGGGACTTTTTAGAAACGAAATTGACCAACTCAATTCACTCGTTCGAACCATTGACAACTTCAACAAAAAATTCCCAAGTTTTCAATATAGTTTCCAACAATACGGAATGGATTATAGCACGGGGAATGCTGCAAACGATCAAATTGCTGGAACAATCGTACAAGCTTTACAAGAAGCTTCAGAATTCTTTGGAAGTTTTGCAGGTAAACTCAATATCATCGTAGAAAACCATTTGATGGCAAAAGTCACTGAGTCCAAAGGAAAAGTGAACGATAAAATCGTATCTACAAAAGATAAGGTCATCGAAGAAGTTAAAATTGCACAAAGATTTATTCCGCATTTTGACAAAATGGTCGTGGCAAAAGAAAGAATTAACGGACTGAAGGTGGAAGATGTATTCATCCAATTCACCAAATATCTGTATAACTATGCAGTCATCTTCAAAGATCCAGCAACCACTTCCAAACTCACAGCGCACCGAAAAATCGAACAAGAACTGATCAAATTAAATAAAGAATATGAAAGACTCACCTATTCCACTTTCCACAAAGAAGCCGGAAACTCAGGGAATTCAGAGTCTTCCGAAAACCAAGCTGATTCCGATTCGATGAATGTTTCTGATTTGGAAGGAGAATCATGAGAGTCCTTACTGGATTACAACCATCTGGAAAACTTCATTTAGGTAATTACTTTTCTGCGATTAAAAAAATCTTAGACTACCAATCCAAAGAAGAATTATTTCTTTTTATCGCAAACTTACATGCACTCACAACATTCCGATCCAAAGAAGAATTAAAAACTTTCACTCTGGAATGTGCGATCGACTTACTAGCGCTTGGTGTTGATCCGAAAAAAACTGTTTTTTGGGTTCAAAGTGATGTTCCCGAAGTCACAGAACTCACTTGGTATTTATCTCAATCCATTACCGTTTCTCAATTGCAATTGGCTCATTCTTTTAAAGACAAAGTGGCAAAAGGATTTGTTCCGGGCGCCGGACTCTTTACTTATCCAGTACTAATGGCAAGTGACATCTTACTTTTTTCTGCAGAAAAAGTTCCGGTTGGCAAAGACCAAAAACAACATTTGGAATTTGCACGTGATATTGCTGAAAGATTCAATACACAATTTGGTTCCGTTCTTACCATTCCTGAACCGGATATTGATGAAAATACGGCAACTGTTCCTGGAGTAGATGGGGCCAAGATGTCAAAGTCTTACAAAAACACGATCGACTTCTTCGGAACAGAAAAAGAAATCAAAAAGAAAGTAATGTCGATTGTGAGTGATTCGAAGGCGGTTGAGGAACCAAAGGATCCAGAAACTTCTGTGATCTTTCAAATCCATTCTCTTTTTCTTTCCCCTTCAGAGAAAGAATCACAAATTGAAAAATACAAACGTGGTGGATCGGGTTATGGGGATCTCAAAAAAGATCTACTCGATTCGATTTTATCTCACTTTGCACCTTACCGAACCAAACGGGAAGAACTGGCACAAAACTTAGATTATGTGCACCAAGTCCTAAAAGAAGGAAAAGAAAAAGCACAAACCGTGGCAGAGAAAAAATTAACTGACGTTCGTAAAACTCTCGGCATCTACCCTTTTTAGTTCCAATAGAACCAAAATAGTTTTTTTTTACCCCTTCGGATATGAAGCCGGAGAATTACCTTCTCCCCAGAGCCGATTTTGGTTGGTTCTCTTTGGGGATCTGCGGAACTGCCTTCCTAATGAAATTGGGTGCAAAAACTCCCGGATTTCATTCTCTACTTGTAATTACAATTTTCTCCCTCTTCCTTGTTTATTCAGTCCTTCCGAGATTTACCTCTCACAATATTGACAAAAGAATTTACCTTTGTTTCTTTGCCTCCTTTCTTTTTTTGTTTCTGGCTGATGTTCAAGGACAGGCCCACAAAAGAACTACCAATCCCCTCTTTCGTTCCTACTTAGAAACGCAGATCAAACACTCTCCACTCAGTAAGTTTGAATCACGGATTGTTATGGGTTTTGTGACAGGTTCTACAAAGGAAATACCTGGAGATTTTAAAGACCTTGCAAAAGAGTCAGGTATCTTACACTTGTTTGCTGCTTCAGGTCTTCATTTGGGTATTTTTATTGGTTCCCTACAGTATTTGGGAAATCTCTGTTTTTCAAAACGGAAATGGATTTCTTTATTCCTATCTTTAAGTCTTGGATTTTTGTATTTGGCGGCGCTTGATTTTCCAGTTTCTTTTTTACGAGCATATTTATTTGTTTTTCTAACGCTCACGGCTTCCTTGTTTTATCGAAAAATTGGACCTTCGGATTTACTTCTTTTCTCCTCTGCTTGTATTGCATTTTTTCTATTTTACGATTTCCTTAGCATTGGATTTTTGTTATCCTTTGGAGCGGTCTTTGGAATTTTTTTTCTTAAACCAAATCTAGATAAACTTATTTTCCCTGATTCAAAATCCTTTCTTAAAGAAAATCTTCATCTAACAATTGCATGTTCCCTTTGTAGTTTTCCCATCCTTGTCTATTACTTTCGTTCATTTTCCTTTGGTGGGATAGGAATCAATTTTCTATTGGTCCCTATGGCGGGAATTCTTTTGCCAACACTTTATATAACTTTATTTTTACAAAGCCTTGTTCCCAGTTTTTTATTAGAACCACTTACGTCTTGGATTTGGATTCCTGCTTCATTTGAACTTTCTATTTTTTTGAAACTATTCCATTGGTTTTCAGATTTGGGTCGGGGATATAAAACTTGGATGAACGTTCCCAAAGAACTTTGTATCGTTTCCGTCTTACTTATTTTTTGTATTCCTTTTTATCACAAAATTCGATTTTTAAACCTACCCCTTTTTAGATTTTGTTTTTATCTTCTCCCCAGTTTGTTTTTGGGATTTTCTTATTTTTTTTCAACACAAACCCTGCTCCCAAAATTCATCACAAAACTTGGAAAGGGAAATCTTTCCATTCGATTCGGTGACCACTTGTATTTGTTTGGAACTTGTTATTCTAAAAAAATGGCTGAACCCTTGCCTGGATTTCCACCACCAAATTCAATTTCCTTTGAATCAGAGTCTTGTTTGCCTGGTGTACTTTCTCAAATCAAAAAACACAAAATAACAGATGTTTACTGGCACGGAACCACCCATTCAGGAAATTGGATCAGTAAATTTTCACTTCCCATCCAACTAAAAAACCAAAAGATCCTGGGAGCGGAGATGAATCCAATTTTTTCCATCATTCGTTTTGATGGAAATCCAAAGGGTGTTGAACAGTTTTTAAAACAAACGAAAGAAGCGGACCAATCCAAAATTACCCCAAAATGGAAAGGAGTTCTGCTTTTAGACTTTCCTCCATGGAAAAAAAAGGAAGCCAAAGAATGGATCCAATACCAAAAACTACTTGGGATTTCAACTGCCTGGAAAATGATACTCGTTGAGGATACTTTTGAAATCCCCTTACGCGACTATCTCCAACATCCAGACCTTTTTTGAGTCCAAAGGAATTCGCGCCCAAAAGAAATTTGGGCAAAACTTCCTCATTGACCAGAACATAGTCGATTTTATTGTCAAATCCGCCAAATCTTTGTTAACTGAAAATATGTCCTTAGCAGAAATTGGAATTGGTCTCGGGACTCTCACTTATCCTGTTCTCTGTTTGGACAAAAAAACCTATCTATTCGAAATTGATCATGCCTACATCCAATTGGCTAAGGATGAAATTTTACCGAAGTTTCCAAAAGCTTTGTTATTTGAGGGAGATGCGTTAAAAAATCTTTTCCATATCTACCAAGAAGAGGTTTTTGTATTTGGAAATTTACCTTACCACCTAACAACAGAAATCATCAATACTCTAGTCATCCACTGTCGAAATTTCCAAGGGGGAATTTTTATGGTGCAAAAGGAATTTGCCGAACGCCTTGTCAAAGAAACATCGTCCTTATCTGTTTTCCTTTCTGCTTTTTGTGATGTGAAGTATCTAAAGACAGTTCACAAAAATTGTTTTTTTCCCATTCCCAAAATCCATTCTGCCCTGATCCTTCTCAAACCCAAAGTCCAAACCAAACCCAATGGGTGGCGACTGAGTTCGGAACGAGAAGTAGAACTCTGGTCACAGATGTTACGCACTCTCTTTTGGGGGAAACGAAAACAAATTCAGGTGAGCCTCCGGGAATCCCCTTTTTCAGAAGATCCCGTCTTTCGAGAGGCTTTGGGAAAGGCCATCCAGTCGGCAGAAATTCCACCCACCGCAAGGCCAGAAGAATTGAACCGAGAACAATTTCTGACTTTGGGTCAACATTTGCTTGACCATTTGTCAAAATGATGGCAAAATCATCACCGCCATGTTCGAGAATTTCACACCTCCGCCCATCGTTACCTATGCCATCCCCGTATTCTTCCTTCTCATTGGAATTGAAGTCTACATTGGATACCGCAAAAACAAAGCCCTCTACCGGCTAAACGATTCTATTGCCGACTTAAGCACAGGGATCATCTCCCAAATCTGGGGCCTTTTCCAGAAAGGGATTGGACTCTTTGCTTATTTTTATATCTACGAACACTTCCGTTTTTTTGAATTTGCCATGACAAACCCCTGGGCCTGGATCCTCTGTATTGTCGGCCAAGACTTTTGTTACTACTGGTCCCACCGTTTGGCCCATGAAGTCAATATCCTTTGGGCAGGACATGTCATCCACCACCACAGCGAAGAATACAATTTAGTTGTCGCCCTTCGCCAAACGGGACTCGGTGGAATTGTCTCTTGGATTTTCTATGTTCCTTTGGCACTCATTGGATTTCACCCTTGGATGTATCTTGCCAGCGGACAAATCAATCTTATCTACCAATTCTGGGTGCATACAAAAGCTGTGGATAAAATTGGAAAGGTTGGCGAATTCCTACTCTCCACTCCTTCTCACCACAGGGTGCACCATGCCATCAACCCAATCTACATTGATAAAAACCATGGTGGGATCTTTATTATCTTTGATCGGATGTTTGGAACTTTCCAGGAAGAAACAGAACCTTGTGTGTATGGAACTGTGAAACCGCTTCGGAGTTTCAATCCGGTTTATGCCAATATCCATTATTACTGGGAACTGATCAAACAAGCGGCCAGTGCCCCTTATTTCTTAGATAAAATTAAGGTGTTTTTCAAACCACCAGGTTGGTACCCAAGGGAAGGAACAAAACCAGCAGGATTTTTACCCATCCCTGAGGTTCGCCCTGAAACCTTCCATAAATATGATCCGAAACCCCAATCGGAAGTGAGAACGTACACAACCACTTGGTTTGTTCTCGTCCTCCTTTTGTCCTTTGCTTTTCTTTTGTTTGTCGCTAAGTTCTCCCTCATCTCACAAATCCTTGTGACTGTTTGGGTAACTCTTTCCTTACTTTCCATCAATGCCCTGATTGAAGGGAAATCTTGGGCTGGGGCCATGGAAATCACAAGGCTTCTTTTTGGATTTCTCGTCCTTGGTTACTTTGGGGTGGGTTGGGCTTACTATGCCGTTGGGATTGTCTGCCTTCTTGCCGCAGGAATTTATCTCTATCGCACAAGTGGACAAAAAGCCCAGGCAGCTTAGGTCCATTTTCTAAAACAGGAACGAACAGTATCCAATCCTACCAGACTCTTTCTGGCGGGATTGGGAACGAAAGCTCTCTGAACACCGCTCTCTAATCTTTTTTCCCTCTGAAAAACAGATGACCTGAAAACCACTCTCAGTGTTATGTCACATAAATGCCATGAATAGGGCGGATTCCCCCGACCGTTCCCCTTGACCGGACGGGGCCCCGTGAGAATTTGGCATTGCACCAGAGTTTTTGAGGCGAAATGAGATGAAGCGAAACCGAAGTTACTATATCATTCTAGTCCTAATCCTGTTTGTAGTGACCTACTCCGCCTATGCGGCCTACCAGAAGCAAAAAAATGGTCCTGTTTTTTTGGACAACCATGTCTTCCAACGTTATAATGAGCAGTGGGGCCTTTGGGTAGACCTAAATGCCGAGAAAAAGAGCCTTCTCGAAAAGGCTTCCGAGTTTGGGATCCTGGCCCAAGAGGTAATGGAGATCAACAACCTAAAGGAATCAGACCTCAGCCGATTGAAACGATCCATTTTCTTTCCTTATTCCGCAGAATACATGCGGGGACTCCAAGAAAAAGAACTCTTCCGGGAAACTGTCGAATCTCCCATCGACCAATTCATTTGGCCAGTTCTCCCCAATCACAAATCCCGAATTTCTTCCCGGATTGGAAGACGCTGGAACACTTGGCACACTGGCCTCGACATCGCCATTCCGAAAAATTCCGTAGTCCTTGCTGCCGCCGATGGTGTTGTAGAAGAGGCTGGTCGTAGTGGTGATTATGGTCTGGCAGTCAAAATTTACCACCATGACATGAACCATTTCCATACGGTCTATGGCCATAACCAAGAGTTACTCGTAAAACCTGGAGATGTGGTTCGCAAAGGACAGATCATTGCTTTTTCTGGAAATACAGGAAAGTCCACCGGTCCGCATGTTCACTTTGAAGTTAGATTTCACAATGTGTATCTCAATCCTGAAAACTTTCTCACTCCCTATGAAGAAGGAGTTGCCACAAGCATCGTTGGATTTGCAGACTAAGTATTAGTGACTAACCTGACAAAGAACAGTTGGACGGACGAAATTTTCGACCGTCTGACAACCATCATACCCCAAACACCAGGCATTGCCTGTTTTGATTTCGATAACACACTCATTCGCAACGATTTCGGTGAAAAGATCATGGATGAACTCCTCCATGGTGGACTTACATTTGTACCAAAAGATTTATCAGAATTTTTTCGAGATAAAGAACTTTGGCGTGACCATACAAAACTGAGTCATCCAGAAAAGGAACGATTGGTTTGGGAAGAATACACCTACCAATTAAAAGAATACGGAATCGAAAGAGGATACCGCTGGACTAGTTTTATTTTCCAAGGAATGGATAAAACAGAATACTACGAAGTGTCTAGACGTGCCTGGGAAAGAGTCAATCACTACGACAAAGATTCCGGTGTGTTTCCCCAAGTGGAAATGAAAGACCTGATAGCTTATTTAAACCACCACAATTGGACCGTGTACATTGTGACCGCATCTCCTGAACCCGGAATTGCTGCCATCGCCCACCTCTTCCCCGTAGAAGAATCCAAAGTCATTGGCATGAGACAAGAATTAGGTGAAAATGGAAAATTTTCTCACAAACTCATTGAACCTTATACATATGGAGAGGGAAAAGTAAAAGCCATAGAAGAAAGAATTGGTGTGTATCCCGACTTAGCTTTTGGGGATTCCTTTAACGACTATCCTATGCTTTGCCGTGCCAAACAAATGGCCGTGGGCATCAATCGTGACAACCCAGAGTTTGCCAAAGCTTGTGCGGCCCAAGGAATTTACGTCCAACCTTATTTTACCTTTCCTCCAGTGCTGACATGAACCGACTTTATTTAGTATCTAATTCGATAGGAAATGATGAGGACCTTCCTCCCCGCACCAAAACCTTGTTAGAGGAAGCTGACTGGATCATTGGGGAAGAACAAAGGACCACTTCCACATTTTTAAAGAAGTTGGGAGTATCCAAACCCTTTGATCTAGTGAACGAACATACCTCCAGGCAAGAGATGGATGAGATCGCAATGAAACTTGCGACCACCAAAAGGACCTGTATGATCTCTGATTCGGGAAGCCCCGGACTCGAAGATCCAGGCAAATGGCTTGTCCCTCTGGCTTGGGAGATGGGTGTAGAAGTTCGTTCGGCTCCCGGACCAACTGCCCTCGTCGCTGCCCTGACCAGTTCTGGGTTTGCCACCTCCCCCTTTCTCTTTTTGGGTTTTTTGCCAAGGGAGGAAAAAGAAAGAGAACGAACCTTAAAACAATATTTGGGGCTTGGGATCACCATTGCCTTTTATGAAACACCTTACCGGGCCAAACATTGCCTGGAAACCTTGGCAAAGATCCTACCTGGGGACCGGCAAATATTCCTTGCCCTCGGAATCTCCATGGCCAACGAAACCAGTTTTCGCGGAACAGCCAAAGAAATTCACAAAAAATTTCCGCAAGGTCTGAAGCTCCCCCCGGTCTTTGTGGTGGAAGAGAAAAAAGAAAGGATCAAACGTTAGTTTCTTGACAGTACCTCTGTTATATTGGACGCTTGGACAATGGTAAGTAAAGTAGAGCAACCGAGTGACGGAATAGACCAATTGATTTCAGAGTCTGGCGATTATATAACAGATGTCGTCAAAGAAAACCTGAAACTCATCCGCCATACAAAAGGTTTTTCTTTGGATAAACTCGCAAATCGTTGTGGAGTGAGCCGTGCGATGTTATCGCAGATCGAACAAGGGAAATCGGTTCCTACGATTTCTGTGTTATGGAAAATTGCAAACGGACTCAATGTTCCTTTTTCTGAACTCCTCAAAGAAAAAAACCAAGACGGAATCCATATCCTCAAAGCGGAAAATTCCAAAGTTTTATATTCCAATTCCAAAGTCTTTGCTAGCCGTGCGCTTTTCCCATTTCTTGGAAATCGCAAAACAGAATTTTATGAACTCATTTTAAAACCTGGCGGGCATGAAGTTGCCGAACCACATAAAACAGGAACTACTGAAAACTTGGTTGTTGTTTCCGGCAAACTGCGGTTACGCGTTGGCGAAAAAGTTGTGGAACTAGAACCAAAAGATTCTGTATTTTTTAAAGCCGATGTTTCGCATGAGTATTCCAATCCAACAGACCAAGAAACTCTCATGTATCTTGTGATGGATTATACGGACGAAATAGGTTAAGATTGGAATACAGAGAACTCAAAGTCAATCTACCCAAAGAATTATCTGACAGTTTTTATGAACTGTTGGATACATTACAATGCGCTGGTTATTACGAAATTTTATTTGATGGAGAGGCTCCCAAGGAAAAAGACCAGGGCCTGATCCGAGACAATACCAACATTCGGATTTATTTGCAAACTGATGAAATTGATAAGGAATTAAAGATTCTTATCTTTTTAAAAATCAACGCACCAGACAATTCAAATGCAGAATCACGAAACATCGAAACTCGTGATTACGAAGAAGCCTATAAAGAATACTATAAACCATTCTCTATTGGAAAAAAACTTTGGGTGATTCCCACTTGGGAAAAAAACGAACCAGAGACTGTAAAACTTTGGAAACCAAGTGGTGGGATTCCACTCTTCATCAACCCTGGTGTTGCATTTGGAACAGGCCACCACGAGACCACCAAACTCATATTAGAGTATTTAGATGAATTGTACGACAAAGGTGAATTTCAATTTCAATCCGCATGTGATGTGGGAACCGGTTCTGGAATTTTATCCATAGGCCTTGCGAAATTCGGAGTTTCCAAAATTTTTGCCTTGGACATTGATCCCAATGCTGTCAAAGCAGCATGGTCTAACTGGACAGAAAATGAATACCCAAAAGGATTTCAATTCAGTGTGGAAGAATCAGGGATTGACAATCCAAAATTATCCAATACCAAATATGATTTAGCCATTGCGAACATTACTTTTGCTGTTCTTTCACAAAATATCCGTCATCTGGCAAAGATTGAAGCACCTAGGATTATTTTTTCAGGTATCATCACTGAAAAAAAAGATCAGTTTTTGAGTTTATTACAAAGCCATCTTCCAGGTAAACTCCTCTACTCCAAAGAATGGAATGAGTGGTGGGTTTTGGATTGGGTCCGAAACTAATCTTTATTCAAATACTTAATCAAACTGACTTGGTTTCCCCGATCGTTATATTCAATCCGATCAAAAACAGATTTTGTCATTAGGATTCCACGTCCATGTTGCACATGTGCTTCGTTCATTTCTTCTAATGATTTTTCCATATGTTTTTTATGATCAAAACCACGACCTTCGTCTGTGATTCGATAGGCAACAAATTCTCTATTAAAAGAATATTCGATTTTAATTCGTTTTTGGCGATACCTTGGGTCTTCTTGTCTTTTTTGTAAAAACTCCAAGTAATTTCCTTCCATAAGAGCTTTGGATTTTTCATCAAAACTAATATTTAAATTTCCATGTTCCACAGCATTGATGATGATTTCGCGAACCGATGATCTCACTTCCGTTTGTTCCACAGCAGTGAGATACTTAGCTAGTTGAGAAGTGATCTTTTGAGATACAATCTCCGCATTACGCAGATAATTGTTCATGGAAAGTTCAATTTTTTCCGAATCAATGAGTTGGATGATAGTATCCTCAAATTGAGATGACATGGTCGCCAATACTTCTCTGGTTTCGTCGAAGTTTATGTATTGTAATCGACAGTACATTTCCTTTGGTTCCTTTACATATTTTTGATCAAACTCTGTTTTAAAATTAATAATTGAACCTGTCATTTTTAAATCAGTTAATTTATCGGTGACATACATTACGTTGTAATCAGACTTTTGGTCTTTGCCAGTATAAACTAAGTCTGTAATCTTTTTGCCACGTAAGTCATCCAATCGAAAACCCATATGTTTTGATAATGCTCTGTTTGCATTGATCACCTCGAAGTTTTCATTCATCATGATGATAACTTCATCCGAACCTTGGAAAATTTCACGAAATCGTTTTTCAGATTCTTCAATTTTTAACTTTGCATGCGAAAGATCTCTAATATGATCCCTGAGACTTCTTGTTAAAAAATTGATTCGATCGGCAAGTCCAAGTGATAATAGAATGGTTTGTAAAGCTGTTCCAATTTGAATGGTCCATCTTGTGATCTGATTGTCTGGCAAAAATCCCAAACTCTTTAAAGAATACAAAAGGACACCCAAAAGAAAAAACGACCATGATATCAAAAAATAACGAGCAGCCCTTACATTGGATAGGTAAGTAGATGTTCCGCTAAAAACCATTACAAGAGCAGTTGGTACGGTGAGTAGAATGGCAGTAACCATCGCAATTCGGTAACTCAAAAAAAATGTAAAACCTGAAAACAAAAAAAGAATCCCTGCCCAAAC
Organism: Leptospira bourretii; assembly: GCF_004770145.1. Lineage (NCBI taxonomy): Bacteria > Pseudomonadati > Spirochaetota > Leptospiria > Leptospirales > Leptospiraceae > Leptospira > Leptospira bourretii. Next base: position 40,638 of record NZ_RQFW01000010.1, on the reverse strand, counting down.
CCACATCAATTTGGAAATTTTAGGAAGGTGTTTTTTTAAATTTAAATAATTATCTGAAAAGATAAGCCCTGTGATACAAGAAACACAAATAAAAAAAGGAAGAGAATAATTAGCCCAATAAATCCAATTAGGCCATAGGTATTGAAAAGCAAATCCATTATTAATAAAATGAAAGAAAAAAATAGAACTTACAAAAAACATATAAAAAAGATAACTTTTTTCATAAGTGAAAATATAAATAAAAAAGTTATACGCAATCATCACAAATAAGATTCCGTAAAACAATCCGAAGATCCATTGTTCTTTGTTTAATTGATCATAAAACTCACGTTCCGTCCATATACTCATTGTTAATGGAATAGTCGATTCAGAAGAAATTTTTAAATAATAAACAGAAGATACTCCTGATTTAGTTTCCAGGGGAAAAACAGGATTTCGATAATCCAAATTCCTTTCCGAAAAAGGATGTATATCCCCTAAGGTTCGAACAAACGACTTAGGAAACTCATTTCCAAAAATTTGAATTTCATCCAGAAGTGGGAAATCAAATACTAAATTCCAACGGATTGTATCTTCGGTTGGGTTTGTTACCAAAACTCGAATCCAAAAAGTCGATTTCGAAAAACCTAAATTGGGGGAACTTATTTTTTGAAATTTGGAATCCAAGGATCCATTGGTTATGGTTTCTTCCGAAATAGATTGGTCTTTGTCTTCCAAAACAAGAACATCCGACCAGATGGATTTGCCGGTAATTTCCTGCGAAAGTAAAACCGCAGGTTCCGATAACAAAATTCCAGGCAAAAACACCAGAAGACTTAAGGAAAAAATTTTTATATTCTGGAAAGACAAAGGTTACAATCTCCCAATTCGCTTAAAAAGACAGAGCTAGTAGATTGTATTTTTCTAATTTTTCTAGCCTTTTTTGTTTCCAATGTTAAAATAGGGGAAAGTTCTATGAATCGAAAAAGTTTCCTACAAAAGATGAGCGCTGTCACTTTAGGGGCAGGTCTCCTACTTCCTAAAAAATCATTCGGACAAACCACAACGATCACAACGGCCGAAACCAAACCAAAGTCTAGCGGTGGAAAAAAAGCCATTGTTCTTGGCGGAGGACTCTCGGGTCTCTATGCGGCTTACCTCTTAAAACAAACCGGCTATGATGTAACCGTCATTGAAAGAGGAGAAAAATTGGGTGGAAGGATTGCCACTTATGAAAACCCAGAATTAGGAATCTTACAAGATTTAGGTGGTGAGTGGATAGGTGAAGGCCAAACAGACATTAAAAGTTTGGTAAAACAACTGAACTTAGATTTGATTCCGGCGAGTATAACTGATCGATTTTCATTCCAAAAAACAAATGCGGATTTCTTAAAAATTTCTTCTGTATCTATAGAAACTTTAGACAAAGTCATCGATCTGCATAAATCTTTGGGAACTACACAAAAACAAGGATTAGACAAAATTAATTTTTCTTCTTATGCTAGGTACCAAGGATTAACGGAAGAGGAAATTCGTTCGATGAATGATCTTTACCGAGTGATCCTAGGTGCAGATCTCAATCAAATTTCCAGCGAATCCGTGCTAGATGATCTTTCTGCTTTACAATCAGCGCTCAAGCCAAAGTTCCAAGTGAGAGGTGGTGCCGAACGTATCATCAAAGAACTTACAAACTCATTACGAAATCAGGAATTGATTTTAGGAGAAACTGTAACCAAAGTCTCACAACAAAAAAATCAAGTCACAGTAGAATTGTCTTCTGGTAGATCCGTAAAAGGAAGTTTAGTCATCTGTGCTTTACCGGCTGCTGCAGTACTAGATATCAAATGGACCCCTGGACTACCAAAAGATTTAATTTACTCTGCATTGAGAATGCAAACTGGGAAAATTTCCAAAAACTTGAGTTTGGTTAAATCCAAAGAATCATTATCAAAACTCTTTTTATCCACAAATACAGCTGCCGAAACTTTGTATGTATCGGAAGCTGCTATCGGAACCAACGTAACGGCCGTTACTTCAATTTCAACGGGAGACAGAGCCGCTTTATTTGAAAAAGGGAGTGATCGCCAAAAAAAGAATCTGATGACTTCCTCATTGGAAGAAATTGAGAACTTAGAGTTAATTCTTGAATCTCCATTTATTTTCCATAGTTTTCAAAAAACAACAGGACGCCCAGGATTTGTATCTTTGTTTCCTCCTGGAAGTTTCGGAATTAAAGATGTTTGGGCCGAACCTTTTGAACGTGTGTATTTTGCCGGAGAACATTTGGCTTTTCATACAGGAAGTATGGATTCTGCCGTTGCCTCTGCAATCCAAGCCATAAGCAAAACATAAATTCTACTTAGTCTTTAATCCGAAAACAAAACGAAGGGGTTTTATTTTTCGGATTAAAACTTCGTATAAGAAAAAACTGACAAATAAAACAAAAAGGATATGGGAAAAAAACTTCAGCCATATCCCCCATTCAAGTTCTCTCACCCAATAAGCAAAAAATAAAGAGATTGGATGGTGGACTAAATAGATGGGAAGACTTGCCTCAATCAAATAAGATCCTAATTTTCCGTCTTTGTTACCAAATGTTTGAAACACAGAAACAAGAAAGTTTGTCCAAAGAAATGGAGAAAGAACCCATAAAAAAATATGGAGAGGTCTTAACCAAACGTTTGCATAATGGAAATAAATCCAAAGTGGATCTTCAATCTCCAAATCTCGGAATACCAAATAAACAACAATCGCCCAAATAAAAACGGAAAGTTCTTTTAATCGAGAAATAGTTTTAGGTATCAAAATACTTTTCCAATGATAACAAAAAACTCCGGAAAGAAAAAACGAAAACTGAAAGATAAAAGTAAGTTTGAAGATTCCGTAATAAGATTCTCCTTTGGAAATTTGTATATGACTTAGAAACACGACAAAAAAACAAAACCCAATTAGAATCAAATATCTAAAATAACCATGTGGAATTTGATCCCAAAGTTTTGTTTTAAAAAGAGATTTTGGAATCAAACTATAAAGAATACTAAAACAAAACAAATCAACAAGGAACCAAATATGCGAATGCTGAAAATTTTCTTTTGTAAAAAAGATTTTTAGGAACGAATAAATATCTATATTGGGATTTTTTATTTTTTCGGTTAAATAGTATTGGATGGGTGCAAGAAAAATAAGTCCAAAAATTGTTGGGACTAACACACGTTTGAACCTCGCTTCTAAATAAAAACTTCTCCCCTTTTTTTCCCAAACCATGGCCGAAAAAAAACCTGAAATCATATAGAACATTGGCATTCGATAACTATGAATCCAATAACAAAAATAAGAGAGAACATCACTCCGATCCTCAACTTGGATGGCATATTTGATCTCTGAAGCATACACGATGGCGGCATGAAACACAATTCCAAGCAAAAGTGCAAAGGATCTCAAGTTATCCAGGTAAACCAATCTTCCCATTCCTCCATCTTTTTCTTGACGAAGAGAAAAAAACAGATTTTTTTAAATTATGACGGATACACCTTCCGATTCTTTTTTTTCCGATGTGAGCGATGAAGAAATTGCAAGGGAACGAAAGAAGGCAAAAGAACTAAAAACAACTGCATGGTGGAAGAACAAACGATCTTCTGGAATTTGCCATTATTGTGGGAAAAAGTTCAAAGTGGAAGAGTTGACAATGGACCACCTAATCCCTCTTATCCGGGGTGGGAAATCGGTCAAAGCCAATCTAGTTCCCGCATGTAAAGAATGTAACTTCAAAAAAAAACATAGTCTTCCCTTTGAGAAGGAGTTTTTCTCCTAATGGATATGAAAGATTTCGGATTCCAAGGTGATGACTTTCTTCCAAGTAGAGTCACAGAAGAAATAGATCTTGTAGATGAAAAGGGCAACAACTACCAATGGGAAGTCTTTTATTCCTTTTCACAAATGGGAAATGATTATCTAGTTTTTCTACCCAGTACAGAACAAGAATTTCAATTTGTGAATGTGGAAATGGATGATCCTGATTCCGACGTCCCCGGATACATCGTCATGCGCATTGGGCAAGACGAATCGGGAGAGGAAATTTTAGAAGAAATTTTAGATGAAGACGAACTGGAAGAAATTCGCGAGTATGTTGAAGATGAAATTGGACTCGTTGGACAATTCCTCAACCGGGAGGAATGACAATAGTTTCGCCCTTACTCACTACTTCTGATTTTTGATTGGTCCAAACAATTTTCATCTTCACCGCTTTTAGTCTTTCTATTTTTTCAACAACTTCCACAAAACATGTGATAGTGTCTCCAAAGTATACTGGTTTTCTGAATTTGGTTGTTGTTTCCAATGCAACCGTTCCAAGACCCGGCAACTTCATCCCGAGCACAGGGGCAAGCAGTGAAGCAGCAAGTCCCCCATGAGCAATTCTTGTTCCGAAACTAGTTGATTTTGCGTATTCTTCATCAACATGGAGTGGATTAAAATCCCCGCTGATTCCAGCAAAAAGATATACATCCGTTTCCGTAATTGTTTTGGTAAAGGACGCAGAATCACCAATTTGAATTTCTAAAAAACTTTTACCCTTTTGATACATTTATATTTTCCTTTGGAATAACCTTTTTTGGTGAAAAGGCAAAATGATAAAACACACCTTCGTTTGGTGCAGACGAACATTCCACTTCGCGACCATTCATCTGACTGCATAACGAAAAAATCACAGACAATCCAATGGATTCTGCTTTTTTATAATTAAGGCCAGGAGGGAAACCAATCCCGTTATCTCGATATTTTAATTCATAATTAAATTGATCCATCACAACAAAATCAATTTTAATCCAAGCATCCGATTGTCCCCCAACGAATGCATGTCGAAAACTATTGGTCAACATTTCCGTGATCATAAGACCCATAGGAATTGCATCGACAATATTAAATTCTAATTTTTGGATATCGAGTTCGATGCGAATGTCTGTTCTCATATACATGAGTTTGATATTTTCTACAAGACTTGTAATGTAATCTACCGAACTAAGGCCTGACAGATTTTTACTACTATAAAGTTTTTCATGGACAAGTGCGATGGCTTTGATTCGGACAATACTTTGTTCCAAAATATCAGCAGTTTCAGGAGGAGAGGAATATACTTGGAGTTGTAAAAAAGAGATGATAACCGCTAAATTGTTTTTCACTCTGTGATGGACTTCTGTTAGCAAAGTTTCATTTTCCCTCAGAGACCGTTCCAGTTTGGATTGGTTTTCCATATAACTAGTCATATCAGTAATGACAGCTACAGCCTTATTAGCACTTCCATCTTTTGTTGGGATAAAAAGTCGATGTTCCAACGCCCATCTAATTTTCCCATCTAACATACAAATACGATACAATAAACCAGTATGATTTTCTCGCAATTGATTCATCCAAATATTTGTCATCCGAGCCCTATCACTTTCGTGGACACGTTCGATTAAAAGTTCTGGATGAATGAGAATTTCTTTTGTTGGGATATCAAATAAACGAGAAACTTGTTCACTTAAAAAATCTATTTTCCAAGTATCCAAATTAAAAACGATAACTGCATCTTCAATCCGTTCTACAATCACTTGGAAAAGTTGGTCAGACTCTATTTTTTCAAATAAAACATGTTTTTGTCTTCTGAGCGCCTGGGCCAAAAGTATAAAAATGATGACTGCAGATACAGTCACAAATCCCCAACCTTTCAAACTTTGGAATTCTCTTATATCTTCAGGGGATTTGAATATAAGAGAAATCGCATAGTCTGAAAAGTAAATCCAGACGTAGCCGAATAACAAATAAAAAAATGCAATTCGGCTAGCGGCTTTCATGGGTTACAAAAGTTCCTGAAGGGAGTGGAAACGCTCATGAACCGTTTCCTCAATTGATTTCCCTAATTGAGAATAAGAATCCCAAAGTTGGGTCAATTTTTCGGGAACATAATGAGAAAGTCGAGTGAATGACATAAGATACTTGCCCACAAGATAATACGAAAGTAACTTTCGATCCATCAATTTTTCATCACGAGAATAGTATTCTGTCGATTTATGAGTGTCAATTTCTGAAAGAGAAAGGATCACAAAAATGGACAAAACGTCTGCAAATGCAAATTCGACTGATTGTTGTTTTTTTCGATTTGGTTCTCCATCCATAGAAAGTATGATTTCAAAAAGTACATTTTGAATTTTGTCTGCTAGGCTAGACTCTATTTCTAATTTAGAAAAATCTTTTAAAAACTTTTCTTTTCCTGGATATAAAGATGAAATGATGGAACGTTGAATTTCGCTGGTTCCACCGCCAATAGTGCCCAATTTTACGTCTCTGTAAAATCTTTCTACAGAGTATTCCTTCATATAACCATAACCACCAAACAACTGCACAGAATCTTTTGCGACATCCTCTGCAATTTCCGAAGATATGAGTTTTCCCAAACTACTTTCTAATGGAGAGGCAACACCTCGATCCTTTCGTTCCGCCACCCAATATATCAATCTTCGTGCCGCTTGGATATAAACCCAGTTCCTAACTAGAATATCACGCATTCCATAAAAACTTGAAATTGGTTTTCCGAATTGTACCCTTTCGTTCGCATAACGTAGTCCTTTACGAAAACAAAATTCCATGGCACCTGCAAGTCCTGCCACAAAAACAGTTCTTTCCCATTCCAAAGTTTCTTTCCCGATCCGCATAAACCCTGTATTAATTGGTCCGAGTAAATTTTCTTTTGGAATGATCATATCCTCAAACACAAGTTCAGCGGTCATGGAAGTATGATGACCTAATTTTTTTAAAACCTTACTTACCTTAAATCCAGGAGTATGACTTTCTACGATGAAAGCAGAAATCCCCATTGGCCCTCTTCCTTTTTCAGAAGTACGTGCCATCACAACAAATACTTGGCCAACGGGACCATTGGTGATGTACATTTTTGTGCCATTCAATTTCCAACCACCTTCCACTTCCTCTGCTTTTGTTAAAAGAGAAGCTGCATCGGATCCGGAAGCTGGTTCAGTGAGAGCAAATCCTGCCATCCATTCTCCGGAAGCGAGTTTAGGAAGGTATTTAGATTTTTGTTCGTTTGTGCCTTGGAAAATAATCGGCATTGTTCCAATGACTAAGTGGGCAACCCAGGAAAGCCCCATTCCGCCATCTAACGAACCTGATGCGAATGCATCGGTTGCAATGGAACACTGTAAACAACTTGCGCCCTCCCCACCAAAATCCGATGGGATGGTAAGTCCTGTTAAACCAGCTTTACTAAATTCTTTCCATAATTCATCCGACCAGATTTCTTTTTCATCTCTTTCTTCTGCAGAGGGGAAAACTTTATCTTCCGAAAATTGGAAAACCGTGTTGTAAAAACTTCTTTCCTCCTCATTAAGATAGGGATTCAGTTTTGGGTGTATCATTGGTAAATTCCTTCAATTTGTTTTGAGAATACATCCGAAATGACATTTCTTTTCATTTTTAAAGTTCGTGTCATTTCGACATCGGGATCAAAGGGTCGAGGAACCACATAAAAATTGTTAGCTGGTATCATCTCAAATCCTTTGAATCCGTTTTCGCGAGAAATAATGCGTGAAATTTCGGCTCGGTATAATTCCCGAACCTTAGGATTGGTATTCCATTCCCCTGCTTGTTCTTTCGAAAGGCCGGGAATCTTTGTTTCTAATGCTTCAAAGTTAGGGACAATGAGAGCACCAAGTGTTTTTTTGTCATGACCCACAACCATTACTTGGTCGATGAAGGAGGAAGTTAATAGTTTGTCCTCAATCGGGATGGGTTCTACGTTTTCTCCACCAATCAGAGCAATGGTATCTTTCGAACGACCGGCAAAAACCAATTCATTTCGATGGGAGATCATCATTAGGTCTCCAGTATCAAAAAAACCTTCTGCATCAAAAACAACTTGGTTGAGTTCTGGACGTTTGTAGTAACCTTTTAAAATTTGTTTTGATTTGATCCAAAGAGTTCCTTTTGCACCAACATCTGTTAGTATCTTACCAGTCTCATCCTTTAGTCGAATTTGATAACCAGCAATGGGAATCCCGACAGTACCTTTGGTTGGTTTTGTATTGGACCGAATGGAAACCACAGCGGAAGTTTCTGTCATCCCATATCCTTCCAGAACCTTTAGTCCTATGGCAGATAAAAATCCATCCACAACACTCGGAAGAGCAGAACCAGCAGAAATACAGATCCGAATCCTTCCTCCCAAAGCTTTATGAATGGCAGAAAAAATTTGAATGCTAACGAGTTTTAATGGAAAGAGAAAAACTAAAATCAAAAACGCATAGGTTCTTTTTGCCACCGACACAATAATATTTGGTTTTTTAATTTCAAATTCGAAACCAAAACACATTGCATAATAATGCGCCCAAGTAGAACCAAACCTCAAAAAGAAATGGAATAACTTTTCTTTAAATCCACCTTCTTTTGCTACTTTGGCAATGATTCCGTTGTATACTGATTCCCAGATTCTTGGTACCGAAGGAAAAATTGTAGGACGAAAATCACGAAGATCATCTTTTAACGATGACATATTCGAAACTAAAAAGTCGATCCCAAGAAAGATTCCTGCATATTCTATGGCTCTTTCAAATGCATGCCATGGAGGGAGTAAACTGACAGCATTGTCGTTGGAATTCATATCCAATCGAGAAATTGTATTTTGAATGGCGGTGATCCATCCTTTTTGAGATAACATTACACCCTTAGGATTTCCCGTGGTTCCAGAAGTATAAATCAAAGTGGCAAGTGCATCCGGATCAGTCTGACGAATTCTATCCTCTAATGTTTGTTTGCCGTTCCTTCCCCATTTTTCCTTTCCTTTTTCGGCAATCGATAGGATGGAATTTTCACCCTCATACAAATCACCTTGGTCAGTCTCCAAAATAAAAATTTGTTTTAGGTGTGGAAGTTCGCCTAACAAATCATCAATTCGTTTTTTATCTTTTGGTTTTTGAACCACTAGGAACTTTGCTTCCGAATGATTTAGAATATAAAGAATCTCTTCCCTGACAATGTCTGTTCCCCTCGGCACAACCACTGCCCCAGAAGTTAAAATGGCAAAGTCTGTCCGAAGCCAATTGACAGTGGCATCACAGAAAAATCCAATTCGGTCTCCAACTTCCACTCCTAGTTCGATAAAACCCAAACTCAAGTGATCGACAAACTGTTTCAGATCTCCGAAGCTGATTCCAGGGAATTCCTTTGCCGATTTTCGTTTCCGAAAGGAAACTTTATTTGGCAGAGTTTCAGCGACGTGGGCGAGGGCTTGGTAGAGGTTGTCGTAGTTTTGGGTCATGGATTTTACCTTTTCGTATGGAACTTTTCGGAAATGTAGGATGGATAAAAAACCACTGTTCGTTTTTTGCAAGTTTTTTCTTATTTTTGACAAACTTTTCAGATAGGTAGGCACAATTATGTTCTTTTGGATTCACGATGGACGCATTTTACCCAATCCACCGGCGACTTATGCCGATCGGGTCCACAAAATCCACCCTGGAGGGAAGTCATCCCCCGTTTCGGGAAAGGAAGAAGACAGGTCTCCACCTCCCACCACTTCTTTTTTGCATCGTTCCCCGGGGGATGTGTACAAGGAATCAGCCGGCCAAACGGAAAAACCTGTTTATTTCCTGCATGAGATCATGTCAAAACCTGCCTACAGCCTTCCCTCTTCCGAAACCATCTCCAATTGTTTGGACTTTATGTTGGAAAAAGGAATCCGACACCTTCCCATCACTGACGATTTGGGTGCTCTTGTTGGTTTTGTTTCCGATCGGGACATTTTAGAAAAAAGTAAGTCTTACGAGAGAGATTGGCCCATTTCAGATATCATGACCAAGCGAGTGTTAGTTGGTTCACCTGGATCAGAAATTAGAGGGGTAACCAAAGTACTTTTAGAAGAAAGAATTGGATGTATTCCTGTGGTAGATGACGATAATCATCCTATTGGTATGATCACACGTTCGGATTTACTTCGATTGTTATTGAAATATCCAAATTTAAATATCATTGCCTAAAGGAATTCTATGATTTGGGATTTATTCGTTCTTGTTTTTTATTTTATTATCGTTTTTTATTTTGGATTTCATTTTGCAAAAAACAACCAAAAAGAAGAAGATTTTTATTTAGCTAAAAAAGAAATCCATTGGATTTTTCTTCTACTTTCTCTTGTTGCAACAGAAACTTCAAGTTTAACATTTTTAAGTATTCCTTCGTTATCATTTAAAGGTGATTATAGGTTCCTCGAAATTGCCTTTGGGTATTTAATTGGAAGAACCATCGTTGCCTTATATCTTTTGCCATCTTATTTTTCAGGTAATACCATTTCTGTTTACGAGTACGTAGGGAATCGGTTTGGCAAATCTCCTCAAAAAACAATATCTCTTGTGTTTACCGTTTCTCGACTTTTGGGAGATGGAATCAGATTGTATGTCAGTTCCTTACCAATTGCTTTTTTATTGGAAAGGATGGGTTTAAATTTTTCATCGGAACTTCTGGGGATGTTCGCCCTCACCATTCTTAGCATTGTTACCATCATTTACTCTGTAGTTGGAGGATTTCGTGCTATTGTATTTACCGATGTTTTACAATGGTTTATTTATATCCTCGGTGGAATTTTTGCTTTAGGACTTCTTGTTTCCAAACTGGACATTCAGTTGGGAGAAAGTGTCAGCCAATTACAAAATTTAGGTAAGTTGAACTTTTTGGTTTTGGATTACTTACCCTCGGGAGACAATAGTTATTTTATCATATTTGCATTGATAGGTGGTGCTTTTATCTCCATTGGATCTCACGGAACAGACCTAATGCTTGTTCAACGAGTTATTGCCACAAAAAATTTGGTCTCAGGGCAAAAGATTTTAATTGGAAGTGCAATTGTTGTCATCTTACAATTTGTTCTTTTTCTTTTGATCGGGTCTTTTCTATATTTATTTTATCTTGGCCAGAACATGGCTCCAGATAAAGTATTTAGCCAATTCATTATCAATGAAGTTCCTTCTCCTTTCCTTGGAATCCTTGTTGCTGCCATCCTTGCCAGTGCCATGTCCACATTGAGTTCCACGATCAACTCCCTTTCTTTGACTTGGGCTAGGGATTGGGAAATGGACCGGTGGTTTAGTCCAAAAGTCCTTTCCCTCTTTTTTGGAATCACCCTTTTTGGTTCTAGCCTCATTCCTTACTTTCTCATTCAGACTTGGGAGAAAGGTATATTAGAAATGGGGCTTACCATCTTTTCCTATACACTGGGGCCTTCCATTGCGGTATTCTTTTTAGCACGTGGGAAAGCCAATTTGCCCGTTTCTGGATTTGTATTTTCGGCTTTTTTTCTCCTAAGCATTCTTTCCACAGTAGCCATTGGACTTGGATTTCAAATTTCCTTTACCCTTCTTGTTCCCATTGGATTTGGAACTTTGTTAGTTCTTGTGCAAATTTCTCACTTCTTTCGTAAAAAAAATTGACAGGAAATTGGTATGTGTTCGTCTAAAAGTTAAGTATGAAATTATCTGCTAACATTCAGTCACTCCTCCTCCTCGAACTTTTATAGATCGAGGGAGAACGTGCTGTGTGACAAAGCCCACTCCCAACCGGGAAGTGGGCTTTTTTTATTTTGGGTCCTCCCGGTGGTAGTGGCAGCGGATGTGGAGGAACCATGAAACCAAATCAAATCAAAATCCAAGACGTTACCTTGCGGGACGGAAACCAAGCCTTAAGAAAACCGTGGACCTTAGATGAAAAAATCGAAGTCTTCGACTTACTTGTCGGATTGAATGTAGATGGAATTGAAGTGGGATTCCCCTCTTCTAATGAAACAGAATTTGTAGCAAGTAAAACCTTAGCCAAACGAGCGCCAGTTGGAAAACCGATTGCTGGATTATCAAGAGCAAACGAAACAGAAATCGCCAAAACTTGGGAAGCCATTCAATATGCAAACAAACCGAGAATGCATATTGTGTATCCAGTCAGTGATTTTTCCATTCGTAATGTTTTAAAAATTTCTGAAAAAGAAGTCATCCAAAAGATTCAAAAATCAGTTTCCTTTGCGAGATCCATAGTGGGACCAGAAGTGGAGATCCAATTCTCGGGGGAACATTTTGGGGATGCGATTGAAAATTTTGCGTTCACGAAAGAAGCATTTTTTTCTGCAATTGAAGCAGGTGCCAATATCATCAACTTGCCCAATACCGTGGAAAGATATCGACCGATGGTATTTGTCAATATGGTGAAAGAAATGAAGGAGTTTATTGGAAATAGAGCCAAAGTTTCAGTTCACACACACAATGATTTAGGTATGGCCACTGCCACGTCAGTAGAATGTGTTTATGTGGGTGCTGAACAAATTGAGGTGGCATTGAATGGACTTGGAGAACGAGCGGGTAATACAAATTTGTATGAAACTTGTATCGCCTTACATCAAAATGGTGAAAATTTAGCAATTAACTTCCAAAGAATTTATCCTACTGCCAAACGAATTGCTGAAATGACAGGCATTCCCATTGGAGAAAAAACACCAATCATAGGAGATGATATTTTTTCCCATCGATCGGGGATCCACCAAGACGGTGTAGCAAAGACCATCAAACAATCAAAAGGTGCATATCGAACTTTTTCTCCCGAATTTGTCGGTAGGAATGATGCAGAAACCATCTCGTTTACCAACCAATCAGGCCATAGGGCAATCCAGTTTTTATTGGAAAACCGAGGGATTTTTGTGCCCCAAGCAAAAGTGCATGAGTTATTTGAGACAGCTAAATCCATTTCTTCAAAAGAAAACAACAGAGAAATCACCGAAGCAGAGTTAGTGGATTTGGCGACAGGTTTGGTGGCTTCTCTCTGAACAAAGAGAGATTTCGTCCAGAGAATCTTTTGAGTGATTCTTAACGAATCATTGACAAATCTTTGTCAATCTGCCATAATTTCGTTTGGTTTTTCCGGAGGTATCATGGCAGACACTCTCATCAAACAGGCGAGAATTTTCGACGGTAGCACAAATCCATCCTTTGTTGGTGACTTACGTATCAAAGATGGGGTTGTTACATCCATCTCAAAAACAGAACTAAGTCCAAAGCCTGGGGAAACAGTTGTCGATGCAAAAGGTCTTTGGCTGACACCAGGATTCATTGACTTTCATACACATTATGATGCTGAAATTGAAATGTCGCCAGACCTTTCGGAATCCGTGCGCCATGGAATTACCACTATTTCACTCGGAAGTTGTTCTTTAAGTTTAGCGGTTGGTGATCCAACTGATTTAGCTGACATGTTTAGTCGTGTGGAAGCAATTCCCAGGAAGAATGTTTTATCCATTCTCGAAAGTAAAAAAAATTGGAACTCTGCATTAGAATACAAAAAACATTTAAACAATATGCCCCTTGGGCCCAATGTTACTTCCTTTGCAGGTCACTCTGCCATTCGCGCTCATGTTATGGGACTCGAACGATCTTTGACAAAAGGAGAAGTTCCCACAAAACAAGAGTTAGAAAGAATGAACCAAATTCTCGAAGAAGCACTTGATGCCGGTTTTATGGGTCTCTCTATCAATACTCTGGTATGGGATAAGATGGATGGATCACGATTTCGATCAAGACCTCTCCCTTCTACTTTTGCCAATTGGAGCGAATACCAATACTTAAACAAAACATTGAGAAAAAGAGGAAAGGTTTTCCAAGGTGTTCCGAATGTTTCAACAAAAATCAATGTTTTGATGTTTTTAAAAGAAGCCTTTGGATTATTCCGCAAACCACTTAAAACAACAATCATCTCTCTTATGGATGTTAAGTTTGATCCAGGTTTGTATAAACTTCTTGGACTCATCGGTAGGATCACAAATACTATTTTCAAATCTGACTTTAAGTTTCAAGCCCTTCCAGAACCTTTCGATTTATATGCAGACGGAATGGATGTGGTTGTCTTTGAAGAATTTGCTGCCGGTGCCAAAGCAAATCACATTGAAGATGAATTAGAAAGAAAACAACTGATGAAAGATCCAAGTTATAGGGATTGGTTTAAACGCCAATGGACCAATTGGTTTTTACCAAGAGTATTCCATCGTAATTTCAAAGAAACTAAGATCGTAGATGCTCCTGACAAATCTCTGATTGGAAAATCAATTGATGATGTTGCCAAAGAGAAAGGTGTTCATTCCGTTACAGCATTTCTTGATCTTGTGGCAGAACATGGAAATAAAGTACGTTGGTATACTGTAATGGCAAATCATAGGAAGGAACCATTACAAAAAATTGTATCCTATCCTGACATTTTGATCGGTTTTTCTGATGCAGGTGCTCACTTACGAGGAATGGCACACTACAATTTTCCACTTCGAATGTTAAAACTAGTGAGAGATGCAGAACTCGAAAAAAAACCTTTTATGACAATGGAAAAAGCAGTCCATCGACTAACAGGAGAAATTGGAGATTGGTTTGGAATTGATGCAGGATACATCAAAGAAGGAAAACGAGCCGACTTAGTTTTAATCGATCCAAATAAATTGGACGAGTCTCTTGCCAGAGATGTGGAAGCTCCGATGCCATTTATGGAAGACTTCAAACGTTGGGTTCGTCGTAACGACGATACTGTGAAAAAAGTGTATATCAACGGGAAGCTGGCAATTGACCAAGGAAAACCAGTCACTGCACTTGGAAAAGAAAAAGGTTATGGTAGCTTTTTAGAATCCACTATCGGAACATAAAAAAGATTTGCGATTGGATACTGGGAGGAATACACTCAGTATCCACCATGGGAATCTTTAAAAAACTTTTTTCCTTCGTATTTTTCCTCAGCGTTTCCTTCCTTTTTGTAGCCTGTTCTTCTTCAAAAGAGATGGGACGCGAAAATAAATCATTCAGTCGTTCCTATAATGACGGTATAGACAATATTTCTGCTGCACCCATTGCCACTCCCTCAGGAGAGGCAAACCAAAACAGTCCCAAAGTCCACAAACGAATGATGGTGTATTCGGTGAATGTTAACTTGCAGTCAAAAGAAATTGAAGCAAAAGTAACCGAGGTCATCAAACTTGCAGAATCTTATGGAGGTTATGCGCTGCAATATAGTTCCAACGGAAGTGTTCAGCTAAAAATCCCAGCAGACAAACTAAAACAGTTTTTATCTACCTTACGAAACCAGTCACAAAACTATTCCGAAGAAGTATCAGCACAGGATGTAACAGAGGATTACACTGATACAGAAATCCGAATGGAGAATTCTCTTAAAATGAGAGTTCGACTTTTGGAAATACTAAAATCTGCAAAAACTTTGGAAGAAACGCTAAAAGTCGAAGCAGAATTAAATAAAGTTTCCGAATCCATTGAAAGGTGGGAGGGAAAATTAAAATACCTTTCCAGTTCAGTTCAATTATCCTCTGTTCATGTACAAGTGCGTCAAAAATGGGAACCAGTGGTTCAAAAAGAATACAAACCTGGTCCACTAGGGTTACCTTTTTATTATCTTTATCTAGGACTTGGAAAAGTAAAAGACGGAATCATTTGGATGTTTGTGCAAGAAATTCCAAAAGAAAAAACAGAACTCCCTGAATGAAAATTTTTCCATTTATATCAGTAATCTTATTCTGTAGTTTTTGTAATTTTGTTAAGGATCCATACCCCGAACTTACTAGTCCGGTGGTTGGTCCGTTAGGTGGGTGGTGCTAGTGGAAGTTGGTGATCCTTAACTTTTAACAACACGTTCTGCGGAGGCAATCATTTGTGACTTCATTCTCTCGATCACCTTACGATCTTTTGTTAATGCATAAAGCCTTAAGCCGCCAAGATAACTCATATATAGTTCATAACTCAAAGCTTTAACAAGTTCGGGTTTTAAGTTTGGAGAAAAGTTAAGAATACAAGTTTCCACTGTTTCTAAAACATGGTGAACTGCTTTATTTCGATAGGCATCAAACTGACTTAAATGAGAAATTTCACCAGAAAAAAGAGCAATGGGACAATCCTTTCGAGAAGTATTTCTTTGATTACGAACAATGAAGTTAACCCATTTTTCAATGAAGTCCGACATATTATTTGCTTTTGCCAGAACTTTTAACATAACAACTCTTTGTTGCTCGGAAAGATAATTTAGGTATTCAAACCCAATATCATCTTTGGATTTAAAATGATCATATAAGGTTTTTTTGTAAGCACCAGCCTTATCTAAAATTTCTGCAATTCCAGTGGCCTGAAAACCTTTTTCACGAAACAATGCAAAGGAACTTTCTAAGATTTTTTGTTTGGGTTTCAAAACGAGGGTCCTCCGATTGTTTATAAAAAAAGTTTATTCTTTAGAATCATTGTTAGGATAGGAAAGAACTACATTTCCAGTTTTGTCTTTGATCTGGGAACGCCAAACCAATTTTCCGTCCTTAAATTGAATCTGTAAGGATCCATAGTTCTCTTCCCTAAAAGCAGGCCCAAGTTTATATTCGGAATCAAATTCCAATGGCAAAAATGGAAGTGGTAAATTGAGAGAACTGGAAGTGATTTCGATTAACTTTCGAGATTCTGATAATGGAAATTCATATATTTCCGCAATATGTCTATCTCCAGAAAGAATGACTAGATCCTTAGTTTTGGCTTCTTTAAAAAGTTGAAATAGTTTTTCCCTATCATTTGGAAAGTTTCCCCATTTTTCAAATGGCTGTTCTGTTGGAATCACTTGGATTCCCGAAACAAAAATAAGTAAATCGGAAGGTTTATTGAATTCTTCCACTAACCATGCCCATTGTTCCTCTCCTAATAGTGTGGCATCCGGAGAATCATTAGGTCGATAACGAGCTTTGCCTGTAAAATAAGAAAAAAATGTCCGCTTAAGCGGTGAACGAAAGTATCTTGAGTCAGGGATGATGATGTGGATTTTTTTCTTTTTGAATTCTAAAAAATAAGAATGAAAAATTCCTTTTCCCTCTTTGGTTCCAAAACTTCGACCTTTTGGCATAAGAGATCCCACTAAAGAAATAAATACCTCGCGACTTTTTACTTTATCGGTATATTCTCCCCCACTATCATTGATCCCGTAATCATGGTCATCCCATGTTGCCAAGATTTTTGATTTTGTCCTGATGGTTTTCCACTCAGGTCGGAGAAATTGTTTTTTGTAAGCTGGAATTTTTTCTTCAGCAACCAAACTATCTGCGTAAATATTATCACCTAACAGAAGAATGAGATCAAATGATTCCTTTTCCCATTGCCCAAGGATGGGACTTTCTTTGTCTTGGTGAAGGCAGGAACCAAATCCAATATGTAAACTTTCATTATCTTTTCCAAACACAGGAGATTGGAATAAAAAGAAACAAATGAAAGATAGGAAAAATAAAAAGGAAATAGAAAACTGTTTCATATTGGGTTCACAAAAACTTTAAACTTGTATCTAAATTTTTTTAGAATTTTTCCCGATTCGTCAATCGGAAATCTTCTAACGACCTCCTGTATAAAAAGGAGTGATCCGATACGGGTAGACTGGGTTGTAACGCATCACTTCTGGTCCATACATATCACGTCTGTAATACCAGGGTGAAAACCGAGAGAGTCCTCTTCTTTGTGAATAACTGGAAAAGAAAACAATACTTTGATAGTAATCATTTGTGACATGTAAATCATATCCATAACCTGCAAAGGACCATTCAATCGGGAAAAAATCACCCTCCACTACCACCTCAGATTCCTGGTACATATCTCTTACTGATCGCCTATCTCCAATGGCACAAGGTTCCATACGACTGGGGACAGGTCCTTCCATCAAAACCAAACATTCAGAATTGTATCCATGTTTTTCTGCATACGCCAGTTGCCCATGCGGTCGTTTGTCCAAGGTATAATAAAACCCTTTAAAATATGATTTTTTATCCACTGGGGTACATTGGAATAAAGAACCAAATGTAACACAGGTAAGAAAGTATGGCAACATAAACCAAATCAAACGTATCATGTTGCCATTCTAAACAAAAACTAACAGAGATGCGATGGGAGGTTCCCGCAATTGCGGATACTACCTAAAACCTTAGGGAACTTTTTTAAAATCCTTTTGAAAACTCAAACATTCATTCCCTTAAAGTTTTCGTAAATTGATCCTGTATGGGGTGATACTGGAAGATACGGGCCTACCTTGGCATTGGTAACCGGAAGGATCCACTAACCCAGTCGACTGAATGGAATATGATTTTCCGGCTTCTAGGGAAAGAGTTAGGGTTTGGCCCGAATTAGTGGAAAACAGATCTGAGTTTCCATCCTTTAGAAAAACATGATAATCGAATCTTGTGGAATTACAATTGGAAGAACTCAAAGTTTGTCGCCCTGCACTGCCAGAAACTTCATATGTGCCGGACTTTTGTATTTGGACAGTTCCGTTCACAAGTTGGTTGCTACAAATCGAAGTTTGTCCTTCTCCCAATAGGATAGGAGTATTCGCATTTGCTGTTGTTAGGAAGAAACAAGGTGGGTTTGTTAACACCGCAAGGACGAGTGCATCGGCAACCGGATCACCAGTGAGTTTTGTACCTGGAATTAAATCGTTTTCTTCATTGGAAGAACAACTGAGAAAACATACAAAGAGAATGGGAAAAACAATCAACAGCTTACGCATAGAATACCTACTTATTATTTTCTAAGTAGGTCAAATTTCTTTAAATTTGGTTCCCCATTCTGATCCTTTTTTTGTCACCTAAACCACCTCTACTAGAGGGGTGGTTTAGGAATGATTTGGTTGGTAAAAAAAAATTAGTCTTAAAGGATCAATCGCAGGAAGCGGTCATCACTTTAGAAGAAGGGGCATTTGCAGAAACTGCCACAAAAGTATTTTTTCCAAAAGTAATAGATCTCCATAAAATTTGCTCTGGGGCAGTTTGTGCTTTCCAAGTGATTCCATCTGTGGATGTCATAATCCGATTGGTTCCATCTTGAGCGATCGCCACAAAAAGACCATTCCCATAAGTGACGGAAAGCCATGAGTTTTGTTCAGTGGCAGTACGTGGTGTCCAAGTGATTCCATCAGGAGAAGTCATGACTCGATTGGCCCCGTTAGAATTAACCGCCACAAAAAGTCCATTTCCATAAGCTATGGAATTCCATTGGTTCGCTTGGACATCACTGCGTGGTGTCCAAGCGATCCCGTCAGGGGAAGTAATGACTTTTCCAGAAGTAGCTAGAGCTACAAAAAGTCCATTCCCATATCCAACGTGAGACCATGTATCTTCAGGAGGAGTACGACCAGTCCAAGTAATTCCGTCAGGAGAAGTCATGGCTCTCTCAGTAGTATTGTTAGCAACTGCCACAAACGTTCCATTGCCAAAAGTGATACTTTGCCAGTTAGGAGTAGGAGAAGTTCTGTTTGTCCAAGTTACTCCATCAGGGGATGACATCACTTTCGTTGTGAAAACAGATGGTGAAGTTGTCACAAACATTCCATTGCCATGTGCGAGTGTAGTAAATGACCCACCAGTCGGCGGAGTATGCCCTGTCCAAGTGATTCCGTCGGCGGAAACCATCGCAGGAGTTGTTCCATTTGTAGCAATTGCCACAAAGCGATTGTCTCCAAATTTGACAGCAAGCCATGTGTTTGCTTCTGCAGGAGTGCGAATCGTCCAATTGAGTGTTTTATTTTGACAACTTAAGTCTTCGGAAGAACTGTTCGCCGAAGCCCCTGCCCCAAGCAAAAGTAATGCTAGGGAATCATTATTGTCTGACTTCGGCGTACAACCGAAGGTAGAAAGAATTAGTAAACTTGATACAAGAACGGAAAGGAAAAATTTTCTCATTTTAGAACACCAAAAATAAAATTTAACACTCATCATTCGAATTTACGAATGTTGTGTCAAATCGCATTTTTCATTTAACAATTATTAGTAAAACAAGGAATGATTTTTTTTGTCACCTCGATCCAACCTTAATTTGTATTGAATTTCGCTACAAAGGGTAGAAGGAACCAAAAGACTGCGGTGGTTCCTCCGCCTAACCGAAACTTCCGTCCCAATTCGCTTAGAATCATTCCGATTGGATGAATTTTTTCCACCAACGCTCCATTAGGTTGGGTTCACGAATTTTCACAATTTGCCCAAATTTTGGTGTTAGAAGATCGATTTTATAAACCTCGGCTTGTTTTTCCAATGATTCAGCCGGTTCATACCAACTATGCAAAGACAAATTAAACATTCCCCAATGGACTGGCACAAGTCGTTTGCCTCTTAAGTCCAAATGTGCTTTCGCAGTTTGTTCCGGCAATACATGGACTGCTTCCCACATCGGATTGTATTGTCCATTTTCAATAAATGTTAAATCAAATGGACCAAATTTATCGCCAACGTCTTTGAAATGTACATCATACCCGGAGTCACCGCTGAAATAGAATCTTTCTTTTTCACCAATCACAGTCCATGAGGACCATAAAGTTTTATTTCCATTCATTCCTCGCCTTCCCGAAAAATGTTGGGCAGGTGTACAAACAATTTTTAGTTTTCCCAGATCCAAACTTTGCCACCAATCTAACTCCGTTAGGCGATCATCAGGAACACCCCATTCTTTCATATGAGAAGTAACCCCGAGAGGTGTGATGAACTTTGTTTTTGTTGATTTAAAAAATTCTATGGTTTGCATATCCAGATGATCATAATGATCATGAGAGATAATGATATAATCAATTGGAGGCAGTTCTTCTAACTTGACCACTGCATCTTGAAATCGTTTTACCATAAAACTAAAAGGGGCGGCAGACTCCGAAAACACGGGATCAAAAAACAAAAGTTTCCCTTCGATATTCACAAGAAAGGTGGAATGCCCAAACCAAATGAATTTTATGTTTTCATCCGGTTTTAAAAACTCAGAGAAGTCTGGTTTTTCTTCGGGTAACTTCACATCTGGTTTTTGGTGTTTGTCTCCACCAAACATAAATTTAAAAAAAAGTGAGAAGAAGTTTTGATTCTCTCGCATTTTCTCTAAAACATCTGGTCTACGATTTACAAATTGTTCACGAGTTTGGTCATAATGAGTGGATGTTTTTATTTTTTCAAGGTGGGAACCTTCCGGATCCTTGCCGAAGGCTTTGCACTGGGTAAGGGAAAAGGTAAAAAATAAGAATAGATAGAATGGTAAATATCGCAAATACTTCTCTCCAGAAAATGAATCTCAGTTTAGACGCAACCAATGGAACAAAAAGTAAATTGGAGTCCCTTCCTTTTGAGGGTGTTTTTCATTTTTCTTTACCCATGTTGTAGCGAAAACCGGGTTTTTTGTATCTCTGTTGTGGATTTTAAACTTCGTTTTTTTGGTTGCCTTTGGATTACCTCAATCCTCATGATAGGCAAAATCACAAACGGCTACCAAATATTAGGAAAAGTTAAATATGAAATCTTTTATCGGTATTATTTTAATTGCACTCACCTCAACTTTTTCTCAAATCCTCCCTTGCGAACCTTTTGATCCCGTGTTTTTAAAACCTACGGATACATCGAGAGAAGATAAAGATTTTTTTTCCTTCAAACAAAAGTTAGAAAAAGCAATCCAAGACAAAGATATAAAGTTTATCGAATCCATTGTGGACCCACAAATTTCTTTTGATTTTTCTGAAGATGGAATGGGAAAAACAAAATTTTTTAAGTATTGGAATTTGGATAAAAATCCCAAAAAATCCGATTTTTGGAACGTTTTTTCGCAAACCGTCAATCTTGGTTTTGCTTATAAAGATAATATTTGGTCAGCACCCTTTTTGTTTACCCAAACTCCTGAATCTGTTGATTCTTATAGTTTTTCACTCATCACTGGAAACACTGTGAATATTCGGAACAAACCATCCAAAAAAGGCGCAGTTCTAACACAGCTTAGCTGGGAGTTTGTTAAAAACGAATATGATGAAACACTAAAACCTGATCCGAACGAACCCTGCAATTGGAGTAAAGTTTGTATTTCCGACGGACAAGTTGGATATGTTTGTGAACAATACCTAAGAAGCCCCATGGACCATCGTGTTGGTTTTTCCAAAAAAAACAAAAACTGGAAGATGATTTTTTTCATTCAAGGTGGAGACTAAAACATTTATTCCACTTCCTTTTTTTAAGGAAGTGGATGTTTCCCATTCATTTTGATTTCCCTTGTTCTTTCACAAGAATACCATAAAACCCTTCTTTTCTGCCCTGCCAATAAACACGATCTAGGTTGTCTTCTTTTTTCATTCGTTTTTGAAAGGTCTCTGAATAAAAATCCCATTCCGTTTCACCTTGATAATCATAAGGCCAAACTTTTCTTCTTTGGTAAGGATGATTCTCTTTCGGAAATTTTGACTGATGATACGCCCATTCTAAAACATGAAACAATTCATGATAGATAAAGATGGGGTGATTGGCATGATTACCACTTGCAATTTTTTTATTTGAATCAGAGAGAATGGTCAAACGAACCTCCGGATCTGTCTCCGTTCCATAATTCCATTCTGTCCCACCTCCATTGGTGATGAGCACTCCATCCGGTTGGCGAGTGCCTGCCCAAACTAAGATGACACCATCTGCAGCCTTTATGGTTTTCAGTTGGTCTTCGGAAAGTTGGGGAACAATGGAACCAATGGAAGGTTGCATCACAAAACGAAAACGATCATCAATACAATTTGTATTTTGAATTTCTGAGTTGGTTTGCAAAACTTCATGATCCCAATGGATTCCGTTGGAAAGGTCTTCAAAAGAATCTCGAAAATATTCAAAACTCAAAAGGAGATCAGAAACATCTTTTGGATTCAAATCAGAATCTAAATTTTGAAATTTTGCTACTTGAGATGGCAAATCCCCTTTCATTCGTGTTTTTGGAATCACTAAAAACACCATCTTCAAAGTTTTTCGTGGAGGAATCTTTAGCCTTTTGGTTTTAAATTTAAGACCAAGATATTTGATGTATAGTTGGTCCCTTAAAAATTTCCAATGGGCAAGGAGTTGCGTATCCATCTCGGGATATAAAAGGGAAACTATTTCAAAAGCGTCTTGATATTTTTTTTTCGAAACATAAAGATCAGTTAGTAAAGAAGTATTCCATGCTATGGAAGGAATCAGCGGATGATCCTTTTTATCTTTAAAAAGATTTTCGGAAAAAAGTTTATGCCAATTTTCTCTTTCCTCCAAAGACATGGTTTCATCTCGAAAAAGATCCCCTAAATTGTATCCTGTATGCAAAGCAGCCGGTGTCCCACTCAATTCACTAAGACCTTGCATCAAGACAGAACGAGCGTTTTTCTGATCATTTAACCTATCGTAGGCGACTGCTAAAACATTAATAAGAAGTGCATAATTTCCGTCCCCAACTTTTGCCCTGGCATACGGAATGACTTTGGGAATCAATTCCACCATTCTGGAATATTGATTTTCATGATTCAAACACCAGATTGCGGTTGTTAAACTAGAAACTTCTTCTGGTTTATGAATCTCTGCATATTTCAAAGCAGAAAAAACACATTCCTTTGGCCACTTACCTTTGGTATCTGCCAATTGGGAGGATGAATTCAATCGCAATTGCCATCCAAAAACATCTTCCGGATCTTTTTCGATGATGGATTCGGAGAGTTTAAAAGCAGCCTTAAAATCCTTTCGTTTCATCAAAGAATCTGCCTGCGTCCAAATGTCTTTATCCACAGCAGAAACGGGGCAAAAACTAAAAATCAGACAAACCAAAAAAATATGTTTCATAGGGAATCTGATTTTATAGGAACTCTTTGAAAAAAGATTCCAAAAAAAAATGGATTTTCCTAATTTTTTAGAGTTTGGTTCCTTCAGATTTTGAATTTAAAAAAATCTGAAAATCAAATCAGGCTCCAATGATTTTATCGATGATACCATATTCGATGGCTTCTGTTGCGGAAAACCAAGTGTCTCTTTCCGTATCTTCCTTCATCTTCTCTAATGGTTGGCCCGTTGCTTTTGCCATAATTTCATTTAACAAATCCTTTTCTCTCCGGACAGACTCGGCAAAAATCCGAATGTCTTCTGCTGGTCCTTTGAACTCTCCCATCACATGCGGTTGGTGGATGAGCACTTTACTATGCGGATAAGCAAAGCGATATCCCTTTGTTCCCGAAAGAAGTAAAACAGCACCAAAGGACATTGCCATTCCCAAACAAGTGGTGTAAACAGGATTATGGAGGTTTTTCATTACATCCAATATCGCCAAACCTGCATAAGTTGATCCTCCGGGAGAATGGATATATAAGGTAATTGGCCTTGTGGGATCCAAAGCTTCTAAATATAAAAAACGATCTATTAAATATCTTGCAGAGTTATCGTTGACCTCTCCCCAGAGAAATACTTTCCTTTGTTCCAGATACACATTATCAATCTGCCCATTTGAATATACTTGAGTTGTTTCCAAATGATTCCTCCTAAGCTACCATCATCAATTGAGAGTGTGCCTCTGGTCGGAACGTTTCACCAATTCCGTTGCGGAGAACTTTTTTGAGGTATAAATGTCTTTTTTTGATGAAAGACAAAGTTTTTCCTTCCGATCTTGAGATTTCAACTAACGAATAGTTTTTATAGTAATAGAGTTCAATTAACTTTTGATCGTCGGGATCTAGTTTTTTTACATTTTGAAAAATCGTTTCATAACATTCTTTTTCAAAATAGGTGGAATGTAATTCTTCCGAGTTTTGGTCCATTTGATTCGGATCGACAAAAACTAAATTCTGATTTTCCTTCTTTCTCAAGATGCGGTCACTGTGTTTGATGATTGCTCTTTTCAAATGAGAAGGAAATGCTACTGGGCTTGTCATTTTTTCCAAATTTTGATACAAATCCCAAAATGATTCCTGCACGATATCCTGTGAAAGATCCTCGTCACCGATAATCTTTGACGCAAATTTGACCGCAAAACGAGAGAACCGGTTCTGTACCACCGTCCAAGCACGAAGATCACCAGACTTTGCTTGGTTTAAAAGTTCAATATAGGATTTGTCATTCATACAATTAAAAGTCCCAACCCATTTCAATTTGGTTCAAAAAAAAAGATAGGAAACCTTTATTTTTTTTACGATTTCAGCCCAAAAAAGGGAACCAATGAATCGGGAATTAGCAATATTTATTTCTTGTCTCGGAAAGTTTAGTCAATTTGAATGTTGTTACCCAGATCCAATTTAAGATCCTTGGTTTCAAGAATCAGTAGGTAATATTGTAAGTATGTCAGTGCTGAAAAATGCTTTTTTATCTGTTTTTAAACATAGAGCCGGGGATATTGAATCTCTAAATGGTCTTCGGGCTTTTGCGATTTTAATTATTTTGATTTTCCATACATCTCCTTTCCTTGAGTTTGCGGGGATGTTTACTGGATATATTGCAATTATCTACCCGGGTTTGCAATCAGGGGTTGCCCTTTTTTTTGTATTAAGTGGTTATTTAATTTCCTTTGGCCTAATGAAGGAATGGGAAAAAAATCATCGGATAAATTTCAGTTTATTTTTCATTAACCGCTCGTTAAGAATATTTCCAGCCTACTATTTTTATTTGATCTTAGCGCATTTGGTAGCCTTAAAGATCGCGGAAACCCTAGTGAACTCACAAGCGACTGGGTCAGCAGAACTTGCTGCATCTACCGAATCAGTGCTAGCACAAATAGAAAATTTTAAATACGATTTGATATATATGTCTGATTATTTTCAGAGTTATAATGTTCACACCTGGTCGTTATCAATAGAAGAAAAGTTCTACTTAATACTTCCATTTCTCTCTGCATTTTTTATCTTTCGTTTAACAAAAGGGAGCCGATTGTTGTTCCTTTTCCTTTTGTATTTAATTCCACTTTTTTTTAGAATACTCTCTTATTTCGATTCAGCAACCCAATATCAGAATCCCCACTCTTTCCATTTTCGATTCGATGACCTGATTGCTGGTGTCATTGTAATGGATTTACATTTACATTGGAACATTCAAACATTGATCAAACGGTTCCAAAATATTCTAATTCCAATCATTTTACTCGGATATGGATCCACTTTGTTTTTTTCACAACATAGTTTCCCATTTTTTTATTATGTGTTTTCTTTTAACGGATACAATATCATCTTCAGCATGCTTCTTTTACTCTGCCTTTCAGAGAAAAACATCTTAAAATCTTTCTTTGAATTTAAAATATTTAGACCTATTGCCCGCTTAAGTTATACAATGTATCTTTGGAATGGTATGATTGCCATTCTGGCAATCAAGAGCGCAACAGCCAAGATCAACAAAATTGGCACCGTAAATTGGTTCGATTACGGTTCAGCAGTAATCAATTTTCTATTTCTTACATTTTGCATCAGTTACTTACTTTATCTCTTAATTGAGTATCCGTTTTTATTTTGGAAAGAAAGGCTAAAAGCCAATTCAAAAAAAGAATCACTAAAGCAACAATCTTCAAGCAAAGTGTGAAGACAATTCCAACTAAGCCAAAAAGTTCCTTTTGTGTTATTCCCGTTAGGAGACACTCGTGTATCTGGGATGAGTGCGGAAGAAATCCAAAAAGCATAGTGTAACAAATATTATCCCGTACTCCCTAGCCAATAAAAAGTCTTTTATCAAAGTGAATGGATAGAATCAGAATAGAATTCTACAGCTTTAAATTCAGACAATTCCCTTTTTTCCAAGGCTTTCTCTCCAAAGATTATTTTACAGTGAACTCAATTAACTAAAAGCTTTTTCGAATTAAACCATTGGTTATCAATATACGCTTGTTAGGTAGTTTTTCATCACAAGTAAAAATAGGCTTCAACAATTTAACTTAAGGAAAAACCAGAGACGATGTATCATATTATTTTATAAATAGGATTACTTGATACGATGCAGATTTTCAATATGACGATTTTTGGATGCGCTTTCATAGAAAATCATACTCTCAGATCATTCTAAATATATAAAATACCCTTTACCAATCGCATCTAATTATTTGGAAAACATGCGCAACGTTTTGTTTGAAAGAATTTATTTAGTTACATGAATCTGCATTTGGGACTTTCCATCGTACATTGACTCGATGAGCGATTCGTATTTTTCTGCAACAACATGTCTTTTGACAGATAGTTTTGCAGACAACTCCTCACCTACTTCAAAAGTTTTTGGAAGGAGTCGCACCTCTACAATCTTTTCGAAACTTTTAAATCCATTCTCTGTGCGAATCAGATTTTTTACTTCCTGTTCGATTTTTTCTTTTACAATACGATTCGTTGCCAATTGTTCATAAGTGGATCCATATTCCGAAAACTTTTCAAGGGCCGGTAAAATCAATGCACCTAAATACTTTTGATCCTGTCCCACAACCATTACTTGGTCAATCAAAGGTGATTGCATGAGTTTATTTTCAATGGGAACTGGTTCAATATTTTCACCATTGAGAAGTACAACCGTTTCTTTCGTTCTTCCTACAATTTTAAGCGTATTGTTAAACGTCATGATCCCAAGGTCTCCTGTGTTCAACCATCCATCATCTGATAAAACTTTTGCAGTTGCTTCAGGTCTTTTGTAGTACCCTTTCATAATTTGCGGTCCTCTTACATAAATTTCGCCTTTGATTCCTTTTTTCGGAGGATAAATGACTATACCTGTTTCAACATCTTTCAGTAAAATTTCAGTATCAGGAAATATTTGCCCTACACTTCCCACAACAAGATGTTTTTCTGTACGGAATGCAAGTCCTGGAGATGTTTCAGTCAATCCATATCCTTCGAATACAGGAATCCTGATGGTATTAAAAAATTCATCAATATGAAAGGGTAAGGAACCACCGCCAGAAACTGAACCTCTCAGTTTCCCGCCGGTAGCTAATCTAAGTTTACTTAATACAATCAAATCAAGGATGCGATAAGGTAAATAAAGAACCGCTATCGAGGTTAAGGAAACAATAGCGAGTGCTATCGATTGAAAAATATTTCTTCCATGAAGATCCAATCGATTACCTTTTAAAAATTGAATTGATCTTTGAATCTTTAATGCACATCCATACGCTAATTTGAATAAAACTTTTTTTATAACTGAACCTGTTTGGATCTTCGACTGTATCCCTTGATAAATACTTTCCCAAAGTCTCGGTGCTGAAGCCATAAAAGTAGGCTTCACAATCATTAAGTCTTCTCTGATATTTCTTACATTTGTATAATATTGTGTAGCGCCCATCGCAATTGTTCCCATTTGAAAAACTCTTTCAAAACTATGCCATACAGGTAAAATCGATAAAAATCGATCTTTCGGTCCAATCTTTATGGGTATGTTCCTTAACTGCGATATCATGTTTGCATGAGTTAACATTACCCCTTTCGGTTCCCCTGTAGTACCGGAAGTATAGATGATCGTAAATAAGTCATCAGGTTGAATTGCAATCACTCTTTCCTCAGCTCTTCTATCACCTAACTTTCGCAGGTTTCTACCTTTTTCGATAAGTTCATTTAAACTCAAGATATTTGGATACAAAGGATTCCCTAGATCAATTTTTTCCTCACCATTACTATGGACTTGCGCATTCAATACGACGGGCTCGCTTTCCATAACAATCATATGTGTTATATTTTGTAGTTTGGAAATATTCTTCTTAACTTTCTTTAAAGTCACTTCGTTTTCTACGAAGACCATCTTTGCATCCGAATGAGAAAGAATGTATTGTATATCACCATCTGTAACGTCCGTACCACGAGGAACATCCGCAGCACCGCAAAGTATAATTCCATAATTAGAAATAATCCACTCTTTTCGATTTTCAGATAGAACTGCTACATGTTCATGTGGCTTTAAACCGATATCAATTAAGCCTGTTGCCAGTGAAACTCCAGTTTCATATAAATCTTGAAAGCTAATTGTAGAGAATTGTTTTTCTTTGTTTTTCGTTCCAAACGCTGGTTGATCTCCAAACTGCTTGGCACTATCATAAAATAACTCTGCTAGATTTTTTGCTTTGATTTTAGAACCCATTTTTCTTTCCCCAATACTCGAAAGAGTATCAGAAATGAAAAAGTAGTCTTGAACGCAACGGCTACTTGGAAAAGAAAATTGCCTGAAACGGTTCTTTCTTTTTTGTAAAATCTGAAGGACCAACACCGAAAGATCGGCGAAAAATACGAGTAAAGTGAGACTGATCTGCAAAACCACCCTCGTAGGCAGCATTTGATAATTGCGAATGATTTGCTAAATAGTCGACAGCCTTTTTTGTTTTTAGCCAAAGTTTATAAGCAGAAAATGGAACACCTGTCTCCTGACGAAAAAGATGACGAAACCTTTCAACTGATAAGGAAGCCTCTTTTGCTAAATGGGAAAGTGAAAAACGATCAAGTTCTACATCTTTTATGCTTTTTTGAATGCGTGGATCCAATTTGCGATTTGTTTGTTTATCAAAATTTATATTTATCAATTCGAGAATTTGTTTACGAACATCTTTATTCGATGTTTTTAAAATTTCTCTTATCTGATGTTTTAGGGTTTCAGTAAACAAGTCACCTACTTCGAATGCTGATTGATTTGAGGTCAAACTTCTTTCATGAAAAAGTTGATAACCTGTTGTAAGTGGATCCAAATAAAGAAGTGTAAGATTACCTTCCCCACTCCTCATTTCGTGACTTATTCCAGAAGGAATACAGACAACATTGTATGACTTCCATTCACCATCTAACGTACGTATTTCAACAAAACCTGAATCTGGCAAACCAATTTGTATAAAAAAATGACTATGCCGATGGGTTGAAAATGCCTCACCTCGGTATGTAGCAAAATCTTCCCAAATTAAAAATTGTTTCATAAATTTATATTCAGAGACACAAAGAGATCAGTAAGGGAAATATGATATGTGGTAAACAAAAAAAACAGATGGTCAACAAAACATTTCCATTCCTAGATTTGAAATGAAACAGTTCCAACACTCGAAAAAAATTGAAAAAATAATTTTCATACTATCAAAAAAATAAGAAAATACTTGCTAACTTTGATTGAATGAAGAAAGTCTTTAACGAATGTTAGCAAATTTGTATCTGGATAACCGAATCTGAGGAATGGAATGAGGAAAGGAAATTTCAAGCTTCGTTCGTTATTGATGAGAAAAATCACAGGTATATTGCTGCTTCTTTTTTACGGAAGTTGTAATCCTTTAACATTAAATAACCCCTGCGATCAAAAATCAAAAGCGTATATAGAGACCTTATTACTCACTTCCGTATCGGAAACTCCTATTCCCTTTTGCGGATTCAGCGTTGGTAATTCTCCAAAACTCTGGGAAACACAGGCCTATCTCAAAGCATCGAATGCAGAAGCAAATGATGGCTTCGGATATTCCGTAGCGATCTCTGGTGATACAATCGTGGTGGGAGCTCCAGGTGAGTCAAGTAACCAAACGACAATTACAAATGGACCCACAGCGAGTAGTGACAACTCATTAGGATCGGCTGGTGCGGCATACGTCTACCAAAGATCTGGTTCGTCATGGTCGCAAGAGGCATACCTAAAACCTTCTAATTTAGGAGGAACAGATCAATTTGGAGTCTCTGTTGCGATTGATAGAGATACCATAGTGGTCGGAGCAAACCAAGAAGATAGCAATCAAACGACGATTACGAATGCTCCTAATGCTATTGCTCCGAATGAAGGAGCTACTGATTCAGGTGCAGCTTATGTATTCCAAAAATCAGGCACTACTTGGTCGGAGCAAGCCTACTTAAAACCGTCTAACACCGGCGCAAATGATCAGTTTGGAATTTCCCTTGCTATATCAGGTGATACCATTGCTGTTGGCGCATATTTTGAAGATAGCAACCAAACAAGCATTACGAATGGATCTCCTGCACCAGCCAATGAGGGAGCAACAAATGCAGGTGCCGTTTACGTGTTCCAAAGATCCGGCACTACGTGGTCAGAACAAGCCTACCTAAAACCGTCTAACATGGGAGCAGGTGATCGTTTTGGTACTACTGTCGACATCGCAAATGATACGATCGTTGTCGGTGCCAATTTAGAGGCGAGTAATCAGATCACAATTACAAACGGATCTGGTGCCAGTGCCAACAACTCAGCAGCCAATGCAGGAGCGGCCTATGTCTTCCGTAGAACTGGTACGACCTGGGTTGAAGAAGCATACCTAAAGGCACCTAACGCAGAAGCTGATGATCAGTTTGGCAATTCGGTTGCGATCGATGGCGACACCATAGTAGTCGGTGCCTTTTCCGAAGCAAGCAATCAGACCACTATTACAAACGGAACGGCAGCAAGCTCCGATAACTCAGCGACACTCGCAGGTGCCGCTTATGTGTTCCAAAGAACGGGTTCTACTTGGAGCCACCAAGCCTACCTCAAACCTCCCAATCTAGGAGCAGACGATCGTTTTGGTATCACAGTTGCCATCGAAGGGAATACAATCCTAGTTGGTTCTATTTTTGAGGACAATAATCAAACAACGGTCACAAATGGAACGATGCCAAATGATGACAACAGCTTATCCAATTCGGGTGCAGTTTATTTGTTCCAAAGGTCTGGTTCCACTTGGGCATTTCGAGCCTATATTAAGGCTCCCAATGCCGATGTCGAAGACAGGTTTGGCAATGCAATTGCTTTTTCAGGAGATACCGCCGTCGTTGGAGTGAACCTAGAGGACAGCAATCAAAAGACAATTACCAATGGACCTACTGGCAGTACAGACAATTCAGCTTTATCGTCTGGTGCAGCATTTGTGTTTTTTAGAAAGTAAAACGGATTTGATACATAAATTACATTCATAAATGAAAAAACAGATTCCCTATCAAAAAGAAATCCTTCTCATCACTGGCACCACTCTCGTTTTAAGTTTTGTGTATTTACTTTTCCTTCGTCCCATTTCGAATGGAAATCAATTCACACAAACTTCAATGGAAGTGGATAAAAAAGGTCTCTCACCTTACCACAAACGAGAAGTGAATTTTACCATTACCAAACACAAACGTAAAATTCAAATTTGCTACAATATATACTTAGAAACAAAACCAAAAATCGAGGAAGGCAAAATCCATTTCGATTGGCAAATTGATCCGGACGGAATTCCTACAAAAGTGGAGCTCATCCAATCCGATTTTACATCTGATTCCCTCATCGGTTGTATACAAAAAGAAATCAGTTCATGGGAATTTCCTCCTCCACCGGAAAGATCGCATAACACCTACACAGAATATACTTTTTTCTTTAAAAAAGAAGTGAATCTTCCAAAATAAGGAAATCTTTTCGTGAATTTGAAACGCTTCCTGACTTAGGTAACTGCGAACTTCTTAGAAATAAAATTCCAGATTTTTGGAAGCTCCTTGCCTGGTTTTCGAATTTATGTTAGGGGGAAAAAAGCACCTGCCCACAAGCCACTCCCCTCCTCCCTAACTCGGGTGGGGGTTTGTGGATTCGCATCGGAATTATGTCACATTATATCTCAGCATAACTGCGATTCCATAGCCAAAAGCGATCTCTACTTTACATTTGCTCCAAGGCGAGCCCCCAAAAACCCAAGCCGCATCACAAAGAGATGTTTTGAGATTCAGAATTTTATTTCTAATTTGGGGTCGGGCTATGCAGGGCTTCGGTTGCCAAGCGACCGCTACCGCGCCCTTTCTATCCCTCTCGCGGAGACTCATGACCAAAAGCGGTTACCTTTCTTAACATTACATAACATGGAATCAAAAACTATGTCGAATCCACCAACGATAGAACGCATAATCGAAGTCTAACGAAATCATTTATGAATCACTTGAACGGCAACTTTTTCTTTCTCCCTTACAAAGGGAACCCCGATTGTTACGACAATAATGATTATCGACCACTAAAGAGAAACATTTAAAGAAAGTGATTCCCCTGATAACCTATCATATGTTTTTGAAACAGCTCTCAATCCAGAGCATCTAATGCACATTATAAGGTTTTTGGAAAACACTCTTTTCGGAATCAAAATCTTTGCAGTAAGGGAACAGTGCCAATAAGAATCGAGGGATACAATATGAATTTTACGCCACATCCCTCTGAGAGAATATATTGTTCAATTTTTTCCTCATATAAAAAAATAAGTTGAGTAAAGCCAACGATTTTCAAAGGATTACCCCATGTGGAAATGTAAGTGGATTTTTTTATTTTTGATTCCTCAAATCCTATCTGCTGAAGGATTTCAAAAAGGCAATCTCATGTTATTTGGTTCTGGATCGTATGGTCTGGGAATGTCTTCTGGAAGTTTGGAACGTTATACGGAAACGTATAATTTCCCAACATATTTATTTTATCGCGATGGAGTTAGCCCCGAAGCAAGGAACTTTTATTTTTATGCTCTTACTGAATTCAATTCTGATCAAGTCCAATTGAACAGCCATTTAGGAGAAATGGGAGTGCAATATGCTTTATTAAAATATCTTTCCGTTGGACTAACGGGGGTTTATCAGTCGATTGAAGCGTCAAACTTACGACAGTTGGAGCCTACTTTTGTGCTTTTAGCGGCAAACCAATTGCAACGCCAATATCCCTCAAGTTCCTATAACGATAGTCTGTCTTCAGCCGAATTACTTTCGTTTTTAATTCGAAAAGACCAAAGAATTTCTTCGATCACTACCGGAAATTTGGATTTTGGAATTCATTTTTTACCAAATTCTGTTTTTGATCCCTATATCCGCTTTGGTGGAGGAATTGGAAACGAACGTCAGTCAGGTGGGAATGTGCAACGTTTCTTCGCTGGCCTAGGTCTACGTTTCCATTTTGCATCGTATTTCCTTTTTTTAGAAGCTTTAACTACCAATACTTACATTGTGGATTATAAAGCCCAAGTAAATGCATTTCGTAACCGTGGTAATTTTGAAGAGAGTTTTGTGAGTTTAGGATTTGGAAAACAATTTTCACTCGTTTCTACCACTGAGGAACCAAATGTTGCTCCGGCAGTCCAAACTTTAGAAAAAACTCAACAAGCAGAATCCCCACCACCTGGGATCAAAACCTTTTCATTTCTCGCCAATGAGATTTTTGAACCAAAGACAACTCGGGTTCATGTGGAAGGCCGAGCAAAATTGGATGCCCTTGCACGTAGTTTCACGATTGAATACCCTCAATATGAAATTCTGATCATCAACTATGTGGCACCCATCCCAGGTACAGAAGAGGAAGATCCGTTGCACGAACAGTTCGGGATCAATCGTTCCTTTGCCATTTTCCAAATCTTACGAGAGAAAAACATTCCTGCAGCACGCATTGTCAATGCAACTGCAGGCTCTACTCGCTATGAATTAGATTCTTCCGAACGGGTGTTATTTGAACTCCGTGCCAAACCATAATCGAATTCCTCACCGAGGTGGTAACACGGATTTATAGTGCTAAAATCTATTTACCACTCACATCGATTCCGGGCGAGTCCCCAAAGATTTGATTCTCGAACATGATGGGTCGATATTACATACCATTTGAACTAAAATTTGGGGTCGGGCTATCCAGCGCTTCGATCACATGGGCGACCCCAAGCGGGCCCTTCGATACAGTTAGTTACTCAAGGGCGAAGAGTTTATTCTATACTGGTAATTAGTTCCCATTTATTAGAATTCATTTTCTCGATAAAAAGGAGACAATCATTGGTATAATTCAATTATGTTCGTCCTATATCATTAGATAATCATACCATAATCGGACTATATAATTTGAGCGATTCTCCCTTAATTTCCCCTGACCAACTTGCTAAATTTGAATTTAATGATGATCTGCTTAGTAGTTATCGTAAAAGCAAACAAATCCCGCTCGACCTTTATGATCGGAACGGCAAACTCATCATGGCAAAAAAAAAGAACGCAACTGAAGAGGATTTTGGCAAACTTTTGAAGATAGAGTTGCAAGGAGCCTATTGCCTAACAACTGACACAAAACATTTGCGAATTACATCGGGAGAATCAACAGACCCTCGCCAAACCAAACTTTTTGATCCAGACAAAACAACAGAATTTGCAAAACAAACTGAATCATTGATCTTAGAGTTAAAAAAAGAAGCCTTTAATTCGGAACATGCACTCAGAGTACACAAATCAATTGGAAAAGTTTTAGACGACTTCACAAGCAATCCAGATTTTGAATCTGGATTATTTAATATATTAGAGATTTTGAATCATGCTGGTGTACCAGTTGAATCGGAACTCATGACCAAACGAACGATTGTTGCCATGGGCATGAAGGTCAGAACCAAAAAGATAGGTGTAGGTGATGATAACAAACCAAATAAAAAAGACCATCTTTCAGTGATGACTGCAAGTTTTCTTGCGGATATAGGTTATTCAAAATTAGTATTACCTGACAAACCAAATCTAACAAAAGAAGAATACAACGCAATCCAACAACATCCGATTATCAGTTATTTAATGACTCTTGCAGCACCTGAAATCACGCAAGAAATTCGCACTCTAGTTTTGAACCATCATAGACCATTTCGCGGTAACTCAATTAATAATAACTTTCCTGACAATAATACAGTATTTAGAAAGTTGATGTTGGTCAGGGATAAGTTCATAAAAGATCCAAGTAAAAAAATGATTGTAGCTGATATAGATGCGCAACTTCGAATCCAAGAGTCGAATGTAAACTCAGTCAATTTTGAAGAAGATATCGCAATTTTGTCACTTGCAAGTGAATATGCCAGTTTAACAACTAAACAACCTTGGCGTCCTGCATTCAGTTCAGCAACAGCATTAAAAATGATTGTGAATGATTCGTTTTTTTCTTATAGCAATCGAAACATTC
>NZ_RQFW01000009.1 GCF_004770145.1 Leptospira bourretii | reverse complement strand
GGCAATCCTTGTGTTTCCAATCCATCAATCATAGATCGAAGTTCTGCAAATAGTTTGGCTGCTTCTTCTGCTGTTTCTCTCGTTGATTTGGACTCTTCGTAATCGGTTTTGAGTTTCGCTGTATCTGCTTTGTCAGCTGTTGATAAACTTTGGTAGTATTTTAGTCCTGCCATTTCTTTCGTGAATGTTTCCGCATTGGCAAGTGATTCCCAAAGAGAAGCATTTACTTCTTCCCCACGAGCTGCCTTTGTTGTTAAAAATTCACGAATCCCTTTTGTATAACTAATCAAGTTTTCTTGGCTGATTGTATTCTGGTTTGCAGCAGATGCATACACCACAATCCTTTCATCCAAATTGTCTAAATACTCTTCCCCATCTTCTTCCGATTCTTTTCTTCTTGCATACAGTGCTAAGTATTGGTCGGAAAAACTAATTCCTTTATACATCGTTTCAGAAAAGGAGTTCAATCCAGAGAGTTGTTCCGAACGTGTAGTCACTGAAGTTTTTTGGGCCAGTGCTTCTGCTTCCATGTCGGCTAATTTTTCTTGGATATTATAACTGAGTCCTAGTTCCCCATCTGTAAAAGTCCAATGGAATTTGGGTCTACCTTCCGCTGAATTAAAATAATCACTAAACCCTGGTAAGGTGGAATTGATCTTACCCAAACTCGTGATTGTCAAAAAAGTTTTGTCGGCAATTCCAATTGAGGATTTATATTCTGTAAGTAAACTTTGGGATTTTTCTGTTGCCTCTTCCAATTGAAGAGTGAGCTCACGCATATAATCTGTGGCTTGCATTTGTTTTGCAGAAAAGTCTTTTAACTTTTCAGATACTTCTTCCGCTAGTTCTGCAAATTCCTCAGTTCCAGGAGTTGTTACTCTCCAAGTTGCCAAAACTTGAATGTAGTCAGCATGTGCCGATTCCAACTCTGACTTGATCGTACCCCAATTGGCAATCATTCCATCAAGGGACGTTTTGACTGCTTCTAGTTCTGAATAATCCAATCCAGCAAATGGTTTTTTATATCCAATCAGTTCCAAATCCGTATCAAAAATCGGTTGGGAGGTATCTTCAAAATCTTTTAATGTGAGATACTGATTTAGTTTTTGAACTTCTGATGTGTATCCTGTTTTTTTTGTATCATCAAAGAAACTTAAATAACTTGGGTATTCCGCTTCTACCTCAACATGTTTTGGATTTAGAAGTTGTGACTGCTCAATGATCGCAGTGGCACTGTTGTCTATGTTTAGAATTTTATTGGTAATTTCTGAATAAATTGCGAGTCCTTCTTTTTCTCCGAAGATCTCAATTAGTTTTCCAACATCAAGTAAGGAATTCAGCTGGGCACGAGGAGTGCCTGGATTGTTTGTTAAATGCCCAGACAACAAATTCGCACGACGAGTTTCCTCGCTAGAATCTCTGTCTGTTGATGTTCCAATTCGGAAAGAGTCACTGAGCAATCGGGATGCAGTGATATCATCGAGTCCAGACACAGCATCATGTAATTCTTTGAGTATACCTGTGGCTTTGTTTTCTTGTCTTTTGAAGTATTCTTCTTTCAGAACACTGAGCACTTCTCCAGATCGAACCCTGGCTGCAAAATCATCCACTTTTTGGGATACTGCGATTTCACGAGAAACCTGTCCTGTAGCAGCTTGGAAGAAAAAGGATTCTCCATAAGAAAAACTTTCTTTTAAGAATTTCTTTTCGTTCGCAGATCCATTCCATCGAATTTCTTCTCTTTCGCTAACACTGTATTCTTTGCCACTTTCATAAAAGGATAAGAGAGCATCTGCATAATCCTTTTGTCGTTGCATATCTTCAATAAAATCATTGTAATTTGGACCTGCAATGTAATTGGCAAATGCTCCACGACTGCTTCTGAAAAAATCAAGAAGTGTTGCCATTGCTCTTCGTTCTACGATCGAATTTGTATCTGTTTTTGTATCTTGGCTAATGACTTCGGAGTCTTTTAACATACGAAGGTAAATAGACTCAACGTTTCTTTCTCTTTCGCCCAGATTACCCAAATAATCTAGGAACATTTCCATAGCTCTAGCATTAACTTCTGCACCAGCTATTTTCTTTTTCTTTTCTGCTTCTTTTTGGATTGCAGCTAACTTGGTTTCGTTGCCATTTTCATCGAGTAAAAATGTTAACTCTGCTTCTTTGCTTCTGTATTCTAACTCAAATCCATCAAATAATGACACAAGACCATCTGAAACTTGTTTTGTTTTTGTATTTCTGTCTTCCAGTGCATTGCGGAAAACAAGATTCATTTGTCCATAATGTCCCATTGCTTGAATGGAATCAGAAAATAATGTTCCCACATCATTCAAAGATAGGATCATACTTCTGGACATATTCGACTCATCGCCACGAAGAGCGGTAAAAGCATTTTTGGCACTTGTTCTTTCTGTACCGGTTAAAGTTGCATCGACAACAGCATCTGTTTTTGACAGAGCATCCATTACATTCACATTCAAATACTGAACTGTTTTATTAACTTCTGCGATGTATTGGTTGTATTGGTCAATTTTTGTTACAGCGGTTCCAATTGTTTGTTCGAGTTCCACAATTTTTGCCGCATAAGCAAGGCTTCCTTGGTTGCCTGCATTAGCAGCCACATAAGCCTGGTAATTTGTTATTGCTGTTTTTAGTTCCGCAATCCCTTCTTTACCAATTGATAAAGCATCTCCAGAAGAAGCTCCTAAACTTACTAAATATTCATAAGCAGGAATGATGGATTCTGCATTCAAATAAGAAGCATCTAAACGAGAATCTGCATAAAGTCTTGATATAATGGTTTCGTATTGGTTTACGTAAGTAGGAATTTGATTCGAAGCAGTTTCTAGCTGTGTGACATCAAGTAAGTTGATTTTTGTAAGTAAATTAGTAATACTATTGTCATGGGATGTTACGGCAGTCACAACCGAGGAATCAAGGCCCGTCAAACTGGCTTTCCATGTCTCTAAACTTTGTTTTACCTGAACAGAAACTTGGTTTCCATACAACTGAACCAACTTGTCGCCAGCTAACAATGAATCAATTTTCTCTTCTAAGGTGCCCTCTCCATCCAAAACCCCAACGAGTAATGCTCTGTTTTCTTTGAGTTTTTCAAATTCTAAAACCCTTTGGTTGATCTCGGCATAAAACGATTGGGAACGAAATGCATTTTCTCTCTCATATTGGAGCTCATACATTTTCTTCTCTTGTTGGCGCAAAACTTCTCTTTGGCGGTCAAGTTCCTCTTGGGCTTGGACAATTTCCCCTCTCAGTCCAGAATTCCCTTGGATGGCACTAGAATCTGAAGTTAAATCTCCAATTTGGCCAAGCATTCCTGGGTTACGAATTAGCACCTGAATCTTCAAAGCAGCTTCATACGCTACCGATGCATCACCCATACTAGCTCTTGCGAGCTCCAATGCTTTTCTCTTTTCTTCTAAAATTTTATTTTGTTCTGCAAGTTGATTTAAAATGGTATCTGGATTGGTTGTTGTTGATCCCACTTCCACACTTGAATTTGGATCCATACCTGGTGTTCCAAATACACTGCTTCCACTACCATTTAATTCAGATAAAAGCGATAAATATGCTGTTTCTTTCGCTTTGAAGTTTTGTCTAATTGTGTCTAACTCTGCTGCAATTTGTGCTGCTGTTTTTTGACCAACATTCCCAACCGCATAATCATATACTGCTTTGGCACGATCTCGTTTTGCTTCTAATAACTTCAACTCTTCACGAGCTAGTTTGAGTTCAAATTCTTGTACACTGAGTACGTAAGGATCACTTCCACCAGCATTGACTAGGAGTCCCTGGCCTACACCCGTTCCACGAATGTCCTGATCATGAATTTGGTTTTGTGTGGCAGCCACTAAGTTTCTATATCTAGTTTGTAAACCACCCCAATAGTCTCTTTGTTGGCGATATTCCGCGATAACACTTGCATTATAACCACTGCCAGGTGCCTCTGCACGCGCAAGCGCATCCTCAAACCAATCTAAATTAGATGCAATTGTAGATAAAGTATCTGCACCAACAGTGATTACATCTGTGATTCCTCTTACATGGGCATCCCAATTGGTTCTATTTGTAGCAAGGGTACGATCCAATTCTTCAATCGCCTTTGCTTTGTTTTGTACCATTGCGGCTTCGCTTGCATCCCATTGTTGCAAACCATCTTGGATTTGTTTTTGGACTGTCGCTACCCACTCTTCTCTTGCTTTCACAAGTTGGCCATAGGCATTGGTCCAATCTGCTTCCCCAGATCGCCATTGCATTTCTACATCTCGGTCATAACGAAGTTTGCCAAGAATCATCTCATCGATTGCTTTTTGCCAAAGACCTTGGCCTTCTTCTAATGCTTTTAATACTTTTTCTTGGTAAGCATCATCTCCATTTTGGAAATTCAATGCAACTTGGTTGGGAAGTGTGTTCTCACCATAAACAAAAACTCCACCGTTTTGAGCTATCTGTTGTTTGGTTCTCTCAACAAGAAGTTTTGCTAACTCAGAAGGGTTTGTTTCCTGTGCCAATCGATTGGCCATGTCTTCATTTTGATTCTGTTGTGAAACAAAATACATTCTCTTTGAAGAAAGTAAAGAAGACTCTTCGTATTCGTAATCTGCTCTATATTGTTCTTTTAGTTTTGCTAATTGGCTTTCAAATGCTAACCGTTCTACTTCGGATGAAAAAGTAAGGCCATCTTGGACCTGAAGAAATGCCTGTTCGAGAGATTGTTCCCAATTGGTTTGGATATTTGTTGAGACTAAATTCATTGTCTCATCCCAAATTCTGACCTTATCTACAGCAGTCCCACCAGCTTTAGAAGCCGCATCTGCTTCTGCCATACCAAGAACTAGACCTGCTCGGTCCACCAAATCCCATACATGATCTAACTGTGGAGTTTGTAAATATACCTTCCAAAATCCTCGTCTTTCGTCTATCTCGCGTTGGACTTCTTCTTCCCAATCCTCTTTGGCAAGTCCCTTCTCTATCTCTAACTTTTCCCGTTCTTTCTTTTTCTCTTCTGGATCTGCAAACGCCCGCAGTTCTTTTTCTAATTCTACTTCTGCTCGTGCTTCCCAATCCCCACGCACTACGCCAAGACCACGACCCACTAACTTATTAAATTCTTCTTCGGAGGTGGCATGGTTTGCTTGTTCAAACTGACGGTCCATCTGGCCATCGGTTCCCTTCCTCCATAAATCTCGGAATCGGTTCTCTTGCCCAATCAGGCCCAATACCAGCGAACCGAAGGTGATTTCAAATATGATGATTGATAAAATTGCAGACTTTAGTCCTTTAAAAAGAACTCGTTTTGTGTTTTTTAACTGGCGTTTTTGGGTCTTTGTCATTGAATTCCGCTTCCTAACAACCGTTCTGTCAGAATTGTGCTTTAACCTAACTTCTACCCCCTAACCGTCTACTAGATTTTAGTAAAAGAATATCAACTTTTACGAATGCGACATAATTTAATTCGTAATGCAATTCACTATAATGTTTGTTACATCACCACCACTCACACGACCAAATCCATTGCTGATTGTGCAGGTTT
>NZ_RQFW01000008.1 GCF_004770145.1 Leptospira bourretii | reverse complement strand
TTTTATACGCAGCAAGGGCAATCAGGGATGCTCCAGCAGTAAACGGTGCTGCAATTACAGCAGCCACCGAAGCAATGGTATCAATCACATCCCCATTATCGTTCATGAACTTAGCAGCAGTTTTAGCGTTGATGAGACCACCAGTCGCAACAGAGACAACTCCACCCACTGCATTGGCAAATCCATTGCCGTTCAGTGCCTCTCCCTCTGCTTTGATCTCGTTATATTTTTCCTTCATCTTAAGGATTGGATAGAACTGGTTGAAGTGGTGACTTCCGAACGCTCCTCCCACGGTAGGTCCTACCAAATAACCCGAGTTCTTCGCAGATTCCATCATGGCTTCTTTGCCTTTGTCATCAGCAGAGTTAAACTCAAACATCTTTTGAGGATCAGTGGTAAACTGCATCATGGCTGACTGGGCTGCTTGGGCTACTTTTGCCATGGCTTTTGGATCAAGCATTGTAAAACCAACTTCACGGTTTTCTGACTTCTCGGGATCATATGTCAGTTTGAAGTCTGTTTGCATTTGGTTACGAGCCAGTCTCACCATTGTGGTCAATTCCCCACTCGCAGGACCATTTTTCCCTTGCAAAGATTGGTAATCGGTTAGGTCCCATTCCTTCCCATCGGAATCTTTGACGGTTGGTAATTTATCCGGTTTGATATATAAGAAAGAAGAAAAGGTTGGGAGTATTTGATAGGATGGATTTCCCATCTTATCTACAGCAGATCTTACATACCCAGGTCCCATCTTGATAAAGTTATCCTGCAATAATTGCATCGTTAACTGTTCATCAAGGGCTTTGTTTTGTTCGGCGATCGTTGCTTCAAAAGTAAGTGGTAACGACCATAACGAGTCCAATGTTTGGAGGACTGCCATTTGTTTACTGCGATCTTCCATCTCCTTTGTCATCGACTTCATCTTTTCTACATTAGATTCGTCGTATTTGGATTTTTGTAATTCATCCACAAAGAACTGAACATCAGTATACATCCCTTGTTCTAACATTCGATTGTCTAGAACTTGGGGTTTGCTATTCATGATCGTGTTTAGGATTTTGTTAGCATTGTTTTGGAGAAGGACTGTGTTGGGGACACTTCCCATATTGGCGATGGTTTTTTGGATCTCAGCATACACTTGATCGATTTCAAACTGGTCGCCTTTTCTTGCTTGGTTGAGGAGACTTACTTCCCAATCTGTTTTTTTCTTCAAAGCCTCTTCAATGCGTGCCATATGTTCGGCTAAGTTCAGAAGTCCCCACTCCTGCCAGCGGAACTTCCTGTTCCGACTGGCGAGCTTAGGCCATCCTTGGCCACGCCTCCGTGACGACCTCTTCACTTGGTTAAGAAAAGAATTGATAAATGTTTATTTGGGCGCCTCGAATTCGTTAGTCGATTTACATTTACTTCTGTAACGACCGCGCTATTCGCTTCAATCTTTCCGATCTGTTAGTTGAGTAGAATAATTTACTTTATGGAAAGGATTTCCGCTGCTATCGCTGGCGCAGGGAGTTGTTTTTTAAAGAAGTAGTCTGTTAGAAAAAAAATAAAAGAGGGTTTGAAGAACGATTACCTACTCTTCAATACTTGAAGAGTAGGTTCGCAAACCAATCTTGTCAAGGAAAAGGAAAGATCCTAAAAAAATTTATCTCGTTACGGATTTATGTACATTTCTCGTATTCTATTGTGTTATATATCTATATCAAGATTTTGTAATTAACTCTAGGGACATAATGACTCTATCTTTACTTTTACTTTATTACTATTTATTTATGAAACATAATCCTTAAAACCCAGGCTCAATCGCTTATAAAAGAATCCGCATCTCTTTGGACAAAGAAACGCCCATCCCCTCACCAATCCTCCACAAACCGAGAGATGGAAACTGCGACTTGGAATCCACTCCGGTGTTAGGTGGTCTCTACCACACCTACTCTTGGAAGAAAACCGCTTAAGAGAGTTACTCTCTTTTATATTTCGGTTTGTAATGATTGTTTACAAGCTTTGATTCAATAATCTCTTCTGTAAAAGAGAAGAATTCTTTATATCCTTGCGATCAACGGAACACTCATTTTTGGAACAAAGTCTTTGTGAATCACTAGAAATCGATGAATTCTGTTTATTTTTGTCTCAAGGATCGGCACCGTTTGCAACTAGCGTCTAACTTAACGAACATTTTGTCCGTTATTATAGTTTTGGCGAGGCTCATGTGAATCACTAGAAATCAATGACTTCCATTTGCTTTTTGTCTTCAAAATCGGTCGCGTTTGCATCCAGCGTCTAACTTAACGAACATTTTGTTCGCTACTATAGTTTTGGCGAGGCTCAACTAGAAATCGATGGCTTCCGATTGTATTTTGTCTTCAAAATCATTCCCGTTTGCATCTAGCGTCTAACTTAACGAACATTTTGTTCGCTATTATAGTTTTGGCGAGGCTCAGCATAATTTCTATTACAAACTTTTTTTTGGTTTTTGCGAGGCTTTAGGGTTCAGATCAGTAATCTTTAAAAGACCATCAGTGCCTCCAGTAACAACC
Source organism: Leptospira bourretii (assembly GCF_004770145.1). NCBI lineage: Bacteria > Pseudomonadati > Spirochaetota > Leptospiria > Leptospirales > Leptospiraceae > Leptospira > Leptospira bourretii. The sequence continues at coordinate 14,081 of NZ_RQFW01000008.1, read as the reverse complement.
TGATCGTTTTCCAGCATATAAAGTGGCATGTATATTTTTTGTTGAGTCGGTATAATTCTCTCCTGTTCGAGAGAATCCAGTGACCATAGAATGAGATCGCCGTTAAAATCCCCTGTAACCACATGCTTCCCATCACTCAAAAATTTAACCGCCGTGAATCCTCGTGTATGTCTTTTTTCAGAAAGAACTTTACCATCGGCAACACGCCAGACTTTAAGCCAGCCTGCTTTATCAGCTGAGACAATTAGTTTCCCATCCTTTGAAAATTCTAGACCGTTAATTAAACCTTTCAAACCTCCTTTTTGCCAAAGCAATTTACCGCCAGTTTTCCATACGGAAAGACCGTATTCTGGATTAAACAATCCACTTCCCCGGAAAATAACTCCAGAAGCAATATGATCGGATTGAGCATGCAATGCAACACCGTGAGATTCCTCAATTTCTCGTTGTTGCATCAAAGCAACTGGATAAATTTTACTTCCGTTCGACTTAACTCTGTATAGTAAAGGGCCTTGCCCAGATTGATCCAAAACAAGCAAATCATGGACAAATGCAATGCTATTAGCAAAAGATTTTGTTTTAAGCCTGCTTTTAATAGTAAAATCATTTAATGAAAGTATGCAAAGATTTTTTTTATTATCAACAAACGCTATCAATCCAAATGAGAAAGAAGCATATATCCCCTTATTTTCCGTGGAGATATTTTCTGACTCACCAGTGTTGAAATGCCAGATCAACAGTCCGCCATCTCTACTTCCGGCAAGCAATGTTTGTGAGTTAATAAGAGAAAGAGTGCTGATTCCATGCCAGTTCCACTTAAATTCGTTCAATGAATCATTATGACAGCAAAATATGAGCATCACAAGAATTAATATATATAACTTTTTTTTCATTTTCTCTGCAACTGATCCTTAATCCATGCTGAAACTTCGGCACCGCTCCTAAAGCGCCCATTGTCAATCGCTTTACCCATCCAATAACCTGCAAGAGAAAGTTTTAAATCCTGATAACTGTTGCCTTCTAAATTTCTATCAACAGAAATATTCTCTTCCAGATAATTCATCGCCCTGCGAAGATTCCCATTATCCTCATTCACCATTCTTACTGCATCTTTGAACTTCTGAACGTCTTCAGAACTAGTTGTAAAAACAGCACTTGTTCTATTCCAAAAAGTATCTGTGTCAGCGACTTGTTCATGGCTTATTATCGCCCGAATTGCTACATCATCACTAATACTTCTAGCAAGACCAACTGCAGTCAAAAAATGGCCAACTTGACGTCTACTGGATTCGTGTGGATCAGTAAAATCATCTGTAAAACCATTGTCTCCTGAGTTTATAGCAAATTCGAAACCAGGATTCAGACTCCCTAAAATAGTTCCTCGACCATCGCCTTGATTTGCCTTTAAAATATCTGTCAACTTATCCTTAAGATCCGTAGAATCACTAACTATTCTTGTTTCAAATAGGTCTTGTAAATATTGAGTATCTGCAATCGTCGGATTATTGTTTGACCCAACATTGTAAAGACTTTGTGCCTGAGCTTTTCGTTTTAGCTCTAAAGTTGCTTGATAGCAACTTGGATCTGCTCCACGACAAAGTTCTGCAACTTGAGAAAAAACATTACTAAATTCTTCCAATCCATACTTATCCGCATTATGAACCCAAACACCTGTTTCTCCTACGAAGTAAGTGTGATACTCATCCACCTCAAAGTTATAAACTGTCTCTGATCTTTCATCTATCTCGATGGATACTATACTTAACGTAGCACCATTCACAGACAAAGCTATGTCTCCAGAGATAAGATCCTTAGCTTGTTTCCACTTGGTGTTCTCTATGTTGAACTCTTTATCTCTAGCATCAGTCTTCATTACTCGGAACGGGTGGTTCCAAGTTGTCTCTAATATAGTTCCATCGGCAAAGGTAACTTTATAAATAGCGTCTGTTTGACGAACAAATGTATTGGCAACCTGTCTGTAACCTACTCCACCAGTTGCATCACTCTTAGACAATACCCAATCACCAACTTGGATTGTTTCTATTGCAACCTGTTCCTCATACTTTGCATTTGGTTCCAGCGTCGATGCTATTTTATAATATTCTTGCTTTAACTTCGTTACCTTAGTCCCTGCTACAAAACAAGTTCTTTGGTGGAAATTTCCTTTCTCATCAATATAACCACTTCCAAAACTAATTTCTTTACCAGCGATCGACCTGCCCACATCTTCAAAGAAGCCACCAATCACTCCAAAGCCACTTCGTGACTTCCCGGTATCCACAGTTCCAAACTTGTCGCTTGGGTGATTTAATTTACCGCCCTTATCCAGTTCCTTCACTTTAGCCTGGAACGCATCCGGATCGCCTGCTGCATCCGCTAACTCTTTGTTGTTCGGATTCGCTTCCAAGATGCCTTGCACATAACGCCCATGTGCATCAGCCATAGTCGCCGCTAGTTTTTTCTTCGCTTCCTCACTTAATTCTCCACCCATCGCTAACGCTTTAGCCTTTGCCATGTCTGCTAGGAAGTTCTCATTCCCGGTTAACACATTGTTTTCTAAGTCGTAATTTAGCGCGTTCGCTCCCAATGCATTGATAGATGCTGTAAATCCATGTGTCTTTGTATTATAACTTGCTCCACCGGTCACACCACCAATCGAAGGTGTTGACACACTAGCTGTCACTCCACGAGTTCAGAAGTCCTCACTCCTGTCAGCGTCCCGTCCGGGTCCGACTGGCGAGCTTAGGCCATCCTTGGCCACACCACCGTGACGACCTCTTCACTTGGTTAAGAAAAGAATTTATGAGTAAGGGTTTGGGCGCCTCGAATCTGTTAGTCGATTTACCTTTGATTCTAGAACCGACCGCGCTATTCGCTCCAATCTTTCCGATCTGTTAGTTGACTAAAATAATTCAGTTTATGGAAAGGATTTCCGCTACTATCGCTGGCGCGAGGGGGCTGGTTGGAGGATTCTTAACAGTTATTTGCAGATAGAACGCTTTAAAAAATAAACTAAACATAAAAAGTATTGACAATATAGCCAATTATTGGCTACACTAAGTCAGTGAAGTTTCTTGTCAGATTTAAAAATAAAAAAGTAAAGGAATCTGCTTCACTGATGCCAATACTAGAACAAAAGAAACTTTACAACTTAATTGATGATTTAGAAAAATTTGGACCAATCCAGAAGGGATGGAGAAATTATAGTCCGTTAGGAAAAAATAAATACCACTGCCATCTAACTTACAAATGGGTTGCGTGTTGGGAGTATATTGAAGAAATCTCTTCAGAAACGGGAAAATCTTTTACTACAATTAGAATTATAGAGGTATATTATGCAGGCAGTCGTGAAAACGCACCATATTAAAATCACCATTGAAGCTGAACATATTCCTACGAAACTCATGAATTTTTTAAAAAAAGAGTTTGGGAAAAGCCTTAAAGTTTCAAAAGATAATTTGGATGAAGAAGATACTCTAGAAGTTAAAAAAACTAAGTGGTATAAAGAAATCAAAAATCAAATTACTCCTGGTGATAACCTGAAAATTTATAGACTGAATAAAGGATTCTCTCAAGGGAAGCTTGCAAAACTTTTGGGCATATTACCTTCGAATATTTCAGAGATGGAACGTGGAAAACGAGGGATTAGCAAAGATATTGCAAAAAAACTTTCGGTAATACTAGAGACTAGGGTTGAAAAGTTCATTTAACTTATACAAAAACTTTGAAGCTTCCTCCCCATCCATCCGATTCCCAAAAGGATGGTCTCTCTTCTCCTCTGTATTTCCCTCCTTCTTAACACCTACTCCCTGCTAAATTCTAGATTCCTACTCTTAGAAATTGCCTTCCTCAAATCCCAACTCACTGCGTACAATAGAAAAAGGAAAATCTTCCATACAAAACCAAGGGAAAGAATGATCTTGGTTCTTATCTCCTATCTTCTCCCAAACTGGGAATCATCACTCATCCTTGTCACTCCAAACACTCTACTCAAATGGCGAGAAAAGAAATTCCAACTTTTCTGGAAACTTCTCTCTCGGAGAAAAATACCAGGTAGACCAAACATTCCTTGGGATCTTATCAAACTCATTCGAAGAATTGCCAAAGAAAACAGAATTTGGGGAGCCACCAAACTTCACGGGATTTTAATCAAACTAGGACTAGTTGTATCAGAAAGAACTGTCTCTCGGTACATTCCTAAAAGACCAACAGATCCTAGAAAAAGACTTTCTTGGAACCAGTTCTACAACCTGCATTCCGGTTCTCTCATAGTATCTGATTTGTTTAGTGTCATCTCGTATCGTTTAAGAGAGATCTACAAAGTGATCTTCTTTCTAGATATACAAACAAGACAAATCCTCCACTTTGACATTCATACAAAACCAACAACAAGTTGGGTAAGACGAGTCATCAAGTTTGCTTTTAGAAAAAAGGGATTGGAGAATACATCCTATCTGATTACAGATAACGATACTTTATTTGGAAAACGATTCACTCGGTATTTAGAGAGGCTTGGGATCAAACACAAAAAGACTACGGTTCGTTCTCCTTGGCAAAATGGGTATGCAGAACGGTTTGTCAAAACCTGTAGAAATGAATTTCTAGATCACTTCATCCCAATGAACGAATATCACTTGCAGGTGAAGCTAGAAGAGTTCATCCATTTCTACAACCACAACCGTACCCATCTTGCACTCAACAAAGAAACACCCATCCCCTCACCGATCCTTCACAAACCGAGAGATGGAAACTGCCACTTGGAATCCACTCCCATGTTAGGCGGTCTCTACCACACCTACTCTTGGAAGAAAACCGCTTAAGAGAGGTACTCTCTTTTATACTTTGGTTTATAACAATTGTTTGCAAGCTTTGTCTAAGTAATCTCTTATATAAAAGAGAAGAATTCGTTATGTCTTAGCGATCAACGGAACACTCATTTTGGGAACAAAGTCTTTGTGAATCACTAGAAATCGATGACTTCAGTTTGTTTTTTGTCTTCAATATCGGTTCTGTTTGCATTAAGCATCTAATTTAACGAAAATTTTGTTCGCTATTATAGTTTTAGCGAGACTCAGGACACTTCTCTCTCGAAGGAAAACACCAGGTAGACCAAACATCCCTTGGGATCTCATCAAACTCATTCGAAGAATTGCCAAAGAAAACAGAATTTGGGGAGCCACCAAACTTCACGGGATTTTAATCAAACTAGGACTAGTTGTATCAGAAAGAACTGTTTCTCGTTATATTCCCAAAAGACCAATAGATCCTAGAAAAAGACTTTCTTGGAACCAATTCTACAACCTGCATTCCAGTTCTCTCATGGTATCTGATTTGTTTAGTGTCATCTCGTATCATTTAAGAGAGATCTACAAAGTGATCTTCTTTCTAGACATTAAGACAAGACAAATTCTCCACTTTGACATTCATACAAAACCAACGACAAGTTGGGTGAGACGAGTCATCAAATTTGCTTTTAGAAAAAAGGGATTAGAAAACACCTCTTATCTGATTACAGATAACGATACTTTATTTGGAAAACGATTCACTCGGTATTTAGAGAGGCTTGGGATCAAACACAAAAAGACTACGGTTCGTTCGCCTTGGCAAAATGGGTATGCAGAACGATTTGTCAAAACCTGCAGAAATGAATTTCTAGATCACTTCATCCCAATGAACGAATATCACTTGCAGGTGAAGCTAGAAGAGTTCATCCATTTCTACAACCACAACCGTACCCACCTTGCACTCAATAAAGAAACACCCATCCCCTCTCCCATCCTCCACAAACCGCGAGACGGAAACTGCCACTTGGAATCAACTCCCGTATTAGGCGGACTCTACCACACCTACTTTTGGAAGAAAACCGCTTAAGAGAAATCACTCTCTTTTACACTTCGGTTTATAACCATTGTTTGCAAGCTTTGTCTAAGTAATCTTTTCCATAGAAGAGAAGGATTCCTTATATCCTAGCGATCAACGGAACACTCATTTTGGGAACAAAGTCTTTGTGAATCATTAGAAATCGATGACTTCCGTTTGTTTTTTGTCTTCAAAATCAGTTCCGTTTGTATCTAGCGTCTAACTTAACGAACATTTTGTTCGCTATTATAGTTTTGGCGAGGCTCAGGTCTATATCACACCTACTCCTGGAAGAAGACCGCTTAAGAGAGATAGATTCTCTTTTAGGCTTCATTTAGTTCATTTTGCAATCTTTGCTTAAGAATCTCTTCTATAGATGAGAAGGATTCCTTATATCTTCGTGATTTATGAATCACTGATTTTTAGAGTAAAGTCTTTGTTTGGAACAAGAATTCAATGACTTCCGTTTGGTTTTTGTCTCCAAAATCAATCTTATTTGCAACTAGCGTCCAACTTAACGAATATTTTGTTCGCTATTATAGTTTTGGCGAGCCTCAATAGTTTTGGTTTTGGCTCAGCTTAAATGCTTCTCAAATAACTCTCTAATAATTTTTGTAAATCTTCACTTGTATCTATATAATACCTATTATCCAAAGACTCGAACAAATCCTCTGTAGAAAATAATCGTGCTATTTTTTTTTCTAAGAGCTGCTTTCTAAACGTATCATCTGAAAATTTTTCGAAATTAGCAATTTTTAATGCATCTACTAATAAATCAGCTTTTTCTAAAGCACCAATTTTTTTGAGTGCGCTAACAGTTTCTGTTGCGAATTGCCCATATCCATTCACAAAGTATTGATTAAAACCTCCATTAAAAATTTGATTATGGAACACAACAATTAGGTAACAAATTCGCAATTGCATAGGGAGACCAATTACATATTCATACCATTTTGTATTTGGCTCTTTCAACCACTCTTCTTTAATACCTTCAACTGCTTCAGCATAATTTTTTTCTATTAATTCTGAATAACTCATATTTTTATTTGGCGAATGCTCCCGGATACATTGTTTTATTCATTTCTATTAATTTTTGTAAAGAGCTATTTGGAACATCCGAGTAAACACGCCTTAATTCAAAAATATCTCTTGATAACACTTCACGCGCATTTGTAAAACCTGATGTGTTCCTTGATAAGACACCTGTACCCTGAGTGTGTCCCATTTTTGGTACCAAAATTGAGGGAGCCGTACCTGAATTATAACCTGGAATAAACCTGCTCATTAGTGCTTTTTGTCCTACGTGATGAGCATCCAATCCTATTTCCACTCCTTTTAAGGTGTTATATGGACCTACTTCGAATACTCTACTCCCTCCCTTCGCAACTTCTTGTCCAGCTTTTACTTCCTGTTGCACTGCATTCGGATTCGATCTACCTAGATTTTGAAGTAATGAAGGAATTCTATTAATTGCATTCTGCCCTGCCAAAATTAGTGCCGGGCAAGCATACGTGCAGGCCAACGCCCCTGTAAGAAGCACTGCTTCTGCAGCTACAATTTTTATCTGTGCCTCATTGGCTTTTGTAATTTGTTTTGTTACTTTTTCCTTACAAGCCTGGTCTTTACACGCTTGCAACTGTAAAACATTTCCGTAGTGCATTGCAGCTCCATACCCAAAAGGATCATTATGCACCCAAACCCCTACTTCCCCTACGAAGTAGGTATGATACTCTTCCACCTCAAAGTTATAAACTGTCTCTACCCGCTCATCAATAATGATGTCGGTAATCACAAGTTCTTGTCCATCAGCACCAAGAGCCACATCCCCAGGATGTAAGTCTTTTGCCTGCACCCAAGTTGTGTTCTCTATAGAGAACGCCTCTAAAGCATGACCTTGTTTTTTCACACGGAACGGGTGGTTCCAAGTGGTTTCTAGTGTTGTTCCATCAGCAAGAGATACTTTGTAAATCGCATCGGTTGTTCTAATAAATGTATTCGCTACTCGCTTATAAGACGTCTCACCAGTCTCATCATTTTTAGACAAGACCCAATCACTCACCACGATACTTTCGATAGCTACTTGTTCTTCATACTTAGAATTTGGTTCTAGTTGATCAGCTACTACATAGTATTCTGGTTTTAGTTTTGTTACGAGCGTTCCAGCCACAAAACAAGTTCTTTGGTGGAATTTCCCTTTCTCATCAATATAACCACTTCCGAAGCTAGTCTCTTTACCTGTGATCGACCTGCCTATATCGTCAAAGAAGCCGGAGATCACTCCAAACCCACTTCGTGACTTTCCGGTATCTACAGTTCCAAACTCATCACTAGGATGATTTAGCTTACCATCCTTATCCAGTTCCTTCACTTTAGCTTGGAATGCTTCCGGATCTCCTGCTGCATCCGCCAACTCTTTGTTATTTGGATTTGCTTCTAAGATCCCTTGTGCATAACTTCCATAAGCCTTATCAATTGTCGCTACGAGTTTCTTCTTCGCTTCCTCACTTAACGAGTTCAGAAGTCCTCACTCCTGCCAGCGGAACTTCCTGTTCCGACTGGCGAGCTTTGGCCATCCATGGCCACGCCACCGTGACGACCTCTTCACTTGGTTAAGAAAAGGATTGGTTGGTGTTTGTTTGGGCGCCTCGAATCCGTTAGTTGATTAGAGTTCCATTGAATAACGACCGCGCTATTCGCTCCAATCTTTCCTTTGGAAAGGATTTCCGCTTCTATCGCTGGCGCTGGGATTGGGTTATATATTGTTGTTAAAGAACCTAGTTTTACCCTAACATCTCGAACTTCCCAGTCTCAAATGTTAAGGTTGCCTTATTTCTTATATTTTATCGGTTTTCTAACTCTATTTATTTTTCTTTTTTATAAGAGCTTTTCCTTTATGTTGTATTGTCTTCTTCTGTCTCATTAGAGCCAGTCGGTTTACTTTTTGTCTCCAAGCTCATTCTTATATGCAACCAGCGTCCAACTTAATGAACACTTTGTTCAAGATTATAGTTTTGGCGAGGCTCAAGTTATAAAAACTCTTTATTATTTTTTTGTAAACTGTTGTAATACTGTGAAAACCATTTTATTGAATCTATATCTCCATCTATAAATTTTTCCCAAATCAAATCATCTTCGATTGCTTTTGACGGAGCAATTCGAAAGCTCGATGGTAGGCTAATAAAAATCCAGTCTTGTTCAAGTTTAGGTGAAATAACTTTAAAATACTTTGCTTCAAAAAAAACAGGTTTATCATCCAAATCAGATGCTAATCTAAAATAAACCGAATTATCTAGATTGATGCATATTTCTAATACTATATATTTTTTCCCAAAAATTAGCCACTTATCCGAATTTATTTCGCAAGCAATTTTGGAATCAGGATCATTAATAAATTGCACCACCATAATTTCACTCCTTATGAGTTGGGTTCTGTCAATCCTTCTCCAGGCCTTGGAACCGATCCACCACTTTGATTAATAAAACGATCATTAATCTTTATTTTATAATCCACATTTGTATTTATGCTATTTGTCTTCAAATTCTTATAAAAATGCATTTCAACTTTTCCTGCTGGTGTTTCGTAAGGCTTGCTAGTAACCTTCCACCAATCATTAATGTTACTTCCATCTTGAGTTAATTCTTGAAATACTCTTTCGTTATTTTTAAAATCTGAAACCTTCTGTATCGGTTTTGCAGAATTGATAACTTGTTGGGTTGGATGGCCATTTTTCATCAAACCTTTCGACTCCAATGATAATTCAACTCTTAATCTAGCAGCATCAGTCGCACTTCTTGCAGCATAGCCTTGAGCTCGATAAGGGACCCGAATACCCTGTCCAGAACGGATATTTCGGAGATTGTTATTTTCATGATAACTCTGGTTATGCACCCAAACCCCAACGTCTCCCACAAAGTAGGTATGATACTCTTCCACCTCAAAGTTATAAACTGTCTCTACCCTTTCATCAATGGTGATGTCGGTAATCACGAGTTCTTGTCCATCGGCACGAAGAGCCAAATCCCCAGGATGTAAGTCTTTTGCCTGTATCCAAGTTGTGTTTTCTATGGAGAACTTCTCTAAGGCGTGACCTTGTTTTTTCACACGGAACGGGTGGTTCCAGGTGGTTTCTAGCGTTGTTCCGTCAACAAGAGATACTTTGTAAATCGCATCGGTTGTTCTAATAAATGTATTCGCTACTCGCTTATAACCCCTCTCACCAGTCTCATCATTTTTAGACAAGACCCAATCACTCACCACGATATTTTCGATAGCAACTTGTTCTTCATACTTAGAATTTGGTTCTAGTTGATCAGCGATTGTATAGTATTCTGGTTTTAGTTTTGTTACGAGCGTTCCAGCCACAAAACATGTTCTTTGATGGAATTTCCCTTTCTCATCAATATAACCACTTCCGAAGCTAGTCTCTTTACCTGTGATCGACCTGCCTATATCGTCAAAGAAGCCGGAGATCACTCCAAACCCACTTCGTGACTTTCCGGTATCTACAGTTCCAAACTCATCACTAGGGTGATTTAGCTTACCATCCTTATCCAGTTCTTTCACTTTATCCTGGAATGCTTCCGGATCTCCTGCTGCATCCGCCAACTCTTTGTTGTTCGGATTCGCTTCCAAGATCCCTTGTGCATAACTTCCATAAGCCTTATCAATGGTCGCTGCGAGTTTCTTCTTCGCTTCCTCACTTAACTCGCCACCCATCGCTAAGGCCTTAGCCTTGGCCATGTCTGCCAGGAAGTTCTCATTACCTGTTAAGACCTTGTTTTCTAAGTCGTAGTTTAACGCATTCGCTCCGAGCGCATTGATAGATGCTGTAAATCCGTGGGACTTCGTGTTATAACTTAATCCACCGGTTACTCCTGCCATCGATGGTGTAGTCACACTTGCTGTCACTCCACCAAACGCAGTGTTCGTAACATTAACACCTCCCTTAGGGACGTATTTATTTACGCTCTCTGAGAAGCCGACCGATTGACCAAACCCACTATTTTTATCATAACTCAATCCGACATCCAACGAGCCGGCATAATCTCCATTTCTATTCTGTGAGCCTGTTCCAATCCCTAAGCCAACATCCGCTCCCGTAAATCCTTTCTGATCAAAGCTCACACCAGCATTTAACGTAAGTCGATTGTCTCCAGTTAAACCCATTTGTAAGCCGACACTTCCTGAGAAACCGCTTTTCTCGTTATAAGATATACTACCGCCAAGAGCTATGCCTCCAGCTAGTTTATATCCCCCTCCCACACTCGCACCAAAGCCTTCATCGTAACTATAGCTCAAATCATAAGACAAGGCCCCGGCACTGAATGATTGAAGATATGCATTACCAACTGTCGCAGCTCCTGCAAGAGCACCAAGTGCCCCACCTTCAAAAGCTCCCTTCACCGATTTATACGCTGCAAGTGCAACTAGTGATGCACCTGCTGTAAACGGAGCAGCAATCACTGCGGCAACAGAGGCAACCGTATCGATCACATCACCGTTATCGTTCATGAACTTAGCTGCAGTTTTCGCGTTGATGAGTCCACCGGTCGCAACAGAGACCACTCCTCCCACGGCATTCGCAAAACCATTTCCGTTCAGCGCTTCACCTTCTGCCTTGATCTCGTTGTATTTTTCCTTCATCTTAAGGATGGGATAGAACTGGTTGAAGTGGTGACTTCCAAAAGCTCCACCTACAGTAGGTCCTACCAAATAACCTGAGTTCTTGGCTGATTCCATCATGGCTTCTTTGCCTTTATCATCAGCTGAGTTGAACTCGAACATCTTTTGAGGATCAGTCGTAAACTGCATCATCGCTGACTGCGCTGCTTGCGCTACTTTTGCCATCGCTTTAGGATCAAGCATTGTAAAGCCTATCTCGCGGTTCTCTGACTTCTCTGGGTCATACGTCAGTTTGAAGTCCGTTTCCATCTGGTTACGAGCCAGTCTCACCATTGTGGATAGCTCCCCACTGGATGGTGCATTTTTACCTTGTAGAGATTGGTAATCTGTCAGATCCCATTCCTTCCCATCGGAATCTTTGACGGTTGGCAACCTGTCTGGTTTGATATAGAGGAAAGAAGAAAAAGTAGGTAGAATCTGATAGGATGGATTTCCCATTTTGTCTACTGCTGACCTTACATACCCAGGTCCCATCTTGATAAAGTTATCTTGCAATAGTTGCATCGTTAGCTGTTCATCAAGGGCCTTGTTTTGTTCCGCAATTGTGGCTTCAAAGGTAAGTGGTAAAGACCAAAGGGAATCCAGTGTTTGAAGGACTGCCATTTGTTTACTGCGGTCCTCCATCTCCTTGGTCATCGACTTCATCTTTTCTACATTGGATTCGTCGTATTTGGATTTCTGAAGTTCATCCACAAAGAATTGAACATCAGTATACATCCCTTGTTCTAACATACGATTGTCTAGAACCTGAGGTTTGCTATTCATGATGGTGTTTAGAATTTTGTTCGCATTGTTTTGGAGAAGGACTGCGTTTGGAGCGCTACCCATATTGGCGATGGTTCTTTGGATCTCCGCATACACCTGATCAATCTCAAACTGGTCGCCTTTTCTTGCTTGATTGAGTAGGTTCACTTCCCATTCTGTTTTTTTCTTCAAAGCCTCTTCGATGCGAGCCATGTGTTCGGCTTTGCCTTTTTCGGTTTCTTCTTTGAAGTCACGTCTCCACTGGTCCCAAGACTGGTTAAACGATGTCAACATATCGTTAAAACGAGCCGAACCAGTCTCCATCAAATAGTTAACGTTTTCGATCCATTCTGTTTTTTTGGATTGGAAATCTTTTTCTTTATTGTCCCAAACTTTGAGTTGGTATTCACGCTGTTGGCTTTCGTTCAATGCATAGAGTTGGTCTGTTACGTTCCCTTGACCGTAGTAGTCCTCCACGAGCGTCTTATACATATCGTATTCAATATTTTTCCCTGTGCCACCAGTCACTTTGTTTAGGAGGTTAGAGTAAAAACGATCACGATCGTCTAAAATTTCTCGTTTGTCTGCTTTGACACCACGGACAATGGCTGCTTCTTGGACAGCGTAATACTCTTCTTTTTCGATTGTATATTGTGTTTTGGAAATAGAAGCAAGAGAGCCAACAAACTCATCAGCAGATGTCATAATGTTGACCAAACGACCATCATTCGCATAACCAACGTTAGAACTTGTAGAAGGAGAACCTGCGGTAATCACTCCTTCTCTTATAAATAAACCATAAGAATCTTTGACGGCTCTTTTTTGGATAATCGGATCTCCATTTTTCCCCACAAGGCGGTCAATGGACAATGGTTCTTTTCCACCTGTCCAATTAATAGTGCCATTTTTCAACTGACCACTAGCACCCGTTAGGAACGCCACATCACTATCTTCTAACCCGGTTTCAATATAACCTTTGGCTGGTCCGCCTTTTAGCATATCGATGAGTTGTTCTCCGGTGGAAATATCTGTGTAACGGTTGAGTTCTTCTTGGAGGTTTTTTAATGTATTGGCTTGTGATCTGGCAGTGTTAACAGTATTATCAATTGCAATTTTGCTATCGATCCAAGTTTTATTACGATTGATTGCTTCCATACCCGTCATCGGGTTTCCAAGGGACATAATGGCAAAAATTAACATTGCCCTGCCCATTACATTCCCAAGGGCATAATTCATTTTAGCTTCATATTCCCCATAGTTATAGGAAGTCATCCGGTGGTAGGCACTCTCCGGAGCAGCGTTAAAATCAAGTACCCAAACACCATCAAATGCTCGTTGTGCGGCAACGGATTGAGATCCGTTCCCATATGTATTTACGTATCCATAGATATTGATACTTGGGTGGACATAAGCAAGTCCTCCCGAATAAGCTGGCGGATTGACACTTCCCCGCCCTCCGTTGATAAAATCCCAACCACCTATTTTGTTCGTGGCAAGTCCATCGGCAATTTTATAGTATTCTCTGAGTCTAGTTTCTTGGCTTCTATATCCAGAATCATTAAAGTCCAAACGACCATCAAGAATCGCCGGATTTAAACCAGAACCCACTAAGGAACTCATAGTGCCTTCTAAATCAGCACGTGCAGAATTGATCTGCCTTTGGAGTTCTTGCATTTTGTCTTTGATTTTTGTCTCTGCAATGCTAAAACGCATAGCACGTTCTGCCCATTCTTCTGCTTCTGCTTTGTTTGCAGCAACGGCAGTGTCAGCTTGCAACTCACTCAACTTCATTCGG
>NZ_RQFW01000007.1 GCF_004770145.1 Leptospira bourretii | reverse complement strand
TAAGAATTCCAAATATCAAAACACCATTTCGCTACTAATTAAATGAGGAATTAACCTGACTACCTAAGGAAATAACTGAGTCTGTAAATCTTAGAATATAAAAAGGAGGAAATTATGATTACTTGAAGTATTTATTACAAATACAAGGAAACTTAAATTATGATATAGCCGTCTCAAGAATTTCTTTAGACGTTAATTTGTTATGCCCATAGACTTTTGCAGTAAAGGATGAATCAAAGTGATTCGCAAACCTGGACACAGCATCCAAAGGCTTTCCATTTTTTAAAAGATGAGATATACGGCTATGCCTAGTTTGGTGAGGATGAATTTTCCTATCCAATTCCTGGATACCTACTCTTTGTAATGTTCTATGAACTAACTGACGTGTAAGTGGTTTACCTGTTTTAACATTTTCAAATAAATAAAATCTACCCTTAAATTCGTTTTTGATTTCTTTGAATAATCCCTTTGAAATGATCAGAACATTTTCCTTACCACCTTTTCCGATAACCTTAACCTCTGTATGAGTCTTTAAAGTCTGGCAATCCTTCAATTTTATGCCTAGTAATTCAGATACCCTACATCCAGTGCCATAAAGTGCCCGAACTATGAGACTATACTTGGGAGGTAATTTAGCAATTAGAAGCTTTATTTCATCTTCACTCAAGAGCTTGGAGTCCGTTAGCGATATATTTGGTTTAGGCACCTTAATCTCTCTGAAAACGCACTCTATGGCGTTTCTGAATACCATATTAGACCTTTGTGGATGATTCTTGAGAATCCAGAGTTTGACTGAAGTCTTTGCTAACATGATGGTAGCTGGAGAATATTCTTTTTTAAGGTTCTGGAAATATTCCCTTAGAGATTCCTCATTTATAGGTCTATTACCGATCCAACGAACGAATCGTATAACACCTACTCTATACTGAGGGATAGATGGTAATTTTGGATATTTTCTTTCTAGGGTTTCGATAGATGGTATACTATCATATTTTTTCTAAAAGTCAATATCTACCAATTCTAGACCCTAAAAAAAGGTTACAAAATTATGTATTGTGTAACCTTCAAACAACACTTT
>NZ_RQFW01000006.1 GCF_004770145.1 Leptospira bourretii | reverse complement strand
CCGAATGAAGTTGAGTGAGTTGCAAGCTGACACTGCCGTTGCTGCAAACAAAGCAGAAGCAGAAGAATGGGCAGAGCGTGCTATGCGTTTTAGCATTGCAGAAACAAAAATCAAAGACAAAATGCAAGAACTCCAAAGGCAGATCAACGACGCAAGGAATGCGCTTGATGCCACTATGGACGGTCTGATTGGTCCTGGTCTAAACCCTGCCGTCAATGATGGTCGTTTGGACTTTAACAGTTATGATTACAAATACCAAGAAACAAGACTAAGAGAATTCTATAAAATTGCGGATGGGATGGCCACTGGTAAAATTGGTGGTTGGGATTTTATCCATGGGGGACGCGGGAGTGTTGATCCTCCCACCTTTTCGGGAGGGCTTGCCTATATCCACCCAAGCATTAGTATCAGTGGGTATCTGAGACAATATGGAGGGAATGGTTCTCTTTCTGTTGCCGCCGAACGGGGATTTGATGGTGTTTGGATATTTAATGGCGGTGCCCCTTCGGAAAGTGCTTATAACCGAATGACTTCCTATAACTATTGGGAATTTGAAGCAAAAATGAACAATAGTCTTGGCAATGTGATGGCTGGGGCAGTGGCCATCATCGCATTTATGTCATGGGGAAATCCATTGACAGCTATAGAGGCTATCACTCGTAACAAAACCTGGGTCGATAGCAAAATTGCAATTGATAATGCAGTGAACACTGCCAGATCACAAGCCAATACATTAAAAAGCCTCCAAGAAGAACTCAACCGGTACACAGATATTTCCACCGGCGAACAACTCATCGATATGCTAAAAGGTGGACCAGCCAAAGGTTATGTTGAAACCGGTTTAGAAGATAGTGATGTGGCATTCCTAACAGGCGCTAGTGGTCAGTTGAAAAATGGAACCATCAATTGGACCGGCGGAAAAGAACCATTGTCCATTGACCGTCTTGTAGGGAAAAATGGAGATCCTATTATCCAAAAAAGAGCCATCAAAGATTCTTATGGTTTATTTATAAGAGAAGGAGTGGTTACCGCAGGTTCTCCTTCTACAAGTTCTAATGTTGGTTATGCGAATGATGGTCGTATGGTCAACATTATGACATCTGCTGATGAGTTTGTTGGCTCTCTTGCTTCCATTTCCAAAACACAATATACAATCGAAAAAGAAGAGTATTATGCTGTCCAGGAAGCAGCCATTGTCCGTGGTGTCAAAGCAGACAAACGAGAAATTTTAGATGATCGTGATCGTTTTTACTCTAACCTCCTAAACAAAGTAACCGGTGGCACAGGGAAAAATATTGAATACGATATGTATAAGACGCTCGTGGAGGACTATTACGGTCAAGGAAACGTAACAGACCAACTCTATGCATTGAACGAAAGTCAACAGCGTGAATACCAACTCAAAGTTTGGGACAATAAAGAAAAAGATTTCCAAGCCAAAAAAGCTGATTGGATCGAAAACGTAAATTATTTGATGGAGACTGGTTCTGCTCGTTTTAACGATATGCTCACATCGTTTAACCAGTCTTGGGACCAGTGGAGACGTGACTTCAAAGAAGAAACCGACAAAGGCAAAGCCGAACATATGGCACGCATTGAAGAGGCTTTGAAGAAAAAAACAGATTGGGAAGTGAATCTTCTCAACCAAGCAAGAAAAGGCGACCAGTTTGAAATTGATCAAGTGTATGCTGAGATCCAAAAAACCATCGCTAATATGGGAAGTGTTCCGAACACAGTCCTTCTCCAAAACAATGCTAACAAAATCCTAAACACGATCATGAATAGCAAACCCCAAGTTCTAGACAATCGTATGTTAGAACAAGGGATGTATGCCGATGTTCAGTTCTTTGTAGATGAACTGAAAAAATCCAAATATGACGAATCCAATGTAGAAAAGATGAAGTCGATGACAAAGGAGATGGAGGATCGCAGTAAACAAATGGCAGTCCTTCAAACATTGGATTCCCTTTGGTCGTTACCACTAACCTTTGAAGCAACGATAAAGGAACAAAACAAAGCCCTTGATGAACAGTTAACCATGCAATTATTGCAGGATAACTTTATCAAGTTGGGGTCAGCGTATGTGAGATCTGCTGTAGACAAATTAGGAAACCCTACGTATCAGATGCTTCCTAGCTATGCTGATTTCGTATATATCAAACCGGATAAATTGCCAACCGTCAAAGATTCCAATGGAAAGGAATGGGATCTAACCGATTACCAATCTTTGCAAGGGAAAGACGCACCTGCCAGTGCAGAACTCACAATGATGGTGAGACTGGCTCGTAACCAAATGCAAACGGACTTCAAACAAACATTTGATCCTGAGAAGTCAGAAAACCGTGAAGTCGGTTTAACAATGCTTGATCCAAAGGCTATGGCACGAGTCGCCCAGGCTGCACAATCTGCGTTAGGCCAGCTTGCAACCGATCCGCAAAAGATGTTTGAGTTTAACTCAGCTGATGAAAAAGGTAAAGAAGCCATGATCGAATCAGCGAAGAACTCTGGTTACTTGGTTGGACCGACAGTGGGGGGAACATTCGGAACTCACCACTTCAATCAGTACTATCCTATTCTTAAGATGAAGGAGATGTACAACGAGATCAAAGCTGAGGGAGAATCGGTTCAGGGTGATCCGTTTGTCAAATCTGCCAAATCGTTAGGTGGCCCGATGGCTGCCACATACGTTGCCAAAAACTTAGATACCCTTAAGGCAGTGGATGCTGTGTTGTCTTCCATCCCGATTGTAGATCGATTGAATCCACTTGCCATGCTCAAATCCTTTGGAAATGGCGGGATTTTGGGTGTGGTTACCAATGTTGCATCTGTCGTCACGGAAACCGCCAGCTTAATTTTAAGCGGTCTTACTACAAAGGTAAGTGTAGACTATTCTTATGATAATGGATTTGGCGCCAGTGTTGACTTTGGGTTTGGTGTCGGTGCCGCTAGGGTCAGCGTTGCAAATGCATCTTATTCTGAACATGGTGGATTTGCCGCAAGTATTGGAGTCACAGGGAAAATAGGATCTGTTGAGTTAGGGGCTAGGGTAACCTATAGCGAGAAGGAAGGTTTTGGGGCTAGTGTTGGGGCCAAGGTTGGTAATTTTGTCGCAGGGGTGAGTTATACCCAGAACGGCGGATTTGGGGCCCAGGTTGGATATAAAAACTCCAATGGAGCGATCTCGGGACTCTCTTACTCGGAAAAAACGGGATTATCAGCATCAGTTGGAGTCACAAATGGAGACTATTCTGGAGGTCTATCTTATAACGCCCAAGAAGGTTTTGGAGCCTTTGTTGCTCGTAATGACTATGATAAGGCTACGGATAAGACAAGTGGAAGTCAGGCACTAACGTTTAATCAGCGCGATGGAGTTGGTGTAAAAGTTTCTAGTAACACCGCTAATGGCGACCATTCATTAGGGATTTCTCAGAGAGGGGGAATTAACTATGAAGGTTCTTATAATGGCCATACAGTCAGTGCAAACTATTCGAAAGATGGTGGATTCGGTGTATCTTACACCAATGGTGGCAGCACAATAGAATACTCTTCTCAATCAGGTTTTTCTGGTAGTTACAACAACAATAACAACCCTGCTTATGGAGACATTGTTGGAAACAGTGTCGTGACATCGCAAGGTGCACTCATGGGTGCTATGGACAGTATTGCCGAAAATGTTCACGGCGAATATATGGAAGTAGACCGAGCGAAGAAGAAGTGGTTAGAATCCAAAGGCCCAATCAAATTTCCTGAAGGCAAAAGTAGCTGGGATGACTTAACTGACGAAGAAAAAGAAACGTTAGTTCAGAATAAGTCTGCAGAAATCAACGGTAAGCCAAAAAGAGATCAACATACAACTAGAGATTCTGTTTGGGAAAGAATGAAAGGGAATGTCTCCGATTTCGCCGACCAACTTGGTGGTACATACGGTGATCACTCTGGTTGGATAGATCCAAAGACAGGTCAATTCGTAGATAGAACTTGTTTTGTCGCCGGAACCAAAGTTCATACCAAAGAGGGCTTAAAGAACATTGAAGACATCCAAGTTGGAGATTTAGTTCTTTCCAAATCCGATGAAACAGGGGAAGTCTCTTACCGCAAGGTAGTGAACACCTTTATCCGACAAACAGATGCTATTTACACTGTTTCTTTTGCTGATGGAACAGTCCTCGAAACCACTTGGAACCACCCGTTCCGTGTGAAAAAACAAGGTCATGCCTTAGAGAAGTTCTCTATAGAAACTACTGATTGGGTAGAGGCAAAAGATTTACATCCTGGGGATGTGGCTCTTGGTGCGGATGGAAAGGAACTGGTTGTTTCTAACATTACGATAGATGAGAGGAAAGAGACCGTTTATAACTTTGAGGTGGAAGAATATCATACCTACTTTGTGGGGGAAGTCGGGGTTTGGGTGCATAATAACGATGATAGTTATATTAAGGGGAATGGATTACTATTCACTAACACACTCCAATCCAACCTAAGGCCTGACGGTGCTAAGAAAATCAATGAAGGAATTGATGATGCAGTAGAAGGAGCAAAAGATTTAGCGGTAGAGACGGCTAAAGAATGTGTAGATGGAGGAGTGGGCTCAGCAATATGTGCTGCATCGATAACACCTTGGGGAAGGGTTGGTGCAGCATTAAAAGGTATACCTATCATTGGAAATACAATTAAGGCTATATCTAATTCTGCCTCTAGAATAGGTCAAAGAGTAAAAGGAATTTTTGGAGGGAGTAAAGCGGTTGAAGTCACCGCTTCTAAAGGGACAACCCGGTTTATCGATGGTGTTCGGGTGGTTGATAAAAGAACTGGAAAAGTCCTTGAAGGTACTGTTGACCTAAAACCGACCCTGCAAAGAATTGAACAAGGTGGTAGATTTCCGCATAGAAACGATGGTTCAATATTCAATAACAGGCCTTTGCCGGGAAAAACAACTCCTGAGTTGCCAGTCAAACCAGATGGATATTACACTGAGTATGTTCACCCAACACCTGGTGTTCAGGGACCGGGGCCGCAACGAATTGTCCGCGGTGCTAATGGTGACATGTGGTATACGCCTGATCACTACGACTCATTTATTAGGCTGAATCCATAAGGAAGTATAGAAGATGTTTACAGAAGCGGACTTCTCATGTTATGCATCCCTCCATGATGTTCTACAAAATCATAGTGATGATTTTGTAGGGATTATTCACGAAAATATTACAACGACCCATGAGTTGCTATCTGCTCTTTATGAAGTGTTAAATTTCCCAGGCTATTTTAGTTATAACTGGAATGCTCTTGAAGATTGCCTTTCCGATTTAGATTGGGTTACTCAAAAGCGAGTTGTAATTGTTCATAAATCGATCCCCAAGATTGGTAACCAAGATTATCAGCAATACCTAGATGTTCTAAAAACTAGTATAGAATCTTGGAAACCTGAAGAAGAGCATGAACTGCTTGTGTATTTTCCAACTTTCGTATCCGCCTGAGCCTCGTCAAAACTATAATAGCGAACAAGATGTTCGTTAAGTTAGATGCTAGATGCAAACGGGAATGATTTTGAAGACAAAATACAATCGGAAGCCATCGATTTCTAGTGATTCACAAAGACTATGTTCCAAAAAAGAGTGATCAGTTGATTGCTAAGGATATAAGGAATCCTTCTCTTCTATAGAAGAGATTATTGAATCAAAGCTTGCAAACAATGGGAGCACACCGAAGTATAAAAGAGAGTGATTTCTCTTAAGCGCTTTTTTTCCAAGAGTAGGTGTTGCAGAGACCACCTAACACGGGAGCGGATTGCAGTGCGCAGTTTCCGTCTCTCGGTTTGTGGAGGATTGGTGAGGGGGATGGGTGGGGGTTAATTGCAATACAGATAGACACTCGTCTGCAGGTGTTAAACGAAATGCGTATAGCCAAAATATTTTCTGAGTTTTTCTGTAGTTCGCATAAATCTCACTTTTTTTCCGCTTTTACAAGTAGTTCGTCTCAATGCCAAATTGGGATTTGTGGCCAGAATCAATCTTGATTCTAATCAGTTCTTTCAATCTTAACTAAACATTTCCTAACTAATGATTGTTTTCACCGAAAATTCCCTGCGCCAGCGATAGCAGCGGAAATCCTTTCCATAAACTGACTTATTTTAATCAACGAACAGATCGGAAAGATTGGAGCGGATAGCGCGGTCGTTACAGAAATAAGTGCCAATCAACTAACGGATTCGATGCGCCAAAAAACATTCACCAATTTATTGACCAATCGCATGTTAGTTGTTAGTCACCTCGATCGTAATGGTTATCGTCCATCGCAGCCATCATTTATATTCTTACAGCCCGAAGCCAAAACTCATTCGGGAATTCTGATTACAGAGGATCGCCTTAGAAAAATAAATTTGACTCAAGTTTTAGCAATATTCTCTTTGACTATTTAGCGAAATATTATGATTTAATCCTATGCGTATTTCAAGCAACTTGTTATCATTTAAAAAAGTTTTACGACTCATACTCCTATTATTATTAACAACTCATTGCACAAAGTATTATGTCTACCCAAACCATCCAGACGATCCGCAACCAAGCGATACTTCAAAATTAGCAGAATTAAGAATTTCTAATTTTCTAATTCTTAGTATCGATGGTAAAGACTTTGAAGAGAACCTTCAGGATTATGGATTCTCTCTTGGGATCATTGGGATTGGAAAAGTAGACGGGAAATCACAGTTCTACATGACTCCCGGAAAACATGTCCTTCGTTTAACATACTTTGCAGTCAGAATTCATAATTACGCAAAAAACCGGGTGATTGATACTTACACTTCAAAGGAGCCGGCTCTGCTGGAAATAGATATCAAAGAAGGGCAAAGGGTATGCATATGTTTCCAAAATCTACCTCAAGAAAGTGAAGACGAATTTGTTATCTTTGCGGAAGCGAGAGAATACCTCGATGAAAAAGACTTTCAACCGCCAGTTTACATTCCTTATGCTTCGCAGTTAAATTTTTTACCAGCTGATTGTGGCGGCGGAAAAGGTGAAAATGCAAAACTGGTCGGCAGATCAGAAAAAATGTTTGTTAACAAATCCATCGACTCGAGAAACAAAGCAAACATCATCTCTTATTAAATCTCTACACCCCTTTTATGAATGGGTGCTTCGCAACGTAATCTGCTGATTATTTACAAAAGAGGGACTCGACTTGATCCAAAAAAATAGCATTCAAACGTAGGATTGTTTCTTCAAAACCTTGGTATTCAAAGTTAACGAAGA
>NZ_RQFW01000004.1 GCF_004770145.1 Leptospira bourretii | reverse complement strand
TAATAATACTTTGAGAGATGGGTTTTGGTCTTCTTTGGTTGTATCATAAGAATAACTGTTATACTCTTCTATGATGGATAAAAAATTTCCTAAACGGTGTTCTGCTTGGAATTCTAACTCTCTCAGGCGGTTCGTAACTTGTACACTTTCTGTTGGTGTTGCCTGTCCCGCTTGGGTAATTTGCGTATAACTTAAGTAAGATTCTACTTTGACTACTTTGTTGGAAATGTCCCAAGCTAATTTTTTCTTATCTTCTTCTGCTTTGTATCCAATACTAGCAACTGCAAGTTTCACACTCTCTTCTTTTAAAGAAAGAGCCAGTTCTGAGAAACCAGTTTTATAAGAATAAGAATTTAGAAACACCCCTTGTTGGATGGTAAAAAATGGATCAATTCCATTG
This sequence comes from Leptospira bourretii, assembly GCF_004770145.1. Taxonomy (NCBI): domain Bacteria; kingdom Pseudomonadati; phylum Spirochaetota; class Leptospiria; order Leptospirales; family Leptospiraceae; genus Leptospira; species Leptospira bourretii. Next base: position 258 of record NZ_RQFW01000004.1, on the reverse strand, counting down.
GCATGTGTTGGGTCATAAAGACCGGCTTGGCTGAGTAAAATAGATTGTTTTTCTTCTTCTGTGACAGGACTTCCCAGTTTATTACCTGCGGAAGTTATGTATTCTTCAATGTTTTCACCGGAGTAGGATCTTAGAAGATAATCCATTCTGGCTGCTTTGGTGAGAGCACCCATAAGATTTGACTCATAACCATTGGTATTCAACCAATTGGCAAGACTTGTTGTATCTTCTGGGGACAAATCATCTGTCCAGTTTTGG
>NZ_RQFW01000003.1 GCF_004770145.1 Leptospira bourretii | reverse complement strand
AGAATGTTACTTCGAATACTTTTACTTTTGAAGCATTATTTTGATTTTAGATACTATTAATTATGAAGCAATATGGGACTTCCCATAATGTATATTATGTCGCATTATGGATTGGGCTTTTTTGAGTGTACTCGTACATCCTTTACAGTTTTGTCTCAATACATGCTTTACAAAAAGAATACTAAAATCCTGATACAGACGCTAATGAGGATGGCATTGGGTTTTTAAAATACAATAATTTTCCAGTATATCGAATGATATTATGATATTGAATTTACTAAAAAGATGTACATCGTGTTCCGAATCAAAGAATTAGATTCTTTTTTGTAGAGAATGTATCGAGTTCAATTCACAATGGATGAAATAATTATAAACCTTACGTTAGCATTAAATATATGTTGGATGTAACTTGTTCGATTATTTCCTTTGTTTGTTCTGCTTTCGTTTTATCTAAAAGCTTCGACGAATTCACAAAAAACCTCTATAACAACTGGTGCGAACTAATTTCCCAAAGCTCCACACCATAAATGCATTCAATTGTCTTAAAGAATTCTATGAGACTATACTGAAAATGAACCAGTCATTACATCGATGTAAAAATTCAGACGAAACATAAACCATTGTAGCGATATTCATGGTTTTTATATTCAAAAATGCTAAAATAAAAAATAAATTGCCTAATCAAGTATAGTTTCCATTTTGCATCAAAGTTTTCAAAAAAACAAGATGTTAGAAATTAAAACAATAGTCACCAATGATGTAAAAAAAGAATCAATTATAACCGGATTCGAAAGAATACTTTTTGAACGAGATTGTTTTGGCAATCTTTGGATTGGTTCTTGGAACCAAAGCCCCATTCTATATAGGAATGATGGATCAAAAATCACTCGTTACGAATTCCCCATTGGCTATTATCTTGCAAGTGATAATCCTTTTGATTCAAATCCAGACTGTACATTGTTTGGTTCTTCACAGTCTATTTTATACTTCAAAGATGATGTGTTTTTTAGTGTTCCTTCACCAAAATTAGCAAACTCTGCACCTTACCAAATCCTTAATATTGGAAAATATACTTATGCAATTTTTGCTAATACAGGTGGAAGGAGGCTCATCCATCGTTGGGATGGAGCCAGTTGGGAAACTTTAAATAGTCAACTAGACTTTTTAAATCTCAATAACCTAAAACAACTAAGTAAAAATAAAATTCTTGTGACAGAAAACAATTCAGAAATCGCTTACATACTTGATTTGGACGGAAAGTTGGTCTCGGAATTTTCAACGAGTGGTGCACCTATGAAAGTAAAAATGGATTCGAAGAAAATTTTCTTATATTCTGACTCTAAACTTGAGGTTCGTAATTCTGACGGAGAATTAAAAAGCATTCTTGATTTATATGACGAATCGATAAAATCATATTTTGGATCCTATCTAGAATTCATTGACTTAAATATAGAAGATGAATCCAATCTCACTTTGCTTCTAAGAGATAGAAACAAAAAACCTGCAAAAAAACACCTATTGAACTTTAATTTAGACACATTGACTCTAACTCCTCATCCACTATACGATAGATTAACACCTGAAATGAATTTACTACAATTTGAGAAAGATAACTCAGGAGAGTTTTGGTTTAAAATTTTTGGGAACCACTACTCTGAATCTTTCTTAACATTTAATAAGGAATTAACTTTATGAAACAACAAACAACTAAAGATTTTCAAAAGGCGGATTTTTACTCTGGAAACCTAAAAGAGATTATCATTGATCGTATGTTAGTATTTCAATCTCAGCGCGATACTTTTCAGAAGGCAGTGGAAAAAACTAAAAACAAACTAGACCAAAACTTTTTAAAAGACTTCGAATCCATGTATGGTTTTAAGCCTGGGAAAGAAATTTTAGAATGGGAAAACCTAAAAAAAGGCTACAAATCCATTATGTATGAAGTAGCAGATGTTTGGAATATGATTGACCACCACTCCGCCGAAGAAGAAGAAATGGAGGAAAATGAAGATGGTGGTTTTGAATATGCTATCTCTTCTACAGAAAGATTAATCAAAATAAAGGATCCTGAAGAAGTACTTTCTTGGTTAGTTGGCACTTACAGCGGACTTATGTTTTTATTTAATGGTTCATATGCCTTTGCTTCGGACGGTGGAGGAGACACATCATGGATCAACTTACTTCCTAATGAAAATGAATCTGTCGAGGTAAATCATTATAACCATGAAATAGGAGAACTCGAGAACCTTCCTTATTATTCGATCACCCATTTTATTTTAGACAACTGGAATAATGAATCAAACGAAGGTTATGATGATGAAGAGGAAGAAGAATTCGAAGAAGAAGACTCTCAGAAAAAACCAAAAGAACCAATTTTAGTTTCCAAAATCAAAGATAGTGTCATCAGAGCATTTGAAAAAGAAGCTACAAAATATTATGAAAAAAAACCTATCTATCACAATTCTTTGGATATGTTTGAAAGATCTTCTTGGCTACTTGGCCATAGTTATGGAGATCCAGCCTATGCATTTACGGAAAAACTCGCAGATGCACCTTCCTTTGCCATTTGGGAGGAAGAAAAAACAGATATTAAAAATTATCCCAATTTAGCCGCCTACTGGATCCTACATCATTTTTATTTTAAAAATGATGATGCATGTAAAGAGACCATCAAACTTGCTAACAAATCCAAAGGGAAAATCATACCCACACTCAGCCAACACATACTCAATTATTTAGAAGGTAAGTCAAAAACCTTATTCAACGTTGCATCAGAGAAAGTAGAAAAGATTAGATCTCAAACGTTTTCCAATGCTGATCCAAAACACATCGATCCCAAAAATTTAAAAATATATAATGAGAGTTTAGGATTATCCAATCTAAAAACAATCTCAAAAAAAGAACTAGAATCGCGACTAAAATCAGAAGTAGACCTATTCAAACTGATTGAAGAATTTCCTGAAGATGTAGCAGCACATGATACCATTCTAAAAGAAATTTCCAAAAACGATACAAACCTAAAAAGGCTTATCGATGATTACTTTCGAGAACGAACCGATAGTGCATACAATACTTGGCCATATAACCCGGAAAAACTAGACAAACGGCTTTCAGTTGCGATCAATGCAGCTTTCCGACAAGGCCTGAAGTACGATGCGGAAAACAAAAAAGCTTTTTGCGGAATAACAAAAACCATCGGCATGTTAGACGACGATAGATCAATGGTTTCACTTAGAGAAGCGGTTCATAAACTCAAACAAGATGACCCCAGAATGGAATATGTTGTAGAGGCTCTCATCAATAGTGATCATAAAGAATCCAGATCCATATTAGCTGATGCAGCATGGCGCACTTTCGAGACCCTTGACAATATAAAAGAAATCAAAGATAAAGTACAAAAAGAAGGCCCCACCTTAAACAATATGTTTACTGTCTACACTCATTTGAATGAAGCATTACAGGAGAGAATTCTAACTTTAGATGAAGTTTCCATAAAACTAATTCAAAAACTTTTTAGTTACAGCGATCACTTCAAATACTTTGGAGTGAGTGTAGGGAATGCTTTTTCCGTATGTGCTCATTTAGGACTAAGTGAATATACGGGAGTCATTGCGGATTATTTAAGGAGGAGTTCCCAAATCAAAGGGAGAGAAAAAGGATCCTATTTGGAATTACGTCTGATCATTAATATCTCAGAGGCGGCACTTGCCCTGGCAAAGATGGAGCCAGAAAAAGCAAAACAAGAGCTCTCTAAATTCTTTGCAGAAGTTGATGAATCCAATGATCCTGGAATTGCAATTGACCTAAAGGCATGTTATGTAGCAGGCCTTTTGTTTCTGGAACCAGATAACAAAGAGTATTTGAACTTTGCTGAAAGGATTCTTGGGAACAAAGGAGACCAGGTTCGAGTTTATGGAATCATCCGTTGTATTAAAAAGAAAAAAATTGCAAAACTCAAAGATTATCTTTGGTATCATATCTATGCAGACCCTGATCCAATGGTGGATTACTCTTGGACATATATCGAAGTAGAAGCAAGGAGTGCATGGGAAACACTCACGGGTGAAAAAGCACCTGAATTTGATAATTCAGATAAATATGCTTCCGCACTGTCCAAAAAGAAAGATTTATTACCTGAGGCCATCCTCCATCCTGAAAAGTATAGTATCCAACATGTATTCGAGAAAATTCGTGAAACTAAATACAAACATGAGGATGTCATTCGATATGGAGGTCCTTGGCTTGTAGAATCCTTACGATATTCTATGGATGAATACAAATATTCAGGATCTTATGATAGGTGGGAAGCAATCAAAGCCTTGTTTATACAAGGTCCAGGAGTATATCCATATTTTCTGGAAATTTTCAAACTGCCTTATGCTGACTCATCATGGAAAACTTATTTATTACAATTTATGCGGGTGATGGAACCAGAATCTCTAAAGTGGAAAAAGGTTCTTACAATGGATGCAGATCAAATCAAACCACTTCTCGAAGAACCAACACCCGATTGGTATGTATGGACTGATTTACTTGCTGCTAAATTGTTTTTGTTAGAGGGTGATTCTTCTTTTGAAACGATTTCAAAACTTATTATTAGACGTTTGGATATGACAAACCATGAATCCTATGATTCTAGTATTTATGAAGAAGTTTTGGGGTTAAGATTACCATTACTTTGGAGATGGTTTGGCAAAAAAGGAGACGATTTGATCCAAAAACATTGGAAAGAAACTAAATCTAGTTCTGAAACACGCACCATGTTAGACATGGCAGCCAGACGCAAGTTAAACGATAAAATTCCTGATTTGCCAAAAATTGACAGTGCGGGGATTTTACTTACCTTCTACCCTGAGGAACGTGAATATGGTTGGCATACATGGATTCATATGACTCCCGATGTGGTTCGATTCGGAACAAATGAATTTCATTTACATTCTGTATTGCCAGATTCAAAAACAGAATCAAGTATCACATCTGCAGGTGAGCATTTAGAAATGATCTGGAAGATGGCAAACATTCTAGGATATACAGTATCAAAGAAAAAACCGAAAGGGAAAAAGTAAACTAACTCTTCCCCACTGACTTTGCATATTCACTTGGGGAAACTTTTTTAGATGCCTTAAATGCTAAATTGAAGTTTGCTTTGGAATTAAAACCAACTTGGTAAGCAAGAGACAACAAGTTGGCTTTTGGTTCTTCTTCTAGAAGACGACAGACTTCTGAAATGCGACATTCATTGATCAAACGATTGAAGTTAATACCAAGATAAGCATTGATATATTCACTGAGTTGGTAATCCTTGATTCCTAACTTCTCAGCAAGGGAGGCTAAACTCAAATCCTCTTCTCGATAGATACACTCAACTTTCAAATAATAGTCCAAGTCTTTTTGAAGTTTTTCTAAATCCAAGTTTAGGATCCGAGAAGTTCGATAGGATTGGCGAAGCCCCGGCAAAATATCTTTGAACAATTCGTGATTGATTTCTGTTCCGATAAAAGCAACTACTGCCATCAGTGTGGCAAGCCCTGCTGTAAAATATATTCCTGTATGCCAACGAAAGAATGTACTAAAAAAGATAAAACTTGCAAAGGTAATGTTTCCTTTTAATATCATTCCCAAAACTTGTACGCCTAACTTTGCTTCTTTATTAGGATTTCGATAGAGGATCATTCTATATTGATAGATCATCCAAATAAAAGTACCAACCCAGTAGACACAACCTATGGCAGAAATTACTTCTGGTACAGAAAAATCTGCCCCCGCAAAACTTTGATTCATTGATTGTAACAGGAGATGAGGAGCCTTCCATTCCAAAAGAAGAAGCAGAAGAACCACAAAAAAAGTTGGATACAACCGTTTTAATCCAGATAAAGGGACTGGTTCTAAACTTAAAAACTGTTCGATTGTATACTGCATACTGCCTGGGATTAAAAAAATAATGGGCACATATCCATGATTCAAAAGGGAGATTTTAAATTCGAACCCAACATACAGACGATAGGCGTAAAAAATCAAAGTCCCACCCGAAAAAGCAGCGATCATGGCAAAGGGAAATCCTTTGGAACCCTTTTCTTTCACAAGAATCCCAAGGCCTAATATGAAATGATACCAAACCCCGAACTGGAGCCATGAACCAAAAAACTCGAACATCTAGCAAAATTCGGACGAAATGCACGCTTCCGTCAACCTTTTGCGTCCCCTCTGTACTTAGAATTGGTACAAAATTATGATATTAGACCTAAAAAATCGTCCAAAATCGCCATCTTGGACGCCATTTCAACGCAATCGTGGTAAATTTGAGTCAATTCAGAGGCGAATTATGAAAAAGCAAAAAATCTTTCGTCTGCTTTTGCCACTTGGGATCTTTCTCTTGGTGGCTTGCGGACAAAACGGAAACCAAAACTCAAAAGACAATGCTGCCGTATTAGGTGTGTTAAATGGAACAAACTCCAGCACTTCGGCAACTCCGGAAGCTCTCCAACTGAGCAATGCGGCGAATGCAAAAGACATTCAATCTGCATTTGCAAAAGAAAACGATGGAAGTTTCACTTTCAATGACAACATCTCGTTTCTAAGTAACGATGGTGTGAAAATTACAGGGAACTTATTCATTCCTAAATCAGGAACAGGTCCCTTCCCTGCCGTGATTTTTGTCAACAGTTGGGCTCTTAACGAATATGAGTATATTGTACCTGCTGCTAAACTTGCAAAAAAAGGGTACGTTGTGTTCAGTTATAACACTAGAGGATTTGGAACTTCTGGCGGACTCATCAATGTAGCAGGTCCAAAAGACATGGAAGATCTTTCCAAAGGAATTGATTTCCTATTGGCTAATGCTCCTGTGAATCCGACAAACATTGGTATTGCGGGTATTTCTTACGGCGCGGGAATTTCTCTTCTTGGCCTAAGTAAAGAACCTAGAATCAAAACAGCCGTTGCCATGAGTGGTTGGGGAAGTTTGCCAGACTCTTTGTATGGGAATCAAACTCCAAGACTGGTTTGGGGATTATTACTTGTCACTGCCGGTTATATTACAGGAAGAATGGATCCTATCATTGCAGAAAATTTTGGAAAACTTTTAGACACAAGAGATGTGGCAACAGTTTTGGCATGGGCAAGTGAAAGATCACCAAACAGTGCTGTTGCGGCTTTGAATGCGGCAGGAAAACCTGTTTACATTTCCAACAACTCACAAGACAATTTATTCCAACCAAATCAAATCCTTCCTTACTTTGAGCAACTCACAGTACCAAAAAAATTAGATTTGAACAATGGAATTCATGCTACAGCAGAAATTGGAGGAGTTCTTGGAATTGAAAACTATGTTTGGACCAATGCGTATGATTGGTTTGATTATTGGTTAAAAGGAGTCCAAAATGGAATCATGACAAAACCGAAGGTTTCCATTCAAAAAAGATTTTCTTCTTCCAGAGTGACTTATGCCTCCTGGCCTAATCCAAATAAGGTGGAAAGAACATACCATCTGCGCCCTATGGGTCTTCTCACTCCAGGAAAAATCACAACCACTGCGAACACATCGAATGGAAATGATACAATCCTTTCGGGCGGGACAAACGCTACAACCGGAGTTCCCCTTCTATCCGAAATCTTAGATGGTGCCGTTTCCGTGCCAGTGACAACCAATGTTAATTTGATCGATCGTTCAAATGCAATGGTTTATATTTCTGACCAACTCACCACTTCGCTCAAACTGAGAGGTAGAACTTTCTACAAAGGTAAAATCAATAGTTCCGACAATGCACCTCACGTTGTTGTCTATTTGTATGAAGTTGATTTTTGGGGAACAGGAAAGTTGATCACACACGGAACAGCAACCCTGTTCGGTGTCAAAGGAAAAGACACAGACCTAATTGTTGACTTGCAAGCTGTGGCTCACGACTTCCCTGTTGGTAGTCGATTGGCCCTTGCGATCGATAATATTGATCCAATGTATGCGGTTCCAAAACCTGTGTCTCTATATACAACAACCTTCAAACACAGCACATCTACTGCATCGACACTTCGTTTTGAAAGTGAATAAAAATCAATTTCACTCATAACGACTCACCGTTGTTTGGGAGAGGGTTTCCTCTCCCATTTTGATCTACTAAATCACTTCCTTTTTAACAAACCAGATAACAAAAATCTAATGCGCCCCGGATAGTAGCGGAAATCCTTTTGCAAAGCAAAAGATTGGAGCGGATAGCCGGAAGTGGCGCCCCCGTATTTATTTTTCCAATTCTTAAATAGATTAGAATGGACTTTGATCGTTGCGGGATTAGAATCAGTACGAATTACCAAAAAAGGGAAACCCGTTGCCGATACATTACTACGCAGGTCTTCATCTGGATGAAATTACCACCGAACTTGGGAAACGAATTGCAGAAGACCAAAAAGTAAACCCTCTGAAAAGACCATTGGTAGTGGTTCCGAATCAAAACCTGATCCCTTGGTTGCGACTAAATTTACCAAAATTTGATCCGTCTCATCTTTCATTAAATATAGAATTTACATTTTTAGAAAAAGCGATTTTAAAAATCATTTTCGAAAATAAGAATATACAAATATACGAAGAAGACTCCGCATTATACCAATATGAAACAGTCAAACGTGATTGTTTTGCCCTACTTTATCAAAAACAAGACTCTCTACTAAAAAAATTTCCGGAAATCCAAACGTATCTTGAAGAAATTCCAAAAATGTATTATCTCGCCGATGTACTAACTAGGTATTTCAAAGATTATGAATTAAATCGAGAAAACTGGATTAAAGACTGGCTTGGTTTGGAAACAAAAAACCTTCCAAGCGAAATTAAAAAAGATCCATATTGGGAACTGGAAAAAAATATTTACTCAGAGATTTACAAAGATAAAACAAAGCCAAAAAACTTATTCCACTATTTGGAAGAAGGAAAAGGATTGCCACTCCGAGGCAACTTACACTTGTTTTGTTTGTCGAACCTTTCCGGGACCTACATCGACTTTTTGAAAGAAGCGGCTGGGCATTCAGATTCAGAATTACACGTTCATATCTATCAATTTCATAATGGTAAAACCATTGGGAAAAATCCGGAGAAAACAAAAAACTTTTTATCTAAATTTTCCAAACCACAATCTTTTTTGGCAAAAGAATTTTCAAAAGAGATTTATAACAAACAAAAATCAAAATTTATGAGTGGAGGTATGCTTTCCAAATTAAAAGCCATTTTATTAGAAGAACCACTCAAAGAAGATAACTATTTAGAAGACCAAACCGTCCGCGTATGGAATGCGCCTTCTGTATATCGAGAAATAGAATCAATTGTTCATGATATTTTGAATAAAATTAATTCAAATAAAGGAAATTTGAATTTACTTGATTTTGCAATTTTGGTTCCGAATATGAATGAATACCGATCTGCCGTAGAATGGGTGTTTGATGGTGGAATTTATGCAACGGATAACGAAACAAACCTACCTAATCTTATCAAAATACCCTACTCTATCACTGATTTAGTGGCAAAAGACACTTCGCAACTTTATTTAGCATTATCAACATTGTTCCGCTGCATCAAAAACGATCGATTCGAAAAAGAAGATATTCATACTCTATTTAAAAATCCACTCATCACCGGGCCAAACGACTTAAATGAAGAGGAAACTTCTATCAAAGTTCTGGAATTGATTGATTCGTTAGGTTCCATTTACGAAGAAGAAAACGAATACAACCCATATACAATTTCTTTTGGTCTCAAAAGAGCAGTTGTCTCTATGGTTGCTGATGAAGAGTCTGCTTGGACTGAAACACAAATTGTAACGAAACAAATCTCTTCAGAAAAAACAATCATTCAATTTGTAGAAATATGGAATCGAATCAAAGAAATTCGCATTGAACTAAAAGAAAAAATATTAAAGGCACCAAAAGAAAAACGTTATTCCATTCTTGAGAACTTATTCCAAAAATTATTTTTTTTCGAAGCAGAATGGGAAAGAGAAAGAATTTATTTTAACCAATGGTTACGTTCCATCCAATCCTGGTGTGAATCGGATTGGGAAGAAACAAATGATTTTTTAGAAATGATCTCCCTACTAACGGAAGAAATTTTTTCTGATATCCCCATGCAACGTGGTAATTATTTAACCGAAGGTGTCACCGTTTCTCTTTTACAGCCAATGCGACCTATTCCGTTTTTGCATGTTTACATTGCGGGCCTTGGCGAAGGAAAGTTCCCTGGTTCGATTGATCGATCTCGATTTAACCTAAGAAGGTATGATTCCAAACCATGGGATCTTAATCGAAGGGAAATCCAAGAATCGCTATTTTGGGAATCAATTTTATCAGCAGAAGAAAGTATCACTTTTTCTTATGTAGGTAAAAATACTTTAGAAGATAAAGAATTTGAGCCTTGTTCTACTCTTTTCGAAGTAATGAGTGCAATGGAGGTCAAAGAGGCAGTGGAATTGCCGCTAACATCTTATAGTCGATTCTACGATGAAAATCCTTTCCCATCTTTTGATTATATTAGAAACTTAGAAAGATTTATAGGAGAAGGTTACGAATTTCCAAATCCTAATTTTACAAACCCAGAAGATTTAGTCTTCGAAGAAACCTCTTCTCGAATCACAAATGAACTTTCTATACAACAACTTACGAATGGATTAAAGAATCCCATCTTAGGATCCTTATCAGAAAACATGGGAAAAATTTGGGACGAGGAAGAAGATTCCAAAGAAGAACCTTTCCGACTCAACCAGTTAGAAATTTTCACCATCAAATCCATCTTCATTCCAATTTTTACAGAATCTTTAGTCACTGAAAAGGAATGGACCTGGAATAGAAATAAAATTCAAACCCATCTTCAAGAGTTCACTCTCAAAGCAGAACAAAATGCTGAGTTCCCTTATGGAGCATTTTATATCGTTTCATCAGAAAAACTTTTAGACGAACTAGAAATCGTTGCAGAAAGATTTTCTGTCATCAAAGAAACACTTTTCCATCCAGATGATCGGTTAGTTTATCATAGTGCTGTTTCTATTGGTGATACAGGGCTAAGAGATTGCAAAAAACTGAGCCCCTACGAAGTTTCGGAAACACATACGCTTGTTGGGGAATGGGAAAATATAATCGAAAAAGATGGAATGTACTATTGGTTTTATTCTGGTAGTCTCTATGATAAACCGAAACATCCTAACGAGTATTTAAAAGATTATTTCGGAAAGATGGCCTATATATTGATGAGTGCTTGTTTGTTTCGAGTGACAGGAAATCATTTGGCAATTATTCCCGCCAATTCAAAAGATTTCAAAAATAATGTTTGGATCGACATGACTCAACTTTCAGAAACTGATTGTAAGGTGTATTTGGAATCTATATTCCAATTGGTCACAGATAAAAATCCAAAATATATCCCCACTGCTGGGCTCAATTTATTTTCCGCCAAACATGATTTAGAGGAAATTGGAACAGATTTAACGAAGATAGAACAACTCTGGAATGATTTTTTAAATGAGGAGTCAGAAACGATCCTTGAATTTGAAAACCGGTTGATGAAACTTTCCCCATACACACAAGTTTTGCTTAATGAATTTTCGATCCAGTCAGTGATTCATATTTTTTTACCACTATTAAAAAAGGGGTTTTCTTAAATGGATCATCCCCTACTTCAAAAACCAAAATTCATAGAAGCTTCCGCCGGAACGGGCAAAACTTATCTCATCATGGAAATGTTAGGCGACATCATGAAACATGATGTAGAAAATAACATCTTAGAAAATAGAATCTTAAATACATTGATTCTCACTTTTACAGAAAAAGCTGCGGGAGAGCTAAAGGCAAGACTCAAAGCAAAAATATTAGAACTATCAGATAATGGGAACAAACCAGGTTTTTATCGGTACTTACGTGACTTAGACCAAGTAACAATCTCAACCATTCACGGATTTTGTAATATGGTCTTAAAGGAATACCCAATTGAAACCCAAAACAATCCAAACGTTCGTTTGGTGAGTACAGATGAAATCATAAACAAAAATTTTTATCTTTTGAAACGAAATCATTGGGGCGGAAAAAAATCAGACCAATTGGCAAAAGAGCTAATTGAATCTAAAACTTTAGAGAACGAAGAGAGTATTACGATCGCTGTATCAAAAATTCTTTCCAATACAAAAAATTACCACTTCCCGAAAGCAATAACAATAGATTCTATCCTTGGTTCATCAAACATTGAAATAATTGTCACTTCCCTAACCCAAATCATTGATTCCTTGCGAGGCCCTGTCGGTCAATCCATCCAAACCCAAGGTAACAAAGTTACCATTGAAAAATGGATGGAAAACTGGCTTTTATTTGAAAGTTTTCTCTCTGCTATCAAATCAAAGGATCCTGAACTTCTCAAAATAGAATTACAACGAATTGTTGGATTAAAAAGAAGTTCCGAGGGAGCAACCTACCAAGGATTCGCCTATTTTTTATTAGTCGGCAAAACAGTTGCAAAAAATTTGGATGCGGAGGCTTTACAACTCCAATCTAACATAGAAGCTGTAATTTCTTTGTTAGAAGAAACATTCCCTATCGATCAAATCGATATGAATGGAGTATGGTTTCTGCAAGAAACAGCGCTCCAATTAGTGGAAGATACAAAACAACAATTAAAAACGGGTGAATCTTTAACTTACGATCAAATGATTTTAAAAGTTCACGAGACTCTTGTGAAAGTCCCAAACCATACTTTGATCCAATCATTAAAAGAACGATACCAAGTTTGTATCCTAGATGAATTCCAAGACACTGACAAAAACCAATACCAAATTTTTAAATCTCTTTTTGTAGACCCAAAAGACAAAACAAGAATGTTATTTTGTATTGGAGATCCAAAACAAAGTATTTATGGGTTTCGTGGAGCTGATATTGGGATTTACTTAGAAGCAGCATCGGATTTTGACAATTCCAAAGGGAGTCTAACTACAAATTATCGATCCACCAAAGAAATCATCAATGGCTTAAATCTACTTTTCCATAACCAAGAGAAAGATTTGGGGCAAACTAACTTTTTCCCAATTGAGGAACCAGGGTCAAAAAAAGAAGATTACCAATACCATCCAGTATCTTATCCAGAACCTTCGGAAATAAAATACCAGTACATTGATCCGAATGAATTTGGTATCCATGTGATCCAATACCAAGAAAACATTCAGAACGTTAGCTCAGCGAAAAATATTTGGGCTGAGTCAATCAAAAACGAAATCCTATCCTTCCAACAAAATGAACAAACTCTATCCTATAGAAAAAAAGGAACTGTTGCCGTTCAAAAAGTTAAATTGAAAGATATAGCTGTGTTATGTGGCAGCAAAAAAGACACAGAATTAATTGAAAGAACTCTTTCGAAAGCTGGAATCCCCTGCTCTATCTACAAACAAAGAGGGATTTTCCAGTCAAGAGAAGCGGAACAAATTGAAAATCTATTAGAGTGTCTAGAAGAATCAAATAGTTCCCGCTCTTATAAACGAATTTTATTCTCCGATCTTTTTGGTGTAAAACCTGAAGACCTGCCACGATACAACGAACATTCAATTGATTCCTATGAAAAATCCCTAATGGATGTTTGGTTAAAACTCATTCGGGACAACCGGTATGCTACTTTTTTTCGTTCTGTGATGGATGAAACAAAAGTTCTTTGGAATCATGATTTAAAGAACTTAGAATGGGAAAGAAAACGAACCAATTACAGACAAATTTTTCAAAGATTATTAGAATTTCAAATCAGATCCAACGCAAACCTGACTGAATTACTGGCTGAACTGAGAAAACTCAAACAAACCAAATCTTCACCAGAGGAAGAACCACTATATGACCGCGAAACAGAAGACGATGCCGTTCAAATCCTAACCATTCACGCCTCCAAAGGATTGGAATGGCCCATTGTTTTTTTATATTATTTTGGAACCAGAGCACAAAGTATTTCAAATTACGAATACCCTACCCTAATCGAAGAAAACAAAAAAAACGAAAGAAAGTGGATACTGAGTCTCTGGGATTCAAAAATTGGAAAACAAAATGAATTCAAACATTTTCTAAACGAACAAAAACGATTACTATACGTCGCCTTAACAAGACCTAACCTTAGATTATATCTACCAAAGTTATCTTGGGGAAAAGATTCTTTTCAAAAATCAGGATATGGAAATATTTTATTCAACGAACTGCAAAGGATTCAGGATACACTTTCAGAACTTCCTAACTCTCAAAATAGTTTTCAATTTCGAAATCAAACTCGTTCTGATTTTATTAGAATAAAAAATACGACAACAGAAGTAATCGAAAACAAAAAAAAGAAAACAAAGCCAGTTGTTCTTCCTATTGAAGTCAAAGCAGGAAGAATTTTATTGCAACATAGTTATACAAGCTTACAAAGCTCTCAAACTCATCCGATAAAACAAAACAATGAAACTCCAAAAGAAATCGAAGAACCTCTCGAATCGGAACCCTATCAAACAAAATCTAAACTTCCTTCCAGTTCCAAAGTTGGAAATTTTTTACATCGTATACTTGAGTTATGTGAATTTTCAATTTTTGATTTAGAAGTAGAAAAAATTTCCAAACACCCTTCATGGATCTGGGCATACTCACAATCCTTTCGCCAATATCCGATTCAATTACATCAAACACCGGCTGAATCTTTAGAAAAAAATGTTTTGGATCTTTTAAAACAAGCAATGACTGCAGAAATCACTTTGGCGGATGGATCAACTTTTTGTTTGAGTCATTTAAAACCAGAAGAAAAATCTTCCGAATTAAAATTTCATTTGTATGTCCAAAAAATGTTAGAAAAATCCGGAACTCCGTTGGCTCCGGGATTTGAAAATTACCTCAAAGGTGCCATCGACTTGGTGTTTTGTAAAGATGGGAAGTACTACATTGCAGATTACAAATCAAATCTTTTGCCAAATGATCTTTATGATACCACTGCGGTCACAGCAGCCGTGGTTGAAAAAGGATACATGATCCAAAAATCGGTTTACGCCCTCATCCTTTTTGACTACCTATCTTCTCTTTATGGAGAGGCGCTAGCTTTAGATCGTTTTGGAGGAGTTTACTATTTATTTTTACGCGGTATGGGCACTTTCCAAAATGCAGGGATCTATTCTGATCTCAAAACCTCAGAAAACCAATGGACTTTAGAAACATTCGGTAAAATTCGAAATGAAATCTTGTCTTACATCCAAGAAGCATCTGTTAGTTTGGAGAAACACTATTTATGAAACAAACTGACTCTTCTTATTTGGAAATGGCGAAAGAGATCATCCATTGTTTTCCTCACCTCTCAGATGAACATACAGAACTAATATCAAACTTAATCGAAGCAACACAAAATGGAGATCTTTTTCTTTCGATTACAGACCAAAAATCCATAACAAATTTCGAAAATAGATTTCCTTTTTATTTAGAATCGATTGGAAAAGAGTCTAGGTTATTCTTTCAAAAAACATATAAAGAAAAAAGACAATTTGAAAAAAATATTAACGCCTTAGTTTCAAACCTATCAAATGAGGAAATAAAAGCACAAAAAAAAACAACAGAAATTGAATCCATCATCTCTCATTTAGAAACGAACTTTCAAAATCCACTCGCAAGAGAACAAAAACAAGCTGTAATTGAATCAGCCACTTCTTCTTTTCGAATTGTTGCAGGTGGACCAGGGACAGGAAAAACAACTGTAGTTTCCTTCATCTTAAAGGTGTTGGATGAAATTAAGAGCCTACCAAATCCGAAGCGAATAGCACTTGTAGCACCCACGGGGCGAGCCGCACAAAGGCTTACCGAATCCATTCAAAAAAATTTAAGTTTTTTCCCAAATACAAAAGAACTTGTTTCTTCGCTTCGAGGGCAAACTATCCATAACTTATTAAAAATCTTCCCCAATATCACCAAACCATATTACGGAGAAAAAAGATACTTACCCTACGATTTAATCATTATGGATGAAACTTCTATGGTGGACATAGAAGTAATGAATTTACTTCTACAATCAATCGGGGAAACAACCAAATTAATTTTATTAGGTGATCCAAACCAATTGCCTTCAGTAGGACAAGGGGAAGTATTATCAGACCTTCTGATTGAATTCAAAAAACAAGGAAAATTTGTATCAGAATTAAAGACAAATCATAGATCATCTAACACTTCCAAGTTCAGTCAATTTGCAGAATTGGTAAAAAATTCATTTGATCATCCTGACAGAAAAGAAAATTTTCCAAACCCAGATGTATTAGAATACAACCAAATCGCAGATGAAGCAGATTTTATTTGGTTACAAAAAGAAAAATCGAACAAAGAAGACGACGTTTCATTTAAAGATTGGAAACAAAATGACCTCATCCATTTTTTATGGACAGACTTCTTTTTACAGACAGCCGTCAAGTCCACTGCCTTAGATTGGAAAAAAGAAGATTTAACCTTAAAACAAAACAAGGAAATCTTAGATGGACTAATATCGGAATATCGGTGTTTGACAATTTTAAGGAACGGTTTTTTTGGGATCGAATCGATTCACAACCGAATCCTTGATTTAGCAAAAAAACATTTAACCTCCTTCCATTCTAATTCACAAAAGATCGAATACCGCCACTTAGCAAAATCATTTTACTTCGAAGGAATGCCAATCATCATCAAAAGAAATGATCAGATCCGAAAACTTTTTAATGGAGACATTGGACTCGTATTAAAAATTGATTCTGAATTAAGGGCGGTTTTCCCCATTGAAAATCGTCTGTATTCTTTTGCTTTGGACACTCTACCTGAACATGAGCCTGCTTTTTTCCTGACTATTCATAAAAGCCAAGGTTCAGAATACAATACCATCCTACTCTACTTGCCACCCATTTCCTCTTACCAATCAGAAGATCTAAATGAAATTCCGATCCTCAACCGAAGAATTTTATACACTGCAATAACCAGAGCAAAAAAGAAAGTAATCCTAATGGGAGATCATTCTACTTGGAACTTAGGTTTAGAAACATTTCGAAAACGAAACGCAGGTTTTACTTTAACCTAAAGTTTGATTAATTTCAACACAGTCTCCAAATTTCCAAGAACCAAACTTCCGCCTGAATCTAAGATAGAGAATTCTAACATTAAGTTTATGCTGTTACCAAAGTCTTCATTTAGCAAATATCCGTCTTGGTCGATCGCATAACCAGAATCATGTTGATTGGTTGAAATTTTGGACATTACGATTTCCGGTAAACTTCGATTATCCTTTAGATAACCAAAAACCCGTTTCCCTTTTCCATATGCGTATCCAATTTCGAAAGCAGTTCCATCATCAACACAGGCGCCTCGAAATGGATTACAATTGGCGATTACAAGATCCGATTTTTGAATCAGTAAAATATTTTCTTTAAAAATCTGATTAGCTTTGGCAAGTTTGACTTGATCTGTCACTTCACCATCGAAAGGAGTGAGAGCATCAAATCCAAATCTCTCACAAAGTTTTTTTGCATTTGCAAGAACCTCCAAAGCATTTGGTAAAAAAACTTCGGGTCCCGCAAGATAGATTGTTTGCATACTGAATTCTTGCGGGAACCAAGAAAAGATTGAAAGGATTTTTTAATTCACTTGGGGTTCTACCGGAGTCATTTTCACTTCGCTAAAAGCAAATTTGCCATCCAATCCAAAATAATAAAAACGAGGCCTTTGCGGATTGTACTGTAAATCCCAAGCATCCAATGCATTATCAACACCTACAAACCATTGAAAGTGTCCAAAAAATCTTTGAGACAAACGTAAGTTTAAATTTGTATGAGGGTTCACCATTCGGTATCCATAAGTTGGATTTGTTGTGCAATAAGACAAATTATTTTCCGAACAATAATCCGATACAGCAGCAGGAAGTGCACTGAGCGAATTTGTTATGTTAGTTTGTGCTTGGTTATTTAACAACGCCTCCAATCCATCAAAGTTGGATGGAAGATCAGGATTACACCAGAAAGGATTTTTTACACAATAGTATGGTTGTTTTCCGAATACTACAGCAAATACAGACAAAGACAATCCACTTGATTTTTCATCCAATCGAACACTAAAGTTCCAACGATGTGGGCCTCTGCCTTCAAGTGGAAGATTTGTTAGTTCATCTTTTGTATTCGTATAGGTGTAACCGACACTTGTGGTAACTATTTCGGAAATTCTGATGTTGAGAGAAGACTCAATTCCTTGTGTTGTTGCCTTTTGATAATTTGATGTTTGGTAAACCATCAGACCAGAAGAATCTCTTACCGGATTGGTTCTAAATCCAATTAAATTGTCTACGTTGTTATGAAACAAATTGGAGCTATACCAAATCCTTTTTGTGATATCCCACTCCCAACCAAAATTATAACTTCTCGAAAGTTCTGGCTTTAAATTTGAACTCCCAACAACTCGATACCCTACTCCAGGATTTAAAAAATTAAAATATAAATCTTGGAAACTTGGTGCTCTATATCCAAGTCCATTAGCTGCTCTAAATCGAAACTGATCCGTGACATCGTAGCGAACTGCAAGTTTAGGAAGCCATTCCCCACCATAAATTGAATCATGATCATAACGAACTCCAGGAACAATTTGAATTCTTGGTTTGTCCGAAACTCGCCATTCGTCTTGTACATAAAATGCATTTCGGAAACGATAGGCATTCCCATTGATTGTTTGGCCTTTGGTTAACTCTGGATTAAAATCTTCATAACAAACATTAGGATAAGTTCTTCGACAATCTGGTGCAATCCGAGCAGATGAAATTTGATCTTGTAGGTTCTCTGCTCCCACTGAAGTCACATGATTTTCAGAAATTTTATAATCCACTCTTGATCGGAACTCAGTGACTGCATTGTCTGTCCTTTGTTGTGAATCTAAATCGTCCGCTTTTCTTTGGTCCGTTGTATATAAATCCTGAAACCTAGAATAGTTAGCATTAAGATTTACATTTATCTTTTTGTTTGCAACCCAATCTACATTAAATGCACCCATAAAATCATGAGTTCTATTTCTGCGATCATATACAGTTCGAGGTGGTGATGCATCCACCGCCGACTGGTCTAAATGTCGATAATAAAACTGACCTGTCAAAGTTAAGTTATCCGTTGCATGATAAACAGTTTTATTCGATAGGTTCATATCATTAAAGGCACTGCCAGATGTAGATTCAAGAGGAGGAGTATAACCAGGTAATCTTGTAGCAAATAAATAGGAATTAACAATAGACGTATTTGCAGGATACGGATTGTAACCTGGGGCTAGTGAGGCATAACGACCGTTCCTTGGTCCCGGAGTAGCATCAGGTGTTAAATCATATCCTTCCCCTTTATGCCAACCCACTGTGATCAAGGTTGATAGTTTGTCAGTTTTTGCACCAACAGACGCATAATTTCGAAATTCCGTATACGGGCCATAGTATTTTTCACTGCCAGATCCACCTAAAGTTCGAAACTCTGCGTACAATGGATCTTGTGCTTCCTTAGTGATGATATTAATGACACCAGCAATCGCATCGGATCCATATATGGCAGAAGACGCACCTTTTACAATTTCAATTCGTTCGATGTCCTCTGCTTTAAATCTTGTTAAATCAATTGAGCCACTAAACCTTCCGGTTGTTCTTTGTCCATCCACCAGTATCAATACGTTTTGCGCAGATAACCCTTGCAATCGAACAGTTTGTCCCCTTTCACCCGTTTGTGCTGGTCTCACTTCAATTCCAGGAACATTCCCCAAAGTTTGAGATAAATCTCTTGCTCCCATCGCATCAATATCTTTTCGAGTAATCACTTCTGTCGTGATCGTCGAATCTTTAAGCAAATTCCTACGCCTCGTCCCAGTGACAGTGATTATATTTGATCGATCCCCGTTCACCTCATTTGGCTGGACCCCAGACTCTTCATGTTTTTGTTGTTTGGTGGTCTCCTTGTTGATTGCAGGCCCAGGATTCTCTGCACCTTCCTTGGGTGTAACCGTTTGTGAGAATAAATCAAACTGCACGATCATAAGTAAAAGAGCTATCCAACAAAAACACACGAAATCTCTTTTGTTGGACTTTTGATTACAGATAAATTGAGACATCATCAGCACCAAACACCAATTCGCAAAAAAGGATCATAACTTCTTCCAACGAAATTTTGGATACCCAGAGGTGCCAGCTACACTATAATAATCCAACATTTGTATTGCATATTTAGAACCTTCACTACCTGTAACGATATATACTTTTGATTTTGCTGTCAAAATTGTATCTGCATAGGTATACCAAGTGCCATAACCTGCAGGCATTGGAGTTAAATCAAGTGGTGCAGCCATAACCGGGTTAATACTTTCCGAAGAAGCAGACACAGGGCCTCCTCCAGCAGAGGATAACTTTACATCTACCACTGCCGTACATTCAGAACCATTAAATGTAGCGGAAAAATTTGTTGATCCTGAATCACAAGCTCCCCCACTTCCTGAGCCACTTGTGCCACTATTGGTTTCTATATTATATCTTTTGAAAGCAAGGTCCCATTGTGCAGAAGAATCAACAAGCACTCCCTCTGACTTTAAGCTAACATATACCCAGGCACATGCTGAAGATGCATTCACAATAGTACTGTAAGATCCTGTAGTATTCACAGCGTTTGCCGGAATACTACAGGACGAGTTGTTAGAATTCCCGCCTGTAAGAAGAAACAAAAGAGCAGCAGAATCATCTTCTGCCTTTGGTTTCATCGAACAATTTATTAAAAAAATATTAAAAAAGACGAAGTACCCAAAAACCGTAATTCGTTTCACCAATTGTATTATTTGATTCATAAAAACTCACTTTTTGTTAGTTGCCGAATTTTGTTCGGCAACCGGTTCTTTTCGTTATAGGATGCTTTCCGAAGAAACAACAATTTTAGCTCCAGTTAACAATGTAACATTTGAGAAACGGAAGTATGCTTGGGTTCCAGCGGGAATCACGTTCCCAGAAGAAGGCCATGCAGAATAATTTATCACCGCATTTTCTTTCTGAAGTGTATTTGTTAGTTTACAGTTTGCACCACTGACACCAGTTACCCAAAGGTAAGTTGTGGGTGCTGTTGTAGTTCCAGAGAAACTCACACATAGCTCTTGATCTGTCGAAAAACTGAAGTTAGTTGGATTTGCACCACTCGCCGCCTGTCCACCTTGGTAGTTTCCATATTCTAAATTTCGAAACCAAACATAGGGATTTGGACTTGATACCGACTTCCCTGCAACAAATGAGTACTGGCCTGTTGCTGCAGGTGTTGCACTTGTTGGTGCTGCTGAATAACCGAGAAACAAATAAAAATACCCATTCTCTCCTAAAGCCTTCATTCCTTCGATACGAAAGAAACGTCCCTGCCCTGCCGTCGGCGTACACAAAGCAGCATAAGTGCCAGAAGTGTAAGTACCATCGATTACAGTCTCGCAGCGTTTTGTCGCATCTGCCATTGCTTGTGAAACTGTTAAGAGTCCCAAAAAGGTAGTATTATTATCAGCATTCTCTTCCTGTTCGCAGGAAATGAAGGTCAAAGCAAGGCAAGAAGCCAAGGTTAAAGTTAGGAATTTTTTGAGCTTGTTCATAGGTGCTCTCCCGTTTTTAATTGATTCTGATTCTCAAATTCTTTTTTGCCCGATTCTTGTCAATTCTTATATTGAGTCTCATTCTCGTTTATGATTGACAGATGGATCTTCCCTCCAATCCTGGGCCCATGAATCAATTCCAAACAACCATCGCAAAGGGAATTCTTGTTTTATCCCTTTCTCTTTTCACCTTCCCTCTGTTTGCAGAGACAAACCATCGCATCATCTCTGTCAACGGGACAGTGACTGAAATTATTTACGCACTGAAATTAGAAAGTCAGTTAGTAGCCGTCGACACTACCTCCTACTTTCCCAAACAAGCCACTTCCCTTCCCAGTGTCGGATACCAACGGACATTAACTACAGAAGGAATTTTAAACTTAAAACCAACTCAAATCATTGGTTTGGAATCAGCAGGCCCTCCCACAACAATTCAAAATCTAAAAGATGCAGGTCTCCCTCTTCACCTTTTCCCTGATGAATTTACTTTGGAAACTCCAGCCAAACGTGTGTTAGAAATCGGAAAACTTTTCGGAAAAGAAAAAGAAGCAGACGTTTTAGCCAAAAACATTAAAGGCCAAATTCAGAAATTAAAAATTAATAAAACAAAAGCAAAGGTTCTCTTTATTTATTCAAGAAATCCGAGTTCTATTTTTATTTCAGGAACAGGAACTGCTGCGCATTCGATGATTCAGCTCTCTGGTGCGACAAATGTTATCCATGAATTTTCTGAATACAAACCTCTCACAAGTGAAGCTCTTGCAAAAGCAAATCCAGACATCATTCTTATGCCAGAAAAATCGGCACAAGGTTTTGGTGGGGAAAAAGCAATTTGGGAAATTAACGGAATGGAATTTACAAGAGCAGGAAAAGAAAAGAATCTAATCGTTGTAGATGATCTCCTTTTATTAGGTTTTGGACCAAGGTTACCTTTGGCATTAAAAACATTAAATGAGAAATGGAAACAAATGGAATGAAGAAAAAACTTATCTTCACCATTGGGTGTGCGATTTTTACAATTCTTTCAGCGATTTCATCGTCATTACTAGGAGCAATGAGTATCAGCTGGGAGAATCTATTTCAAAAAGAAAGTTTAGAAGCACGAGTTTTTTTTGAACTAAGAATTCCACGGATTCTTCTTGGTCTGATGGTCGGAGGGTCCTTGGCTTGGTCTGGTTCTTTAGCGCAGGGGCTCTTTCGAAACCCAATCATTGACCCTGGTCTCATTGGGATCACAGCCGGATGTTCTTTGTTCGCAGCGATCGCAATTGTCCTTGGAGCATCTATTCCTTTTTTACATTCTATATGGAGTGTGGTTTTATTTTCTTTTATCGGAGGGATTCTTTCTTCTTTTTTAATTTTCTTTTTTGCAAAGTCAAAAGGAAGAACCGATATTTTTTCATTACTTCTTTCAGGTATCGCAGTAAATGCAATTTGTTATTCTGCCATCGGAATTTTAAGTTACATCGCAAATGAATCTCAACTAAGGAACCTATCACTTTGGAATATGGGAAGTCTTGGTGGAGGCTCTTGGTCCAACTTAAAATCATTTTCCTTTTTCTTAATTTTCCCAATCTTTGTCAGTCCATTCATAGCAAACCAGTTAAACGTCTTCATATTAGGTGAAAGGGAAGCAAGTCACCTTGGAGTATCTACTGAACTACTAAAAACCATCGCAATTCTTTTTGTAGGGGTGAGCACAGGAGCCTGCATTTCACTAGTAGGAAACATCGGGTTTGTTGGCCTCGCTGTTCCCCATATAGTCCGACTCGCAATAGGCCAGGATTATCGATACTTACTTGTCACCTCTTATTTATTAGGTGGAGGATTGTTATGTTTTGCAGATGGGATCTGTAGAGTCATCATCGCCCCTTCCGAAATTCCTGTCGGGATTGCGACCGCCCTCCTCGGATCTCCATTTTTTCTTAGTTTGATTCGCAAAAGGATGCCCCATGTATGACAATTGAAGCAATTGACTTAGACTATCAGATTGGTTCCAAACAAATTCTCTCTAAAATTGAATTAGAAATCAAACCGGGAGAACTACACGTTCTAATTGGAAGAAATGGAGCTGGCAAATCCACCCTCTTCCATGCGTTATGTGGTGACCTGGCCCTCAAAAAAGGAAATGTTTATCTGGATGGAATCGATTTAAAAAATTATCCCAAAAATGAACTGGCAAAAAAAAGAGCAGTCCTTACCCAAGAAACGACAATTACTTTCCCAATTACCTCTGAAGAAGTCATCGAACTTGGACGACACCCTCATGAAAAAAACACAAAAAGAGACAAAGAAATTGTTCAAACTTGTTTAAAGATCACAAATTCTTTAGACAAAAAAGAACAAAACTACTCTACTCTGTCTGGTGGAGAACGACAAAAAATCAACTTTGGTAGAATCTTAGCACAAGTCTGGGAAACACCGCCTCGGTATATCTTTCTTGATGAACCTGTTTCCGCTTTAGACATTCCAAACCAATATAAAACTTTAAATGTCTGTCGCCACATGGCAAATCAAGGTTATGCGATCTTCATGATTCTACATGATTTGAATTTAGCAGCTCTTTATGCAGATACCATCACCTTACTTCACAAAGGAAGAATCATAAAGTCAGGGAAACCAAAAGAGGTTCTTACTTTAGAAAATTTAGAATCAGCATTTGGCATGAAAGCACGGATCTTAACATCACCAGAAGGAAATTTTATCATTCCAGAAATCATAGGAGAAACAATATGAATGAAAATTTAAAGCAACAATGGGAAAATCTTACCAAAGAAATGCCCAAACTTAGAATTCGAGATGCCGCCAAACATTTAAAAGTAAGCGAAGCGGAACTTCTTGCTACAAAGCTTGGTCCATCAGTCAAACTAATGAGACCGGATTGGGCAAATTTTTTGCTGAATACACCGAATCTAGGCTATGTGATGGCTCTGACTAGAAACGAATCTTGCGTACATGAAAGAAAAGGAATCTACAAAAATGTTTCCGTCAATGGACAAACAGCTCTCGCAGTAGGAGAAGATATCGATTTAAGAATTTTCTTAAAAGATTGGAAGTATGGGTTTTATGTAGAAGAACCAAGAGAAAACAATCTAATGCGTAGTTTCCAGTTTTTTGACTCGAAAGGGGAAGCTGTTCATAAAATCTATCAAACAGAAAAATCAGAACTCGATGGATGGAAACTCATAATGAGCCAGTTCGTAGATGAAACACAAACCTTTACCAAACCATCTACCGAAACAATCATCAAACTAGAAACAAACGATCCAAAAGACATTCCCGAGTTTCTGAAAGCTTGGAGCCAACTTGAAGACACACATGATTTTTTTTCTTTGATCCGCAGATTCAACTACTCAAGAGAATTTTCGCTAAAAGCAGCAAATGGGAAATTCGCTTTTCAAATCCTAACAAATGATTTCCTAAACCTAATGGAAAAAACAAGCAAACAGGAAATGGACATTATGATTTTTGTTGGAAATCCAGGAATGATTCAAATCCATACTGGCAAAATTCAAAAACTAGAGCCCATGGGGCCTTGGTTCAATGTTCTTGATCCTGAATTTAACCTACACTTAAGAACGGATCTCATAGAATCAGTTTGGATTGTTGACAAACCTACCAAAGATGGACTTGTCACTTCAGTGGAAGTTTTTGACAACGAAGGCAACTTGATTCTACAAATGTTTGGAAAAAGAAAACCTGGTATTCCACAATCAGAATCCTGGTTTCAACTCACTCGAGAATATCTAAATCATACTACCGATGAGTTAGACCCTTCTCTTGTATAAATCACTTGGGAAGGTAAGTTTCAATTGAAAACCTTGGGTACCATCGATACTCAAGGTTCCCCCCATTTGTTTCTCTGCAATAATCTTTGCCAAACTCAAACCCAATTTCTTTTGTTTTTCTAAATTAAATCCATCTGGTAATCCAACACCATTGTCTCTATATTCGAAATGGCAAACACTTCCTTCAAAAGAAAAACGGATCAAAACTTCACCTAACTTTTGATTTCGGAACGCATATTTAAAACTATTGGATAATATCTCTGTAAAAATTAGTCCAAGTGGAACAGCCGTGTCCAAAAGCAAAGCCCCTTCTCCAACCTGAAAATTAATTTTAACATCTGTTCCGACGGGGGGATAGGCTTGTTTGACCATCTCAGCCAATGACTCTAAATATGCAGACACTTTGATCTCACTTAAATCCTGATTGGCATACAAGTGGTCATGAACCAAGGACATGGTTTGGATTTTTATAGAAGTATCTTCCACTATAGATTGGATATTCTTATCATCTGGGAAATCAGAAGCTTGGATCATTAAAATCGAACGTACCAGCTGAATGGAATTTTTCGTTCTGTGAAAAATTTCCGCGATTAAGTTTTCCTTTTCTCGCAAAGATTTTTTAATCATCTCCGAATATGTTTTATTTTCTTCGATTTCCTCAGACAAGAGTTGGTTCGCTTCTATTAATTTCTCATAAGGATCGTTGATTGCTGCAATAAAAACAGCTTTGTATATTAGATAAAAGGCAACAATTTTATAGAGATGGCCAACAACATTATAAACGTCATATACACTTGTATAAAAAACAAAGACCATTTCACTAAAAATACAAACAATAAACGCAGATAGATAATACTGTAGTTGTCTCCTGGAGGTATAGAAACTTGCCCTACGATAAAGCAGAAGAGATAGAAATAAAATTCCAATGATCACAAACTCTGCATTCTTTTTAAATGGGGTTAAACCCTTCCCTTGTACATAAGTATCAGGAATCCATTCATTAAAAAAAATAACTAATAGAAAGATAACCCCAACAATCAGAAAGGCAAATAATACGAGAACCCTTTCTTTTATTAGTTTATACTTCGTATTCGGTTGAATATATATGGCACAAAGCAATACAATTGCAGTAACCATCCGAGAAAAAATCCAAAACTGAGATGATTTGTTTCCCGAATTTGGAGTCACAAAATCAGGCATCCCTTTGTAACCTAAGGTATGCATAAAATCAATAAGACCCACCGTTAGAAACCCAACTCCGAGAAATAAAGTATGAGCATTCCGACTTTGAGAATAGGAATAATAACCTAAGCCGAAAACGGAAAATGAAACGATAACGCTAAATATTTCCGTAACATTATGAAATACTAAAAAAAATCCAATTTCGAACTCTCGATAAAAGTATTCAGGAAAAGTACCAACAAGAACCAAAGGCAAAAAACAGAATAATAAAACCCAAAAATAAAAACGATTATTCTTTAATGTATTGAAATAGAAATCGGTTGTAGACATTCGTTAGCAGGTAATTGCACAAAAAATAACAATTTATGCAAGAATTATTTAAAAAGGTAGCAACGCACATTTTGATAATCACTTTGTTTTCAAGTGATATCGAGAGAAATGAGGGTGATGTCGTCTCTGGAAACCTGCCTCATCCGAGAAAGTCGATTTAAAAGATTTTGATGGAACAACTCTTGTGAATTGCCTACAATTGGTATGATTTCAGGAAACAAAATAGCCTCAGGTTCTTCATCGGGCTTTAAATTTTCGTACAATCCGTCCGTAAAAACCAAAATTCGATCTCCCTCCTGCAATCTAATTTCTCGTTCCTCATATTGATAATTTGGACGAACGCCGAGCAAAAGACCTGGACATTCGAATGATTCTATTTCTCCATTTCGAATGATCACAAAAGGAGGGTTCCCCGCAGAACTAAAACTCAATTTCTTTTTTTCATAATCGATATAGAGATAGGCAGCACTGACAAAACGAGCATGAAGACTTGTACATAAAAACCGATTCATTGCTCCGATTAATTCTTTGGGAGACTTGTTATATTCCTTTGCATTTCGAAATGCGATTTTGACAGTAGAAGAATCTAATGCTGCACTTACACCATGACCAGTCACATCTGCAATGACTAAACCCAATCCATCATTGAATTCAAAAAAATCATAAAAATCTCCACCCACATCATAAAGAGGATAATATGAAACAACCACGGAAAGATTTTTATTCTCTGGCAATTGGTCAGGAAGAATCCGCATTTGAATTTTTCTTGCGGTTTCTAAATCTTTTTTAATCGTTGTTAGCTCATTTTTTGCCAAAAGGTTTTCTTCTAATAAAAAACGCAAGCGACGACCCAAAGCCAAAGAGAATAAGATCACTTCAAAAGCAGTCCCAATTTGAACCCCATACCTTCCAAAGGTAGAAAATGGAATCAGCGAAGCCTTCGTTAAAGAATCGACAATGACTCCGACGAACAAAGTAAACCATGCCAAAAGAAAAAACAAAGATGACTTTACTCCTTTTTTGTAGGAATAAGCTCCCGCAGACATAAGTAGTAAAAACATATAAGGAAAAGTATATATAAAAGAAACTTCCATCCAATTATGCGGGAGAAAAAAAGCAAGGACAGACATAAATCCGAAGGCTAGCACACTCAAACGTATGACCCGGTCCAACCAAGGATTGACCTTTTTTAGGTTCAGAAAGGAGAGTGAAAACAAACCAACAAAGGTCAAAGAAGCATTCACAGATACATAAAGATAAGGTTTGATGGACATACCTAAGTCAGGCACCAATAACTGTTTAAAAAACCCGCCTAGTAAGGAATAATTAATCCCTAAAGTTGTCAGATACAAACAGTAATAAACATAGGCTCTTTCTCTTACGCTAACATAAATTAATAGATTATATAATAGAAGTGCAAATATAATCCCAAAATAAATTCCATTTGCAACGTAATCCCTTTCAATCCTATCAAAAAAAGAATTTATCTTCCAAATGCGAAATGGGGCATTGAGTATCCCTGAGTTTTTAATATGAGCATAAATGGTTCTTGTTTCCAAAGGTTCCAAGGTCAATTGGTAAGTTGGATTTCTGTGTTGCAATTCTCTTGAAGAAAAAGCAGCAGAACCATCAAATCGTTTCTCAATCACTTTTCCATTTTCTTTCCAAACCAATAAAACAGAATCAACCCAAGGAGATTCTAATTCGAGGATGTAGTCCTTTGTGGATTCTTCCGGGTTCACCAGATCAAATTTTACCCAGACGGATGGTTTCCAATACCCAAAATGATACTTCATTTCGTGGACCTTGGACCAAAGAACCTCCCCCATCAAGATCTGTTCTGGTGTTTTGGATTCGAATGTAAATTGGATAGGAGGGCGTTCCGGGAACTTGTTACCGCAAGAAATAAAAACCAGTAGGAATAGAAATAAATTAATTCTGCGAACGGGGATCATGGGACTGTAACGGTTCTAAGGTCAGTGTTTGAAAGGACGGCACTTGCTGGAATTCAAAATCAAGTCCAGAAAGAAAACGTATTGCCAAAATCTCCAAACAATCGATAGTTTTGGCAAATCAAGGAGAAAGGTATATGTCAGCAAAATTTGAAATTTACAAAGACAAAGCAGGAGAATTCCGTTTCCGCCTGAAAGCTGCCAATGGAGAAATCATCGCATCTAGCGAAGGTTATTCTTCAAAACAAGCTTGCGAAAGTGGCATTAATTCTGTTAAAAACAATGCCCCAACTGCGGAAATTGTAGATCAAACGTAAGAGCAACAATAGTCTGTTACAGTTTCAATTTTCAATTTAAACTTGGATCCAGCAGGGACTTCAAACACGGATTGACCGTCAATTTGTAGCCATGTTTCGGATCCTGGTAATAAAACGGAAAGTTTTCCGGATTGGATTTCCATAATTTCTTTTTGGTCGGTTCCAAATTCATAATCACCAGGCATCATGATTCCCAAGGTTTTCTTTTCCCCATTAGGAAATAGGACCGTGCGGCTGGTAACGTTTCCATTGAAATAGATATTGGCTGGTTTTAGTACTGTTACGGATGCAAATGAACTCATACAGACCAAAAACTGGATGGCCCCGAGTCTTCCAAGTGAATTCTAACCCCTCTTTCTCTTCGAATTGGGATTAAAAAGTGTTTGCGAAATTCGAAAGAACCAGAACGGTGAAGTCAGTGCCCATTAAGACATCTCAAAAATCGGAGAACAAAAAGCAGCAAGCCAGGGAGAAGTCCATAGAAAGGATTCTTGCCTCGGCAATTGTTTTGTTCGCAAAACATGGGTTCTCTCAAACCACCATGGAAATGATCGCAAACCATGCAAAAATTTCCAAGGGTCTTGCTTATAACTATTTTAAGAGCAAAAACCAAATTTTTGAACATATCATCGATTCCCACCTCGCAAAACAGGAAAAATTTTACAGCAATATCCCGCCAAATCTTTCCGCAAAAGAATATGTCAGGGAATTTTTTAATCGCTCGATCCAATTTGCAAAAGAAGAAAGAAAAACCATGGTTTTGATTTCTGTTTGTCTTTTCCAACCTGGATCCGTCTCACTTTCGAAAAAAATGTTGGAAAATGTGGAAAGACGTTTTGCCCCATTCAAAGAGGCGATGCGAGAACGTTTCCGGTCCTATGGAGTCAAAGAACCGGATAAAGAAATGATCCTAATCAAAACCTTCCTTCATGGCGTCATCATGAGCCAACATTTCAATGATACAACCACTTGCACACCAACGATCATTGAAATGGTTTTAGAAAGATACGACTACAAATAGAATTTATTATTCCCCTCCTCCCGGAATTTTTAGAATCAAAAGATTGGTTGTTGCCGTTGCTAAAAGTTTGTCTTTTTCTGTGCGCATCTCTCCTACCATATGAATGGTTGAAAATCCTTTTGCTTCAACTGATGCTTTTACAATGACACGTTGGTCCACTGCAACTCCGCGAATGTATTGAATATTCATATCAATTGTTGTTGTCGGACGTTTTGCCACTAAATAACTCAAGGGTCCAAATGCATTGTCAAAAGCTGCTGCGATGACTCCACCCTGCATCATTCCCATTGGATTGGTCTGGTCGAGAGAAACAGGAAAGGCAACTGTTATACTTTTTCCCTTGGTATAGGAAAGGAT
The DNA here is from genome assembly GCF_004770145.1 of Leptospira bourretii. Classification (NCBI taxonomy): domain Bacteria; kingdom Pseudomonadati; phylum Spirochaetota; class Leptospiria; order Leptospirales; family Leptospiraceae; genus Leptospira; species Leptospira bourretii. The sequence goes on along the minus strand of NZ_RQFW01000003.1, from coordinate 46,897 downwards.
TTCCGCTTTCATAGCGAGAAATATCGGCGGTGGGACTGTAATTTTTCTTCCGCCGTGATTAAAATTAATAGTCATGTCTTCTAAAATTTTTTGGGTTTCTTCGGTTGTAAGTGTTTGCATAAAACAACCTCCATATGTTACCATTAGTAACATCTAATGGATTTATTTCAATAAAAATGTTGCCACTGGTAACTTATTTTTCAAAATCGGACTGTGCGCCGAACTTCTTATCATCACGGGGATTTAAAAAATTCGATCATAAAATCTTGCCATAAATTGTTACAAAAAAGAGGTGCTTCCGACTTTTCTCTCCGGGAAGTAGCCACTCTTTCTGGAGTTTCTCATGCCGCTGTTTATAGGCATTTCCAAGACAAAGAAGAAGTTTTAGAGATTTTGTCTTCGATTGGATTTGATCGACTTGGTTCCTTACAAAAAAAGGTCCCCCAAGTTTCAGGGAATCCTGATGACTATTTTGTAAAATTGGGATTGGTTTACATTCAATTTGCGGTAAAAAATCCAAATTACTATCGGCTTATGTTTCAAACTAAAAGAACGAGTGAATCTAAAATTCTGAAACAATCTAAATTAAAATCGTATGCGATCCTTGTCAGAGGTTGTCGATTTTATCTGAAAGAGAAACGTAGAAAAGAAAACCACAGAAGTTTTGCTCTTATGGCTTGGTCCCTTGTACATGGATATAGCAATTTATGTATCGAAACTGACTTCCCCGAAACAGAAAGTAAAAACCTCAAAAAAACAAAAATGGAAATGGCAGAAGACATCTTACGATTTTCAATTTAGGATTTAGGTTTTTATGAAAGATCTATCACTTTAAACTTCTCTAAAAATTCTTTTTTATCTCTCACAAATTTCATTGGATTTTCCTTGCCATATTCGCAGTAGAAAACCATCTGTTGTCCGTCGTTAGCGTTTGTACAATTTTTTGCTTCATCTAACTTAAGATAAAAATTCCCTGTTTTGATGTGTTGATAAACTTCCATTTGTATTTCCTTAAAAGTAAAATCTAAAAAGAAGGGCCATATTGTATTTGAAAGTGTTGTAAGGATTTTTGTTTTTCCATCCAATTCTTCCAAATCAAACGAGATGCCCCTTGTAAAAAATCAGGAGATGAAATACTTGCAATTTGGAAATAGGTGGACTTTGACAAAGATCTTTCGCTCCAAATTTTAAATTCTTCCCAAGAACTTTTCTTTTGTACTTCTTTTTGTACCTTTAATGTACTTACTAAGGGGGTCACAGTTTTTTCCCATTCTGCATTGGATTTTTTTAAGGACCGGACTTGGTGTTTTTTTACGGGTCGGTCTTCCTCTTGTTTTGTTAGCATTGGATTTTTCTCCAAAGGTTCTTTTGTTTCTAGACCCGTTTGGTTTTGTTTTGCGAAGAGAGGTTTTAGGAAACGTCGTCTTCCGTCAAATCCTGTTTGTTCGAGAAGGCCTAGTTTCTTTAAAGAAGTAATCAGTCTAGAAACTGTGTCCATTTTGAGACCAAGAACTTCCCCGAAATAACGATTGGATGCAAAACACCCACCTTTGTCATGTAAAGAGACAATCTCAGCATATAATTTTGTTTGGCTATGAGATAAGTTTAAGTTCTCAATCCAAACGGGAATCCAAATTCCTGTTCGATTTGTTTTCATTTTAGGTTCCTTTGCCCAAACGAACACATCTCCGGCTACGAGCGTTTGGTTGTCTTTTGCCAATATACCTTTTGGGTATACCTCCTCTGCTCTCGTGAATGAATTTGATTTTTTTAAAAAACAAACCTTCGGTCCAACAAGAGAAGAGAAATTTGGAAGTTCTTACGAACGTCCTTTCGGAACTTTTTTTAGAAATTCCGGTTTGAACAATAACGGCATTGTGGTAGAGCCGTGTCCGGTTGTGTGACCCGAACGTTCCCTATATGTACAAATTTAAAAATTTCGTCAAGAGAAAAATGTGACATAATTCGGTGACTGTCTCATTAGGGGAGAGTGGATGAAAGTTTGAAAAGGTGGGGGAAATGGCCCCGGGTCGCTACCACACTTCCCAGGGCTTTATTGTTCAACCCGGTTAAGGATCTAAATACAATGTAGATTGTTTCGAAAAGAAGTACAAGTTTTTTTCTCTTCACATTACAAAAAAAATAGAGAAGGTTTTAGCGAATGTGCCAGGCCTCTTGCGATTTATTTTTTATATTTCCTAATGGTTTCCTCTAAAATGGTTTTTTCATTTTGAAGTTGAGAGATTTTTTCTTTTATTTTGGACAATTTGTTTTTTAGATCCTTTAGTTCCAGGTTTCCTAGTTTCGTTTTTGTTGGTTTGGGTTTGTTTGGTTTTAGGGGGCGAACAAACTCTCTTAAATCGTTTCTGGATGGGAAATCACCTTTTTTTTCTAGCCCTTTGATCAGGTAGTCGATCGCTCTTTTCCGATTTGGAACGTCAAGTGGTGCAATTTCTGTAAACAAACTTGTGGGTATTTGGAAGATCGGATGGCTTTTATCTACAGAAGAATTTGGCGCTGTTTCTTTTAAGATTTCTGCATGAGCAATTTTTGTTTTTACCCATTGTGCTGATTTGTTGATACGTTTTGCCAATTGTTCGTTGGTTTCTTTATGCCTATTTTTTAATTCCTGTAAAGATAGGGCAAGATCGGATTCTGGCAAATCTTCTCGTTGTAAGTTCTCTACCAATTTGATTTCAGGCAACTTGGAGATGTCGATTTGTTCTACGTTTTTAACAATCGCTAAAATGGTTTTCCTTTTGAGAAGTTTGTGGGCTCGGAATCTTCTTTCTCCGTTGATGAGTTCATATTTCCCTGCTTTTTTTCTAACCACGATTGGTTGTAAAAGGCCATATTGAGAAATTGATTCTGCTAGTTCCCTGATAGTGGAATCGTTAAATGTTTTTCTGGGGTTGTTTTCTGTTATGATCTGATCGATAGGGATATCACTTGCGTTATGATTTTCTGTGTTCTCTTCTTTTAGGAATGGATTTAAAGAAGAGGTTCTTTGGGTGGCTCTAGAAAGTATGTCTGCCGGGTTATAGTTTGCTTTGTTTTTCATAAAAATTCCCAGGTACGCCGGCGTACCTTACTTTAATTTCTCCGCTAAAGTTTCGAAAGCTTTCCAAGGAGCGCTTCCTTCCTGTAGAGGTTTCCCAGTTTCAGTTCGGTCCCGAATACTGTCGTTTTTTGGGATGGGTTCTAAAATTTTTAATGTTTTGATTGTGTTGAGCTTTTCAAGTAGATCCATTTGTTTTTGAGAAGTTCCCCATTGAGAGGGGAGGATCATGACGGATTTTTTCTTTGATTGTTCATCAAATCTTTCCGCTTCATCTACTTTTTTTAGGACTTGGGCCACAGTTCGAACTGCCCATTTGGATGGAGTGACAGGAACCAAGATGACAGAGGCTGGGAGGTAAGATGCGATGTTTTCTGAGGAACCGGATCCAGGGGTGTCAATTACTACGTAATCATATTTTGCTTTGAGTAGGATGTTTTTGAGGCGAGGGATCATGGAAAAGTCTTTTGAGGCTAAATAACTTAAATCCGAAAGTTCGATGATGGATGGCAACACATCTATATCGTTGGAAGGTTTCACAGATTCACTTAAAGTTGTTTCTGCATTTAAAACAGAAAGAGTGTTTCCTGAATCGAAAAACTCAACAGGTTCTTCAGGAAAAAAGAAGTCGGATAAGTCGGCTTGTGGGTCCATGTCGATTGCTAAAGTTTTCCCTCTTTTGGAAAGAGCTAAGGCAAGATGAATGGCTGTGGTGGATTTTGAAGTTCCGCCTTTGATGTTGGCAACTGTGATGATCTTCATTGCAAAATTAGATTGTGAAAGCTTCTTCTTTGTGCAATGAAAAATCAAAAAAATGAATTATTTTTGAAAAGTACGCCGGCGTACTTTTCCCATATGTGTTGGTGTTTTGAATTTTATCTTCGGTGTCATGCGCAAAGGATCGCAGCGGAAATCCTTTCGTGAAACGAAAGATTGGAGCGAAGAGCCTGGTCGTTTTTCTTTTCTGTTTGGAATTGAAGGGATTCGATGCGCCCGAGTAGCTGGAGTTTTTTTTTGAGTTTTGAAATAGAAAAATCCTTGTACTATTTTTGTGATCTTGTTAGATTGTTTGTAACCCCTTTAACCGGGTGATGTAAACTCTCTGGATTGTGTGGAAGCAGTTCAGAGAGACTTCTCTCCTTTCTTTTTCCCCTACCCTATTCCAACGGATCTTCTTTTTTGTTTCCAAATTCGGTTTGGGATTATGTCACATTAATACTTGACAAAAATCGAAATCGAATGTTAATAGAGGCTTGGGTAGGGGAGGTGTCCCTAAATCCCAAAGCGGTCTTCCACAATTTATACCGCTTATATACATCACCTGGAATTCAAATGAATTCCAAATATGGACGTTGTTAAAACTTCCAAAGCGTATGTTACAGTGCCGAAGGTTTATCTTTCTTCTGTAGCAAATCCAAAGAAAATTTTTTTTGGACGCCGAAGGCCTGTGTTGGATAGCAGGGGTCGTTATGAATGGATCAAAAAGAACGGGCGTTTGGGTCGCCCAATGGATGGAGGATTTGGGTCTTAGTCCAAATCAAACCAAGTTGTATGCAGAGATTGTGTCTTTGGATGCTTGTGGTGGATGTTTTGCTTCTAACGAGTATTTGGGGACTGTTTTGAGATTGAAAAAAGATACAATTTCTCGATTGGTTTCTGAGCTCAAAAAAAAAGGTTTATTGAAACAAACCGGATTTGATGGAAGGAAAAGATTTTTAAAACCAATGGTTTTGCGGGCAGGCCTTGCGTCGGATGAAAAAACGACAGAGATAAGAGGGGATGGATTGTCTGTCCGAGTGGGAATCGGAGTTTCATCCAAGTCTGGGTCCACGGAGGATACGAAGCCTTCTTATAAATACCAATTAGAAAAAAAAGTACATAAAGGGATTGAGATAGAAGTAAGGAAATCAGATTGGAAAGAGTTTTTGAATTGGTGCGAAAGGGAACTTTCTTTTTCGACAAGGATGTCACTTGCAGATCTGAGTGGCCCAGAGGCACTGAGTGGGTTGCAGCTAGTCTATTGGAAACGTTGGAAGGCAAATCCAGGATAAGGATTGGTTTGCCTTCTTTGTTTTTTTGGTTATTTTATTTGTGTTAGATCTTGTCTGAATTGTTTTCTCCCGCCTGGGTATTCGATGGAGTACAGGCATTGGCAGTTTTCCCAAGCGGGACTTGCGAAAAAATAATCGCTATTTTCCGATTGGCATGAGTCTTGTTTGGGTTTGATTTTGTGAGCAGAGATAAGGCGACCTAAGTCCTTTGTTTCTACTTCATCTAGTTGGACAGACTCTTGTTCTAAGAGGATGGACGTGAGTTTTGGGGAAGTGGAGAGGAGATTTGTTGCGTTTAAGCAAGTGCTCCTTCTCATAGCAAGGCTACCTGATTCAATGGCTTGTTGGCTTGCTTTTGCAGAAACGGCTGCATAAAACACTTCTGTATCACCTACAGTTTTCCATTCGGATTTTAGTGGCGTATAACTTTGGCAGGCGATGAAACATAAAAGTAGACTAGAAGGTATAAATCTCATATTGGGTCCTAAGTTTTATCGAGGCTTTCTTAATTGAAACAGCTTTTGGTAGGGTTCGTCGAGGATAATTTATTGTAAAAAATTCTAATTCGGCGAAAGTAGGGTGATCCCGCTATGAGTCTCTTTAAACCATTGCCTTTTTTTTCTGGCGCTATGATCCAATCATTTTTGGCTTCTTTTAAATCGAAATCAGACAAACGTTATGGCCATTCAGTAAAAGGTGAGTGGAAGTCTGTAAAGGCAAAGGATGGAACTACACTTCTTGCAAAAATTCATGAGGTTCCAAATCCGAAAGGTCTAATTGTGCTCCTACATGGTTGGGAAGGGAGCATTCATTCCAGTTATATTGTTCGGACAACAAGACATTTTTTGCAAAAAGGATTTTCGGTTTACCGATTAAACTTAAGAGATCACGGTGATACTCATCACTTGAACGAAGGGATATTTAACGGAAGTTTGTTGCAGGAGTCTTACGAAGGTGTTTGTGCACTTGTAAAAACTTCTGGTTTTAAGGGGCCAGTGTATTTGGCTGGGTTTTCGTTAGGAGGGAATTTTGTTTTGAGGATGGCAGGTCGGCATTCTCTTTCGAAACAGGCAGAACAAATTCCAGGATTAAAACATTGTTTTGCGTTTAGTCCGGCTCTAAATCCAAAGCGGGCCACGGTGAAAATGGATGAACATCCTTTTTTGCGAAAATACTTTCTGAATTCTTGGAAGGTTTCTTTGCAAAAAAAAGCAAATTTATTTCCTCATTTGTATTCGTTTCATGACTTGGATGATTACCAGTCGGTGATGCATCTCACAGAAAAAATGGTGAAAGAGTTTTCTCACTTTTCATCGGTAGATGAGTATTTTGATTCTTATACTTTGAATGATTTGTTTTTTAAGTCAGTTCGTGTTCAGACTACGATTTTGACTTCCATGGATGATCCGGTGATTCCATGGAAAGAGTTTGTTGAAATTCCACCTTCTTCCTATTTAGAAGTTGTGATTGAATCCAAAGGTGGACATTGCGGATTTATTGAAGATTTAAATCGTTCTTCTTATTATTGGAAATTGATGGAAAAAAAGATGGGTTGATTTCTTCCCAAATGGTAGTCCAATAATCTGCCCAATCTTCTTTTTTCGATGTCCAAAATTTTAAATAAAATGAATCAAGCAACTCTCTGTTGGAAAGAATTCGTAAGATGGTTTTTCTATCTAAGGAATTTGGACCCTGTTTCAATAACTGAACAAGATCTTCTTCTGTAGATTTTGGGAGTTTTGACTGATAAGTTTTATTCCCTTGTAGTTGTTTGTGTTGGTGAAAAAAAACTGGATGGACAAGTGCAAAGAAAAATTCTCTTCCTTCCAGATAACTATTCTTATGTGAGTCAAGGGTATTTTCTAGGTTTTTGATTAAGTCGAAATTTGGTTCCCAAAACTTTGTTTCAAATAATCGATTAAAAGTTTTATGTTCTTTTCCTGTAAAAATAACCAAAGGAATTGAAAGAATCCAGCCAACCCAGATAGGAAATGTCAAAACAAACAACATGGTGGAATGAGAATAACTGATATAAGCAGCGGCTAATCCGAGAACTGTCACACCAAAAAAGGAAGAGAGTATATAGGTAAGGTTGTATCCTGAGTCGGCATCCCTGTTTTGTGGGCCCCAAGTGATTCGTTTGTTGAGTAAAATTGAAAATACAAAGATACTATGATACACCATATAAATAGGGGCAATCAAAATGGAAAATAGAGTCTCCATGAGATACGCCGGAAGTTTTTTGAAAATTTGAAGGATTGGCAGGCTAAAAAAACTTAGGACTCTAGGTAAAAATAATAAAACCAAGGATAGGGATAATAGTTTTAGATACAGTGGGTCATAGATTTGCGATTTAAAAAATTCATATTCTTCGGGTAACATAGAGTAATTCAGATATTTGCTGTCTTCTAAATAATTCCATAAACTCAATAAGATGTAACACAACCAAATGGGCGAATTGAGATAAGATAAAATTCCGTTTAGAATATGAATTCTATTGATAAATGGAATTTTTTTTCCAAATAAAAACCAAAAATGTTGGAGATTTCCTTGGCACCAACGTTGGTCTCGTTTCAGCACATCGATAATGTTAGGTGGACTTTCTTCGTAACTTCCATCTAACTCATAGGCACAGTAAACGTCATATCCTGCTTTTCGCATCAAGGCAGCTTCAACAGTATCATGGCTCAAAATTTTTCCACCAATTCCTCCGTATTCTGGAAGGTGAGGGAGTGCACAATGTTCCATAAATGGTTTGACTCTTAGGATGGCATTGTGGCCCCAATAGCCGGTTGCATTGATTTGCCAGTAAGTTGCTCCTTTTAGGAAAAAAGGGCTAAATAAATAAGAAGAAAATTCGGTTAGTTTTTGGAATAAAGTTGTGGTGCGGAAAATTTTTGTGCTGGATTGGATGATTCCCGCTTTCGGACTTTTTTCCATATTTGCGATTAGTTGGATGATGAGTTCTCCCGAAACGAGGCTATCTGCATCAAGGATGATCATGTATTTATATTTTTTTCCCCATCTTCTGCAGAAGTCGGCAATATTTCCACTTTTCCCATTTAGGTTGCTTTTCCTTCTTCGGTAGTGGAAGTTATTAAAATTGTTAGTAGATTCACATAACTCTATATAGGCGGCTTCTTCTTTGATCCATTTTTCTGGTGTCCGTGTGTCGCTTAAGATAAAGTATTCTAACTTGGGAAGTTTGTGGATTTTGGTTGTTGATTCAAAAATTACTTTGATTCTGGAGAAAATCGAAATTTCGTTTTCTTCGTAAACTGGCATCACAATGGCAACGGGAATTGATTCTAACGCCGAAAAATCCAATTCCTTGTCGGGGATTTTTTTTGTTTTGAGTAATGGGTCGCCTTTTTTTTTAAGTGAGAGTAAAAATCCAAAAAAGGCTGTGTTTGCACCATAAGATAACATAGGCAGAAGAAAAATTAAGGTGATGAACTGATAGTATTCTGTGATTTCAATACCTCGAAAGGAAATGATTTCGATGAATAAACTAAATCCCCAAATGACAGGAATGATAAAAGTTAAGAAAAATAAACTGCGTTGGGTTTTGATCATAATAACCTGAATATGATGATATAGTAAAGAAGGCTCCATAGGAAGATGGATGCGATAATGAATAATGGTTTTAAAGATCCAACTATGGATTGTTTTGTTTTGTTTGTATCTCGTTTCCAGTCGGAAGAATTTGGGATCATGGATCCAAATTGCCAAGACCGATCAGCAATTGGGATTTTTTGAACCTCTTGGATTTTGTGGGTGGTTAAATAATTTTGCCAGAGCACCCAATCTGATGGGAAAGAAAAACTTAGGTGATTTGATTTGAAAAAATCATTCAGAATTTCTACAATTTCGAATTCATTTTTGGTCCCACAAAGAATTAAATAGGTGCGAGTCCTCTCACTAAATTCGTTCAAATAATCTTTGTTATTTGGAAAGTCCATCTCGATACATCCAAGTTTCGGTAATTCTTTGATTTTGATTTTTGAGAAAAACGGTCCAATCGGACTCTTCGGTAGTTGCAGGATACCAGATTTGGAGACGCCATTGGTCTAGTTCCGAAATTTTTTCTATTTTATAACGAATAGAATCGGAAGTGATTTTATTATTCTTTATGATAACTTCAAGTTCGGTTTTTCGATCGAGAGCTTTTAGATAATCTCCAGTGAAATACAGGGTAAAAACTTTTTCTTTTGGAAAGAGTGGGTCAACTCCTCTATAAAATGCGGATGCTTTTCCCAAGGTATGTTGTTTGGGTGATCTTTCCGTATAATGAAGTGTGTATCGAAATTCATATCCTTCATTTAAATTGGGCGGGACAGCAGGTTCCCAGAAGGTAGTGACGTTGTCATCGGAATCTAAATTTGTCGTGAATTCCAATAAATACAAACTGCCTTTGCCCCAGTCTCCTTTTGGTTCCACCCAAACACTAGGCCTTAAATGGTATTTGAGTTTTTCGTCTTGGTAACTTTTGAATTTTCGATCTCTCTGAATGAGTCCATAACCTAAAGGTGAATCTAGTGGAATTCTTGTTAGTTGAGTTTTTTTGGGATTGATCAGAGGCCTCCATTCCCATTCACCCATTTTGTTTTGAGTCAAAAGCCCATCGGAGTCATGTACTTCTGGGTGGATGTTCCCTAAAATGGGATTGTCTGCTTCGCCATACAAATACATTGACGTGATCGGTGCAAAACCTAGGCGTTTGATTTTTTTGCGAAGATAAATTTTTGCATGCACATCAATGGTAGTCGTTTCACCAGGATTGACTATAAATTCATAGGATCCTACCACGGATTCGCTATTCATAATCGCATAGATGGTAATGGTTGTGTCTGTTTTGTTCGGTCGTTTGATATAAAAACTTTCAAAGATGGGAAATTCCTCTTTATCTTTGGGTCCAGTGTTGATGGTTAGTCCTCTTCCCGATAGTCCGTATACTTGGCCTTTGGAAATTGCTCGGAAGTAGGATGCTCCCTGGAAAACTAAAAACTCTTCCAAAACTTCTTTTTGATTGATTGGGTAATGAACACGAAAACCGGTATAATGAAGTTTTTTAGTCAACTCTGCAAAATCATCTGCAAGAGGTAAGTCACCAAAATTAAACCGAGAGGCGTCGTAGGGAATTTCTTTTGGTTTTTCGTTAATCACTTCATATATTTGAATTCCATTGCTATAGATATGGCCTGGATGAAAAAAGTGCAGTTGGTATGGGAGAGCAAGATTTTTCCAAATGGCTACATCGGGTTTGTATTCAATTTGTCTATAATCTTCATAACTAATTCCATCTAAACCCGGGATTTTAAATTCGGGAGTAGGTGTGAATTTGGACTTTAATTTTTGTTTTGCGATTGAATCAACGGCTTGAAAGTCGAATACTTCTGTTGGGGTTGATATCGCCATTAATGTGGCAATTTTATTTAGAGTTAAATCATTTTTTCGGATGATGATGATGACACACAATACCAAGGCAATGAGTGCAAGATATATGTTCAATTTCTTCATAGGAGTAATGATAATAATTGAATCTATGGGGTCACGTAAATAATCTATTGTGGCAATTTTGTCTCACTAAACATGGATTTAGCAAGAGGAAAGTTTTTTTCTATTGCATAATTCAAACCTCTCTATAGAATTCCCTCATCTTATGAAATCCGTTTCTACCAAATATTACTTTTTGTTAGTTGTCACCTTATTCTTGCAATGTTCTGGTTCCCCCAAAACAGATAAAGTTTTCGGTGAGTCAGTGATCACTAATAACAAACCTCAAACATTCAAAAAGATCGCTCCCTTAACTGCCAATTCTTATGGTTCTAGAAAGAATCTATTGGAAAATGGATGGGCTGTCATTCCTTCGGGGAAAAAGAGTATGGATTTGGTTTATGAGAACGGAGGGATTAGCGCTCGCGTTGCCAAAGCCATGGTCCTTGTCCATATGAAAAAAAGAAGCTCTGATTATCCTGGAGAATTAGGGGACACAATGGCATCAGTCTCTTCTTGGGTGAATGCTGGTATGACTGATTCGTCTAGTAGAACAGGAGATATTTACGATGCAGCTTGGCAACTGAGTAAAACAGAATGGAAAACTTCGAAAGATAGTTTTAAAGAAGCCGGATCGAGATTTGTTCTCGGTTATATTTATTTGGTTCCTAGGGCTGAGGCAGATTTCAGACGATTGAATTCGACTTTAGATGAACTTGGTTTGAAACGAGATTCTTCCTCAAAGAAATTGAACGACCTGTTTAGTGCCACTCTGAATCAAAATTCTAAAAATATCATTTCCGCATGGAGTGATTCTTTTTCAAAAGCATCTGATGAGTTTACAAAAAATTATGAAGCATCAGGTGAGCGAGGGAATGCCCTTTTAGCTCTCGTAGATATTTTCCAAGGATATTCAGTGGCACTAAAAGAAGTAATGATCGCACCTATTGCGAAAACTGGTAAAAATACGGGAGAGATTCTTGTTGTCAATGGAGTGTATGTTCCCCTTTCGCAAACCATGAATTTTTCATCCAATGCTTTGATTTCAACGGGAGTCGTACTTTATTATTCAACGCAAACGGGTTATCGGGTGCTTTCACCGACCTTGGAAGCAGGTCTTTTTAGTTCTATCGGGATCCTCTCCGCATCTTCTACAATTCCGACTTATGCAGGTGGAACAACGCTTGCTGCTTTTAACCAAGTGACTTCTGTTGCTGCCACAACGACTGGAGGAGCCATCGGTGTTGCGGGTGGTGCAACCATTGATACAACAGCCTTCGCTACAGGAATGTTATACGATTTGTCAAAAGGTACAGCTGAGGCAGGTATGTATGCAATGAGTTCTGGGATGGTATTAGGATATGCAGCGATGACCGTTTTACCATCCCAATTGCTGCTTACTGCTGTGGATGGGCCAATTTTAATTTTTTATGATGGCCCTCGTGTTGTGATCGCTACGGTAAAAGGAAATTATTCCCCTTTTGATGATGCACCCACTGGATCGGTGATTGATTTAGAAGAAGCAAAAAAAGCAGGGAAAGTGAAGATATTAACGGATGATCCAAAGATCATAAAAAAAGTTTTGGATGCCGAGATCGAAGAACAAAAAAAACGCGCAAAAACAAAGGTGTCTGAAGAAAAATGAAATCAAAACCATACCAATTTATTTTTTTAGCTTTCACTATACTTATTTTACTCTTACATTGTTCGGGTTCTGATAAAAAGACTGAAGATCCACTAAAGAATACAAAAAAGTTAGCACTCGAGGGGCATAAGTCTCTTTATTACCAAGGGGCACTTCCAGTAAAAGGAACAAGTATCAAGTTCATTCCTCCTTTTCATGAATCTACAATCTATGTTATGGACCAAAGGCTTGGGTTCGCAGGAGAAGAATTTTCAAAGTCGGTTTTGAAAGCACGAGAGTCTGTTGTTATTGTCAAAGATGGAACCAAAATGAGTTGGTCAGCCGCGGGTAAGTTGAACGAAGGTGGAGAAGCTGCCATTCAGTATTTGAATGAGAACGCCACCAAACCTGGGTTATTTGTTATGTATAGTTCTGTGGCTGAATCTTATGGGTTGATTGGTACTTCTTGGGAGCGAGGCATTGAATCTCATCAAGCGGTGATTAAAAACTCAATCGCCACCCGGAAAGAATGGGATGATTGGGCGAATATGCAATTGAATCAGAAAGAAGAAAAAGACAATTCTCCTTCAACTAAAAAAAGGTTCAATGAATACAAAGAAAAATTCCAGAAGACATATGAATCCACTGTGTATGGCTATGTGGATTTAGATGATGCGCTGAAATCTTCGTACAATGAATCGTATGAGGAGTTTAAATCAGGAACTTGGAAACGAAGATTTGCTGAAATTGACGATCATCGGTCTTCCGTATCGGATAAAATTTTTGGGACTTGGAAAGAAACTTTTTTTTCTTATGGAAAGGATACTTCGCAAGAATTTGGTCGAGCCAAGGCAGATATTGAATCGATTGCGGATGGTGAAGGTGTTCCTTTGGCCCTTCTTAAGTTTTTTTCACGAACAGTGAAAGCTTTGTTTTATGACAGTGTTATCAAACCAATTGGGAAAATAACAATTCTCTCTGTTGGGTATGTTACTTGGAATGGAATCATTTATCCATCTGCATACATTACAACTGCCGCAGGTTCAAGTCTCTATTGTTTGGTAGAAACATTTACTTTGGCAGGGAAAGGTGTTGTTTATATCACTGCACCAAGTGTAGAGCTTGCGTTAGGTGCTTTGTTGAATAGTACGGAAGTCGTTTTGAAAGAATCGGTTCAATCTATGGAGAAAGGTGCAAAAGTCACTTCTGCCGTAGCGAGAAAAACATCTGCTTATTCTGTTAAAACAGCTGCCGTTGTGACAGAATCATCAGGGAAATATATTTTAGCGCCCATGAGTCTTGTGGGAGTCACAACAGCACAGACAGTTCTTGGTGGTGGACTTGCTGTTTCCGGTACTGTTACAGGGGCAACCTTTACAGGCGCTTCGGCAACGGCACAAGCAGTGACTTATACCTCCACGAAAGTTGCGGCGGGAACTGTAGGAGTAGTAGGCACCACGGCAGCTTTTGGAACCGGGACAACTTATGGAGTCTACCAGTTAACAAAAGCAGTTGGTGTTCCCAGCGGCATCGTGATTGGTTCAGGAGTTGTACTCAGTTATGAATTTGTTTCGCATATGTCCGCACATTCTGTGTTGGCAGTTGCGGATTGTACGTATTTAGTGTTATCCCTTGAAGGTGGGAAGTGGGTGGTCTATGGTGTGAAGGATGGCTCGAAAAAAGCCGCAGGATTACTAACTGGAGCCGTTGTTGATATGGACCAAATCCGAAAAGAAGGAGGAACTGTAGTAAAAGTTCCTTTAGAAGAGGGTGAAGTTGAAAAAATACTAGGTAAAAAAAAGAAAAAATAAAACCCTAGGAATATGGAGAAAGAAGGAAAAAAAATTCTCATCATAGAAGATTCGGAATTACAGCGAAAACTTCTCAATCGATGGATTTCTAACCATGGTTATGTTCCTATTGAAGCGGTCTCTCTTTCTGATGCCAGAGCGATCATTAGTCAGGATCAAATTGATGTGGTTCTTTTGGATTGGGAATTACCGGACGGTTCCGGTATTGAGTTGATTTCTGAGATTTTCTCTTCTTCTCCAGTGGGTTGGCTTCCTATCATTATGGTCACAGGCCATACAGAACCTGAAAACCTAAAACTTGCCATTGAAGCAGGTGCTACCGATTATATCACAAAACCTGCAAAAGAGATTGAGCTTTTGGCTAGGATCTTTAGTGCTCTTCGGATGAAATCTTTACATGATCAACTCAGAGAAACTGCAATCCGCGATGTAATGACTGGTTTATATAACCGACGTTATATGGAAGAAAGGATAGAGCAAGAGTTTCAACGATGTAAAAGACATAAACATAACTTATCATTGGCTATGATTGATATTGATTTTTTTAAAAAGGTAAATGATACTTATGGCCATGAGACTGGAGATATTGTTCTAAAAAAAATCGCTTCAGAACTGAAGTCTTGTTTGCGAAAGTCAGATATTATTTCTAGATTTGGTGGGGAAGAGTTTGTCATCGTTTTTCCTGAAACTGGTGTACCGGATGCCACACGTGTTTTGGATAAGATAAGAGAAAAAGTCTCTAACATTGAGTTGGAATCAGAGGCAGGTCAGAAATTTAAAGTTTCTTTCAGTGGAGGTGTTGCTGGCGGAGATATTTCTGAAGTCGAAAATCCAATCGAAATTCTTAGAACAGCTGATAAATTATTATATGAAGCAAAGTCCTCAGGTCGGAACAGAATCATCAATTAAATTATCAAATTGAACATTAATCATTCTTTTTACCAACTAACACCTGATTCCATACTGAATGCTTTGGAATCATTGGGATATGAAACGACAGGTAGATTTTATCCCTTAAATAGTGTAGAAAATCGTGTTTACGACATTGAAACATCCAATGCAGGAAGAATCGTAGTAAAGTTTTATCGACCAGGAAAATGGACTTACGATGAAATTTTAGAAGAACATCGCTTTTTATTAGAACTTTCCTTAGAAGAAATTCCGGTATTAACTCCCATCACTTTAGAGGGTAAAACTTTATTTGAATGGTCAGGGATTTATTTTGCCATTTGGCCTCTACGGAAGGGTCGGATCGTGGAAGAAATTGCCGGAGGTGACTTAGAAAGAGTAGGTGCACTTCTTGGTCGAGTCCATGCCGTTGGAAAAAAACTTGGGTCGATTCATAGACCCACACTTGACATCCCTTCTTATGGGTTAAAATCTTTAAACTTTATTTTAGAAAAGGGGCTCATTCCAAACAAAACTTTGGAAGAGCGGTATCGGATAACGGCTCTTAGGTCCTTTGAAATTTTTGAATCTTTAGTGAAAGAATATCAAATTCCTTTCCAAAGAATTCATGGAGATTGCCATAAAGGGAATCTACTCGTTTCATCCGAAGGATACAGCCTTTTGGATTTTGATGATTTTTTGGTGGGACCTATTGTACAAGATTTTTGGATGCTCCTGCCGTTAGGTGAGTCGGATCGAAAGAAGGATGTATTCGACTTTTTGCAAGGTTACACAATGTTTGCAGAGTTTGATGAACACTGGTTACAGTTGGTGGAGCCACTACGAATCATTAGATACATTCATTATGCAGCATGGATTGCGAAACGGTGGGAAGATCCTTCGTTTCCATCTTTATTTCCTCACTTTGGTACTGAAGAATATTGGTTAAAAGAAACTTTGGATTTGGAGTCAGCTAAAAAGGATTTGGAGGAACAGTCGATTGAAGTTTCAAATCAAAATGATATAGAACCTGAGATGACAAACAAAGATTTTTTTTGGGATTGGGAAAATTAAGAGGACTCACCAACTAGATGCGATAATGCAACTGCGAAAGCATGAGATACATTCAAAGAATCAATTTGATTTTTCATCGGAATATAAATTAATTTGTCTGAAAGATTGAGAATGTTAGAATCGATTCCTTCTGCCTCGTTACCTAGTACCAATACAAATTTTGTTTGTTTGCCAATTTCATAGATTGATTTAGTTTTTGATAATAAATCTTTCCCTTCTCTAGGAAGGCTAAGAGATAATAATGTGTGACCTGATTTTTTGAGAGAAGTTAGTGTTTCTGTTGAATTTTGTATGCGAACTAATTGGATCTGAAAAAGGGATCCCATGGACACTCTGACACTTCTTCTTAGATATGGTGATGCGGATTTATTGTCAAAGAGAACGGTTTTGATACCAAATGCAGCTGCGGACCGTAAAATTGAGCCAATGTTTTCACTATCGACGATTGAGTTCACAAATAACATTGGTGCAGTTGCCTCGGGCAATTCAGTCCATTTTTGAAAACCAACAGCCATAAACCCTTGGTGTACGGAAAATCCAATCGTATCTTCAAACACTTGTTTGTCGGCAATAAAACAACTGTTCACATCTGGCAACCTGGATAGGATTAAATCTTTATGTTTATCCCAGTATTTGGGCATACAAAATATAGATTCCACAGTAAGAGAGGAATTTAAGAGGCGGACTGCCGTTTTTTCATGGTCAGCGATGAATTTATCGGAAGGGTCTTCCTTTGCTTTGAGGAGTTGGTAGTCGGCGAGCCTGGGGTCTTGGGGGGATTGGATGTATTGCATTATGTCTCATTGGCCCGGGGAAGCCCCCACCCTGAATAGGGTGGTGGAGGCGGGCTTGTGGGTTTGTCCTAAAATCTCTAACACAAATCCCTCATTCCTTCAATCAAAGATTGAATTTCCAAAAGTTTTCTTTCAAAAAGTTCATATTACTTCAGATGATAAGTAGATTGAACAAATCCATTGGGATATGTCAAAGTTTGTATGTGTTCTAGTTTTTGGTCATGGGCAGAATCACCGAAAAGAGGAAGGCCTGAGCCAAGTAAAATCGGAGTTCGGGTGATTGTAATCTCGTTTAGCGCCTGTTCTTTGATAAAATGCTGAATTAGCTTCCCTCCATCCACATAAGCTGCTTTCATCTGTTGTTTTACTAAAGTAGCCGTTAAATTTTCAATGGTTCCATTAAAAATAAAAATTGGATGTCGGGACTCAAATTTGTAATCGAGATTATTGGTGAAAACGTAAACAGCGATAGAATCAAAAGGATATGGTTCAAAGCCAAGAACAGTCTCGAAGGTTACCCTACCCATAACAATACAATCAATTCCTTTCATAAAGGATGAATATCCAAAGTCATCGTTATCTAACTTATATTCTTCGGAGGTGAGCCAATCGAGCGCCCCGTTTTTTCTAGCGATAAAACCATCTAAACTGCTTGCAATAAATGCTTTATACTGTATCATTATATGAATTATTCTACGGCGTAGACCTTTTTTTCTACACTGTAGAATAAATATTCAAAAAATGAAACAAAAAATAATTCAAACTGCTCTGAAAATATGCGAAAAAGACGGATACGAATCCTTTAGTATGCGGAAATTAGCTACAAAATTAGGTGTGGACCCGATGGCTGTTTATCATTACTTCGAAAATAAAGATGCTTTAACTCTTGCGATGGTAGAACAAATCTTTAATCGGTTCCAAGACCAAGTTGCTGTTGTTGACAAACCATCTAAATCAACATTAAAAATAATTTTATATGAATATTGGAATCTATTTCTCGACTACCCAGGAATGTCTCTATACCTAATTAAAAATTCTTATAATGGGTTTCCTTCTGTTGTGACGTTTAATCAAACGTTAGAATATTTAATTGAAAAGGTTTTTCCAAAAGCCGATATTGAAAAAACATTAAACATTATAATTGATTTTATCCATGGCAATGCACTTGCGTTTTCATTTGTATCCTATAAAAAACAAAAAGTAAAACTGAGTCCTGCTAATCAAAAGGAATTTGAATCTTTATTGGTATATCTTTTGGATTCTCTTTGATCACCTAATTTTAGTTTTGTTGAGGTTTGGCATTTGAAAGCTTTGCAAAATTCACCTATCATCCCTCATTTGTAGTTGATAAAATTACAGACTTAAAAAAACATTTATTTGAAATCTCGGGTTTCTCCTAACTTCAATGAACATAGACCCTCGCACAGTTGTATTTATAAACATCGTTGGATGTTTGCTAATGTCTGGGGGACTTTGGTTTGCGGCAAGAGGTTATTTCCAAAGGCTTCGCTTTGTTAAAGATTGGTCAATTGCCACTTTATTACAGGCCCTAGGATGGGTAGTGATGGGAGCTCTCCGCGGTGTTATCCCGGACTGGATTTCTATCAGCGCAGGGAACTCACTAATACTTTTATCACTCGTTTATTCTAATAACATCATACTATCAATGTTTGATAGAAAGACAATGTGGAAGTCGGGACTTTTCTCTGTTGTTTTCGTATTTGTTTTGTTGGTATTACACCATTTTTCTGATCTTGCGCCAAAATATCGAATTTCATTAATATCTTTTGCAGCTTCTATTCAACTCATATTGTCTTCTAAAACCATCTTAGCAGCAAATAGAAAAGCAAGACTATCAAGTCATTTTGCAGCTTTTTTCTATTTAGCCTGTGGCGTTTTTTTATTTTTTCGTTTTTTGTATTATACATTCGCTGATGTTTCTGTTTCGCAAATAGCATTTGGAAAAGGACCCATTCAAGACATCACCTATTTGTTTTTTTATGTAACTTCTGTCATGATGACATTTGGCTTTTTGATGATGTGTATTGATATCTTCATTAAAGGTCAAGAGGAAAGTGAACAGAAATATCGTTTGCTTGCTGAAAATACTTCAGATGTCATTTGGGTATTAAATTATGATGACAAAAAGTATCTCTATGTCAGTCCTTCGATAGTTAACATTACAGGTTTTACTTCGGAAGAGGCAGTTCTTCATTCAGTGCAAGATTCGTTCACACCAACTTCTTTTAAATATATAATGGACGTATTGTCGACGAGAATCCAAGAATTTAGAGAAACAGGAGAAAGAAAACCGTTTAGTGACGAAGTCGAACAATACTGTAAAGATGGCTCAACAATTTGGATCGAAGCAAATACAGTCTTTCAATGGAATCCCAATGGTTCGATTAGTATATTAGGTGTCTCAAGAAACATTGATAAAAGAAAAAAAGCTGAAATAGAAAAGAATAAGTTTTTTTCCGAATTACAGTTATTGAATCATACTAAGGATAAATTTTTTTCGATCATTGCACATGATTTAAAAGGCCCGATTGGCGGGATGAATACCTTTGCTGGTATGATTTTAGAAGATTTAGATGCAAGACCCTTAAAACGAACAAAAAATGATTTGAGTATTCTTTTTCAATCTTCTGGTGAAATTTATAATCTTTTAGAAAACTTACTGACTTGGGCAAGATCGCAAACTGGAGAAATTGCTTTTTTTCCAGAGAGTATCTCTTTATATCGCTCCATAGAATCGGCAATAGCTTCTGTTTCTTTTTCGATTCAAAACAAATCCATAATAGTAAAGAACTCGGTTGATCCTAATACAACTGCGTATGCGGACGAAAAAATGATAGAAACTATACTTAGGAATCTAATTTCCAATGCGGTTAAGTATTCTCAACCTAATGCTGAAGTTAGGATATCAGCAGAATCTATAGAAAATGACATTCAAATTTGTATCACTGATTTTGGAATTGGTATCAACGAAGAAATTAGAAAAAAGTTATTTCGAATTGATGCCAAACAAACGAGTATGCCTGGTACGATTGGGGAAAGAGGCACTGCTCTTGGTTTGATTTTGTGCAAAGAATTTATCGAAAAACATGGTGGCAGTATTCGTGTGGAAAGTGAATTAGGTAAGGGTTCAAGGTTTTTTTTCACCTTACCTAAAGAATCAAGTGTTCCTATTCGGGAACGACTTTAGTTCCGTTGACCACTGTATCACCAGGGTAAAGTATCACTGATTCACCAACTGAAAGACCATTTTTAATCATACTAATTCCTTCACTTTGGTGTTCAACCTCAACAAATCGAAGTTTGGCTCTCTTTTTTTCAACAGTAAATACTACCCATTTTTCATCTTCACGAAACAATGCAGAAGTGGGTATGACAATTGCATTTGGTTTTTCAAATAGAATGATTTTACATTCTAATTCATAACCATCACCAATTCCGTGTGGCGGATTAAATTCAATGAATATGGGAACCCGTTGTTCCTCCACACCTAATGATGAAATTTTAGTTATCGCAGAAGGTTCTATGATAGAAACACGCCCTTCTAAAGTTTGATCTCCAAATCCGGTAAGTAAAACTTTATCATTGAGGTCTAAGTCAGGCATATCCTCCGATAGGACAAAAGCAGAAACATCAATTTTAGTAATGTCTCCGTAGTCCAAAATCCGCTCACCCATAGCGACCGGGCCCGCACTTTCGCGGTATACTTTTAAAATTTGACCGTTTGCAGTTGCTTTTACAGTTTTGATGATGTCCCAGTCAACAGTGACTAAGGTCATCCCCTTTGAAACTTTATCTCCGGCATGTAATTCCACTCTCCGCATAACACCATTTACTGGAGAATAGGCTGTATAAAGTTCTCTTATTTTTGTTTTGCCTTGAACTGAGAGTATTTGTTTGTAAACACTTTGGGTGACAGCCGAAACTTCTACGGGTTTTGGATCTTTTTTTAAAATTAAAAAAGAAATAACTAAAAAAAGTATCACACCAACGGCGATCTTAGCGTTTTTTGTTTTGGCCAATTCTAATATTTTTTCTTTTGTCATATTATTCTCTTACCTTGAGTACACTTAATAAATCCATTGTTTTTAACTTTCGATATACGATTACAAAACTAATTGCTGCAGTAAATAGTGCCAGAAGGATCGAATAATAGTAGGTTGATGGGAAAATTACTACAGGAACTTTAAATCCTTCTGTTTCGTTGCTGTTTAATATTAAATTGGCAACTTTGTTTCCCAAAAGACATCCGATTGGGATCGCCACCAAAATTTGCCAAGTGAGTTCCCAGGCAATAATTTCAAAAACTTCCTTCAAACTAAATCCCAGAATTCGCAAACTTCCTAGTTCATAAATTCGTTCAGATAAAGTAATCATAGCTGTATTATATATTACGCCAATCGAAATGATAATTGTAAATATTAAAATAACAACAGATGTTGATTGGAGAGACCTTTGCATCACTTCCTTAAATGCAGTGAGGATTGCTGACTTAGAAAACAAACCAATCACAAGTGGATTGTCTTTAAACTCTTCAATTAAATTTTTATCTTCTATTGGATCTGTTTTTAATAAAGCTACATTAATTAAACTGCCTTCGTCTAACATCCGATTGAGATTGTTTCGAGTGATAAACACACCTTGGCCTAAAATTTCATTTGCGAAAGCAGAAACAGTTACCGGAATTTTTCTTTTTTCCCCATCCAAAGTTTCGATAACAATAGTTTCTCCCTTTTGAATTCCCAATTTGTTTGCGAGTTCAGTATTCATCATAATTCCATAAACTGGGATACTGATGGGATGTAGGTCATGGTTTAGAATTCGTCTTAAATCGGAATCATCTGAAATACCCGTCAAAACAGTATCTTTGGATTTTCTATTTTTAGTAATTTTAATGGGAATGGAACGTTGTCCCTCTGCGATAAAAACGCCTTTTTTTTCTTTTAAGTCAAACAATATAGAATCTTCTACGGGAACTCTAAAAACTAAAGTAAGTGTTTCCCTTTGGATTGTATTAAATTGTAAATCGAGCAATGTTCCAACGGTATCTTGGATAAAATTGCCAATGATCATAATCATGATCGAAGTGGATAAACCTAAGATAGTGAGGATGGTTCGAGTTGGCCTTTTGAAAAGATTTCTAAAAACCATTCTTTGGATGGTTCGTAGATTGGTGATCCAACTTTCCCAAAAAGAAATTGTATATGTTCCCGGAGGGGCAGGTCGCATGGCTTGTGCCGGATCAAGTTTTATGATTGTACGTAAGGAGAAGATGGTTCCAATTCCTCCAATCAAAATCCCAAAACTAAGGCTGAATAAAGCGAGTAGGGGAGGGAAAATTGGCAGCAATTGTGGAAATTTATAGAATCTTCCATAAAGGCCAGTCATCGCATTTCCTAAATAATAACCAACGATTACTCCAAGTATACTACTCAATGCTGTAATGAAAGTGATTAACTTTAAATAATGAAAAACGATGTCTTGAGAGGTATAACCAAGCGCTCGTAAGGTTGCGATTTGCTCTCTTTCTTTTGAAATAAGTCGATTTGATATGATGTGTAATAAAAAAGCAGCGATTGCTAAAAAAATCCCAGGTAAAAATACAGCCGTTGTTCGAAGTTGTCTAAATTCATCACTTAAAAAGGAATCAGAAGGTAAAAGTTTTCTTTCTTTTGCACCTAAACCTCCGTATTCATCCAAAAGAACATCCAGGTCTCGCATCGTACGTAACCTTTCTTCTCCTTCTGCAGCAAAGTGAAAAATAATTTGGTTAAAAGCACCTTCAAAGTTAAAGTTTGCCTCCATTGCTTCACGTTGCATCCAAATGATTCCATAATGTTTATCATCCGGCATAGGATTTCCAGGCCTAAAGACATATACAAACTCAGGCGATAATCCAACGCCTGTTACCTGAAGGAAAACTCGTTTCCCTCCAATAATGGAAGAAAGGATCGAACCAGGTTCTAATTGATTTGCAGTGGCGAAATTTTCGCTAATCACTACATCTTGGTTTTGTTTAGGCAAAAACCCTTTTTTTAAGTATAATGTATTTGTATGTTCGGGTAGTGAAATCAATTGCGCTGCAGAAGGATATGTCTCACCTGGAAAATCTAAAACAATTTCTTTTGAGATTCTTGTTTCAAAATCGGAGATCCCTGGGAGTGCACGAATTTTGGATTCAAGATAAGAAGGGGCCCTGTTTAAATAAACAAATCCTTCGCAGAGATTTTGTTTGCTATAAAAATTTAGTTTGGCATCTAACAACGAAAAGTAAGCCGCCCAAGAAGCAGAAAAATAAGCGATACCGGCTGCAATCACTAGCCCGACAGTGAGTCCTTGCATGGTCATCGCCTTTAAATCTCTTAGGAGTTTTAAATTTAAGGTTCTGCCGGTCACCAACTAACCTCAGATACAGGTTTTTTATGACGATTGATTGAGTCTGATACTATCGTTCCATCTTTTACTAAAATGATCCTGTCTGCAATTTGAGCAATAGACTCATTGTGTGTGATCACAACAGTAGTTGTCCCTAGTTCTTGGTTGATCCCGGTGATAGCTTCTAAAACAATTCTTCCTGTTTTAAAATCCAGTGCACCCGTTGGTTCATCACATAACAAAAGTTCTGGTCTTTTGGCAATGGCTCGAGCTATAGCAACTCGTTGTTGTTCCCCGCCAGAAAGCTGAGCCGGGAAGTGATTTTTTCTATCTGCAAGTTTTACGAGCGTTAATGCTTCCAGAGGTGTCATTGAATGGCTTGATAGATCCGTCACCAAACGAACGTTCTCTTCTGCTGTAAGGCTAGGGATTAAATTGTAAAATTGAAACACAAAACCAACGTAATTTCTTCGGTATTGTGTGAGTCCCTCATCATTTTCGAGAGCCAAAGTTTTCCCATGAAAAAAAACTTCACCAGTGGTGGCTGTATCGAGTCCTCCCAAAATATTGAGTAGTGTCGATTTGCCCGATCCAGAAGCACCTAACATCACTGTTAGTTCTCCTTCATTGAATTTAAGATTAACTGAATGAAGGGCGACTAGTGGCACCTCACCTACTTGGTAGGTTTTTCCAAGATTTTTTGTTTCCAGAAGGGTGTTCGATTTCTTCATTAAATACCGCGAGTGCAAAAAGAACTCTTAATTTTACAAATTTAGTAATTTACTTAGATTCTGTGAACAGAAAAATTTATGGATTTTTAGTATGAATGGTTGATGTTTCTCAATCTTTTGGAAGGATAAAAACTAATTTTGATTTGGAAGAAAGTCCTGACAGAATGGAGATATTTTTTTTCGGAACATGAAAATGTTTCGAAAGTAATTGGATTAATTCCTCATTTGCCTTCCCATCCACTGGCGGTGACTTCAAACGCGCGATACATTCTGTTTCGGATAAAAATTCTAATCCTGGTTGTTTGTTATTTGGTTTTACCTTTACAGTCAGTTTCATAAATTTTTAGTATAGAGTTTCCTGATTTTGAACCAGTTCAGTTCAATCGATCATAAACAAATAGAAAAGGATATAACTTTGATGAAACTTTCTAAATCATCTTTCTCTTTTGCTACTTATTTTTTTCTTTTATTGATGGTTGTATTTACGGCAACCTTGTCCACTCTTCTTGTCATCAATTCTTTTGACGATTGGGAATACCGAAGTTTTTTCTGCGATGAATCCTTTCGAAATTCCAAAGAATCCCGTTTAGTTTCTGGTATTGTTTCGAACGAAAACATCACCGATCCTGAATCTGGATTTGTCATTTATAATGTTGAATACCAATCGAAACGAAATCACTGGAATTTATACCAAGTATCTGTCGGAAATTTTTTCTTAATTTTAGAAGACCAGCAACATGTTTCCGTTTATAATGAATCAGGAATTGCTAATCATAATTTTGAGAACAAGGAAAGAACATTCCAAAAACTGAAGCAACCATCCGAACCCAGTCTTCGTATGATTGGAGCCAAACCAGGCGATACAGTAACAGTCGTATATGATAAAACACAATCCTTATCAAATGAAAATGGAATTTTGGCTAGTGCTGTTTATGCAGGTTCCACAATCGATCTTTGTCATGAGGAAACTTCAAACGCCTTGACTGCATTAGGTGGTGCATTTGCTTTTGGGTTCATTGCAATAGGTCTAACTTACGTTTTCTGGAAAGAATCTCTTCATTTATTTAAAAAATATAAAACAAAAAAATAATTTTCCTTTTTTTGTGAGGCGCCTCGATTCTATTTGATGACAAACATTTTATCGAAGCACGATCCCACTCTTCACGCCAATCTTTCTTTTAGAAAAGAATTTTTGCTTCGATCAGCACCGTCACACTCAGCACAAATGGTGCGGGGAATAAATAACAAGCAAGTTGCCTATATTATAAACAAAATATATGTTTTTAGAACCACTCGTGTGTTTTTTAAAATGATTGTTAGGTGAGATTGCTTAGAATTCGACTTGCCGATCTAAAAAAAATCGTCACTATCTCATAGGGTCAGCTCCATTTCAGTCTTTCAAAAAAATGGAATAGAATTCGAGGGTAGGGATGTCGGTTCAAAAAAGTCTATTGGATATTTTGTGGGTACTTGTCTGTTCGGGTCTTGTGTTAATGATGCAAGGAGGGTTTTTGGTATTGGAGTCTGGATTGACTCGAGCAAAAAATTCAATCAACGTTGCGATTAAAAACATAGCAGATTTCGGTGTTGCCACTCTTTTATTTTATCTTTTCGGATTTGGAATCATGTTTGGGTCATCTTTTTATGGATTGTTAGGTACTGATTTATTTTTGCCTAACTTTCCTAAGGACAATGCGTGGCCTCCCACATTCTTTTTGTTCCAGTTGATGTTTTGCGGAACAGCTTCTACAATTGTTTCTGGTGCTGTTGCAGAACGTTTAAAGTTTCCATCCTATCTACTCGCCACAGCTCTTATCTCCGGAATCATCTATCCAATTGTTGGTCATTGGGTTTGGGGTGGGACATTTACAGAAACATCCAAAGGTTGGTTAGAACAATTAGGGTTTCATGACTTTGCTGGATCCACTCAAGTGCATAGTGTGGGTGGTTGGGTTTCTTTAGCTCTACTTCTCGTTGTAGGTCCAAGACTAGGAAGATTCAAAGATGGCGAGCCTTCCAAAGCTGTGACAGGAAGTAATCTTCCTCTGGCAATGTTAGGTGGAATAATTCTTTGGTTTGGTTGGATGGGATTTAATGGCGGAAGCACGCTGGCTTTTAACGGATCTGTCCCAATCGTAATTTTAAATACCATTATTGCTTCAGGTTTTTCGATGATGATGGCTTTGTTTTTAACTTGGTTTGTAAAAGGATATCCCGAGGCAATTTCTCCATTAAACGGATCTTTGGCGGGACTTGTTTCCATCACAGCCAGTGCCGATTGTGTAGAACCAGCTCAAGCTGCGTTGATTGGTATGATTGCTGGAGCACTTACGATTCCTGCTGAAAAATTACTCGAAAGATGGAAAATTGACGATGCAGTTGGTGCGGTTCCTGTCCATCTCGTCGGTGGGCTTTGGGGAACTTTGGCAGTGGGAATTTTTGGAGACTTAGAAAGAATAGGTGTTACAAGTGGAAGAGGGGATTTTCTACTCATCCAAGTTTTGGGTGCATTTGTGATTGGTTTATTTGCTTTTTGTGTTTCCTATTTTATTTTCAAAGGTATCAATCGGATTTATCATCTAAGAGTGGATGAAACAGAAGAAAGGATGGGTTTAAATATTTCGGAACACAAAGCCACAACAGAACTCATTGATCTTTTTTTATCAATGGATTACCAACACAAAACGGGAGATTTAACTCTTGATGTGCCTGTAGAACCTTTTACTGAAGTGGGCCAAATCGCAGAAAGATATAACTTAGTTCTTGGCAAGGTTCGCTCCACTCTAAAAGAAAATGAAGACTCTCGTATTGAAATTGCAAATGCATATGAAAAGGTACGAAATGAACAAGAAAGAGCCGAAAAACTTTTGTTAAATGTTTTGCCAAAATCAATTGCAGAAGAGTTAAAAGAAAAACAAGGATTAATTGCCAATAGTTATCCAGAAGTGTCTGTTCTCTTTGCAGACATTGTCGGTTTTACTCAAATATCTTCAGGAATGAAACCAGAAGCAGTGGTTCGCATCTTAAATGAAATTTTTTCTTATTTTGATGTCCTCGCAGAAAAATATCGTTTGGAAAAAATCAAAACTATCGGTGATGCTTATATGGCTGTAGCCGGTTTACCTGCACCTGAACAGTATCATTCTTTACTTGCGACTCATATGGCCTGGGATATGAAATCTCTTCTTTCAAGGTTGCGGCTTGGCAAAAGTGGTACCAAACTCAGTATGCGTATTGGAATCAACACAGGTCCAGTCGTTGCTGGTGTGATTGGAACCAAAAAATTTATTTATGATATTTGGGGAGATGCGGTCAACCTTGCTTCCCGGATGGAGTCTCATGGCCTACCAAATGAAATTCAAATCACGGAATCTACGGCAGATCTAATTCGATCCGATTTTGAATTGGAAGAAAGAGGTGAAATTGAAGTCAAGGGAAAAGGAAAAATCAGAACCTTCCTCGTCAAACAAAGGATACGTGAACCGGAAGTCAGTTTGCCTTATTTCCAATTTGTAACATAAAAAACACAAATTCACTGCTGTTTGGTGAGAATATTTTATAAGAATAAAAAAAGATAGGACAAGAGAAATATCGGTATAGTATTTGTTATCTGTTATATGATGCGGATAATTCAATATTTTTTACCTATTCTTTTATTTTTATTTTCACTAAATTGTAATAATAAGAAATCGGAAGAAAAAAATGAGGATTTAGTATTTCATTTACTTCTGGATGCATATATGAATGGTTCCAATGTTCCTTGTGTTTCGACACAAACGGTTCCGTTGGAACCGATTGGCACTTGGACAGTGGGTGGGAACCCATTTTTCTATTCTGAAACATTGCCGATTTCTTTGCATAGGTCCCTGCCAATGGTACAATTGTTTTTCGAACAAAATAATACCTTTGGAGGAGCGTTATTTCCTGTGTTCTATGAAAATCGCAGCATTTCCAGTTCAGGTTTTTTGAATCGAGATGTTTTTTCAGGCTTGGGACAAGGTTCTTCTACAAGTATGTTTCCTTATGGAAAAGACACTGCCTATGCCACTGATCCTGCTGTAAGTATCCTCAATACTGATTCGATAAGTTCACCGTTAGGTGTTGAGTTTAATCTTGAAATTCCCGTTAGCTTATCTGCCACTTTTATCAGCTCATGTAAAACATTAGATTCCGATGAGATGGAGTTTCAAACTAATCATGCGGATTCTGCAGATAGTGGACTATATCATTTTTGGCAAACCGAAAAAAATTTGGATGTAAATCTCATTTTTGTAAACAATGGTCCTGATCTTGCCTATCCTGATCAAACACTAACTGCGCTTTCCGTTGCCCTCAATCGATGGAAAGAAAATTACTCACAAGGACCTGTTAGAATTAATATACATTTTTCAACGACAACTCTTGATTCAGTTGAGTACAGTAGTATTTATGATTTAAGCACGTCATTTATTTTTCCTGGTACTTTGGGTGGATTATTCACAACCACTTCCTATGTTGGAAAACCAAATGCGCTTAATGTTTTTATCGTAAAAGAAGAATTACAGTATGGTGGGGTTCTTGGTGTTTCTGGAGGAATTCCTGGCCCTGCTGCTTTGTTGGGCACACGCCAATCCGGTGTGGCTGTTTTTATTGAAACTCATCGTTTAACTTCGAATACCGGACAACCGCTAACACACGACGAATTATTGTTACTTGGAGAGACAATGTCCCATGAAGCTGGCCATTTCTTAGGTTTATGGCATGTTGTTGAAGCTTTTGGAGATACAGGCGAAGTTGGAAGTAGGGATCCTTTGCGAGATACTCCTGCCTGCGGTATTTGGAATGATTTGAATCAAGATGGATTTTTAAGTGTTTTAGAATGTTCGGGATTTGGTCCATACGATTCAGGTGGTCGGAACATGATGTTTTGGAGTGGGATGGTTGGTTTTGCGCAGGGACAAATCACAGCTGAACAAGGATGGATTCTTCGTTTGAATCCTTTGGTATACTAGTATGAAATTTTCTAAAACAGTATATACTTTTTTATCTGTATTAATTTTTGTTGTGAGTCCATTGTTATCAGATGAACTAGATCCGATTCTCTACAATAAAATAAAAGAATCTCTTTCTGATACACACCATCAAGTAGATTTAGATGCAATGAAGTTAAGATTAAATAAAATTCACTCAAACCCTCTTCCTTATTTAATTAAAATTTCAGAATCAAAAGATAGTTATGTTTTCGTAAGAGCCAGGGCGATTCGAATGATGGAAACCTTTTCGGGCGAAGTCACAATTCATTTATTAGAAAAAACCATCGCCAATGAATCGGAAAATGTACACTTACGGAAGTTAGCTGTTCGATCTTATTCTTCCTTATTAAAAAACAACCAAACAAAACGGAATGGTTTTTTAAAACAGTTTGAGACAGATAAACATTTAGGTAATTTTTTGAAACAATCAGTGCAAAGAGGAAATCTGGATTCGACGCCTTCCCACATCAAAAAGAAAGATCATATTGATTTTAAGAGAGAAGAAATCAAAAAACAATTATAGATTTCAGAGAGGATTAGTGTTAACATAAATAGTCAAATATGAATTATTAATGTGGATTTTATGTATATATTACTCATATATGACTATTTATATGTTTTGTAATTACCATTCAAATATGAATAAATAAATCTTGAAAAATAATTAAACTGTCATATCTTACTACTTAAGATGAGTTGGTCAGAGGAAAATTTATATACTATTCTCGAAAAAATAGGCTCTTCCATAAAAGGGAGACGTGTCCAAATGAACCTTTCGCAAGAAGAACTTGCGGAAAAAACGGGTGTATCACTTTCCTCCATCGCTCGTTTAGAAACAGGGAAAGGAAATATTTCCCTACTGAATTTGCTTTCACTCTTGAAAGAATTAGATTTACTCAACGAATTACAACTAACCTTTCGTGACCCCAACTTTTCGTTATCTCTGATTGCAAAATCAAAAACAAAAAAACTAAGGCAACGAGTAAGAAAAGAAAAAGCACCTAATAAAAATAAGGAATGGACCTGGGGAGACCTAAATGAGTGAACCAGTCACTTTAGCAAAGGTTTATCTATGGGGAACGCTTCTTGGTTTTATTTCTTGGAATGAAGAAGGGGGGTTTGCTTCTTTTGAGTATGAAAATGATTTTTTAAATGCCCCAGTCGAACCTTCACCTCTCCTTATGCCCAAAAGCAGATCTCTATACTCTTTTCGAAATTTAAATGTAGACACCTTTAAAGGTTTACCTGGTATGTTTGCTGATTCCCTACCTGATAAATTCGGGAATGCTTTAATTGATGTTTGGCTTTCAAAAATAGGTAGAAATTCAAAATCATTTAACCCTGTAGAAAGATTGTGTTATATCGGCGAACGAGGAATGGGTGCTTTGGAATTTAAACCGGCAACATATAAATTAAAAACCAAAAATATTCCCATTGAAATTGCTGAGATGGTAGAGTTAGCATCTGAAATCCTAAGTAATCGTAAAAAATTCTCTACAAAACTAGAATTAAAGAATCAAAAGAAATTAAATGAATCTTTGACAAGTTTAATGACAATCGGAACATCCGCAGGTGGTGCAAGAGCAAAGTGTATTATTGCATACAACGAAAAAACAGGAGAAGTTCGATCTGGGCAGGTAAAAACGACAGAAGATTATTCTTATTGGATTATAAAATTGGATGGAATCCAAAATAATAAAGACAAAGAGCTAAATGATCCAAAGGGATTTGGAACAATCGAATATGCTTACTATCGAATGGCATTGGATTGCGGAATACAGATGATGCAGTCAAAACTACTCGAAGAAAATGGCAGACATCATTTTATGACAAAACGTTTTGATCGCACCAATGGAGGCGAAAAATTGCACATGCAATCACTCTGTGCTATCGCACATTACGATTTTAACATGGCAGGAGCTTATAGTTATGAACAAGCTTTTGAAGTGATTCGTAAAATCATTTCAGAAAACACCCGAAATGCTTTAGAACAACAATTCCGAAGAGCTGTCTTTAATGTCATTTCTCGTAACCAGGATGATCATACGAAAAATATTGCTTTTTTAATGGATCAAACGGGGAAATGGAATTTATCACCTGCTTATGATATGACATATAGTTATAATCCCAATGGACAATGGACGAGTCGCCACCAAATGAGCATTAACGGAAAACGAGAAAACTTTCAACTGGAAGATCTCATTGAGTTGGGCAAAAAAGCGGATCTAAAAAATTTACAAATCAAATCCATCATCACTCAAACAAAAGATATTCTTTCGTCCTGGAAAAAATATGCCAATGAAGCGATGATTTCGCCTATAATGCAAAAGCAAATTCAAAAGAACTTAAACTTATCAATTTAATTGTCTGCATATTTTCTTTTTTGTAGGATTTTCGAATGTGATTATGGCCCTTGGAAGTTATCGCTTTTCCAGGTTCCTGCTTTAAGTATTTCGCCGGATGCAGAGAGTAGTGTACCTTTTCCTTCTCTTTTGCCGTTTTTCCAATTACCAATGTATCGAGACTGGTCGTCGTAAATATAAATTCCTTCCCCGTTAATTACAATTCCACGCTCATACTCACCAACCAGAGTTAGTTTATTAGGTAGTGTTAATGTACATTTTCCTTGAGGTTCACCATTAACAAAAAAACCGGATATTTTGGTGCCATCAGACCAAACGTAATAACCTTCTCCGTGTTTTATATTCCTTCTAAAATTTCCCTCATAAAAAGCTCCATCAGCATAAAAAATTTTACCTTTGCCATTTTTTTCACCTCTGTGCCAATAACCTTCATATTTTTCTCCACTGAAATGTTTTAGAATTCCATAGTCGTGAAACCTATGATTTAAAAATCCGCCAGCGTAGTAGGTGCCATCTTTCAGTTCTAAAACACCGAAACCAGTATTACAGTCACCTGACGAACATTTGCCCCTATTATAAGTGACATAAAATGCGATTGAAACTAAGAGAACTAGAAGTGCCAATGTAGCGAAAATTAGGTGTCTCTTTTTGAGAGAGGGTAACAAGAATTTCATTGTTGGTTAGGTTGTTGTTATATTCTCAGTTGTCAAATAAAATTAAAGATTAGTACTTTCGCAATACGATGATTAGATTAAATTGGCCAAAATGGAAATGGTAAAATATTTGAAAGCTCTAACACTTGTTCTTGTTTCTTTGATTGTGTTGTCATTCACTAGTGTTTGCGCACAAAGCGAGGAAAGTAAATTGAAAGATGTATCTGATGCAGTGAAACTAAACTCTGATGGTATTGGATTACTTCAGAGAGGTGAAGTGCTTGACGCGAGGAAAAAATTCGAATCAGCACATGATAAGGATCCTTTATCGCCGGAATATCCTAACAATGTTGGATTTACTTATCTGTTGCTAAAGGATGAGGAAAAAGCAGAAACTTATTTCAAAAAATCTTTGGAAATTAATCCGGATTTTTTTAGAGCTCACTATAATTTAGGAGTTCTGTTCCAAAAAAAGGATAATGTCGCAAAGGCATTAGAATATTATAAGACTGCAACTGAAAATAACCCTGATTTTCCAGAAGCTAGATATAATCTTGCGCTCATGTATATGAGAAAGGGTGATAAGAAAAAAGCCATCGAATCCTTTGAAATTTTTATTAAAATTGCATCTCCTGAAATGAAACAACCAGTTCAAGATGCAAAGATTAGAATTTCAGAGTTAAGTAAATGAAATCGAATGTTGTTTTAATTCTTTCAATATGCATAACAACTTTATGTTCCTGTAAGGGTAATAAAAGCATACAAGGTTTTGCAGAAAGTATACTGAATGAAAGAGTTGGTGAGCCGGCTCTTTTTTTAGTTGGTGAGAAAAGATTTTCAAAAGATGCATACAAAGAGTATGTGAGAAATCTTAGATTATATTTTGAGAAAAAGCCACCTTTGTTTAACCCTGAAGAAGCAAGGCTTTATCTTGAGAATTATATCAATGAGTCCATCCTTTTGTCGGAAGCTATCGGAGATATCGATTTTTCAAGTCAGTCTTTTCGGGAATATATAAAGCCATATTTAGTAAAAGGAATATTGGATTTCTATATTTTTGAGAAAACAGGTGGATTAAAAGTTTCTGACGAAATTGCGAACGAAACTGAAATCTTAGCTAAACTAAAAGAGACAGGAATTTTAAAAAAAGAAAATCTTACCGAATCAGAAAAGGCAGTTCTAAAAGAATTTATCTATTGGAGAAAATTGGAACTATCAGCAAAAAATAGAGCGGAAGAAGCAAAGGATATATTAGCAAAAATTAAAAAACGAAATAAGGTTACAATAATTCCCTAATGAGCATTAAAATCTATCACGTAGTTTTTGTTTTATTATTTTTGACGTTAAGCTGTAAAAATCGAGAAGACGCAATTTCTTCATACTCCAAAGGTGTGGATTTTTATTCCAAAAAAAGTTTGGAAAAAGCATTGGCTGAGTTTTCAAATGCTGTAAAGGCAGATAGTAGTTTTGTATCTGCCAGATTAATGAAGGGAAAAACCGAGTATTATCTTGGTAAACATGAAAACGCAACTGAGACCTTTCAAGACCTATTAGATGATTTCCCGGGGAATGCAACCTCATTAACTTGGCTCGGCAAAATATATATGTTAGATTCTTCTAAACGTGATGACGCTAAGCAGAAATTGTCCATGGCAATTCAATTTGACGATAATCAAATTGATGCACACTACTATTTGGGAAAACTATTCGAACAAGAAGGGAACGTAAAAGATGCACTGATCCAATACTCACATGGGATTGAGATCGCAAAAAGATCCGAGAAAATTCAAAGAGATCTCAATGAGATTTATAGAAATGCAGGGCTAAATACCGCCACACCTGAAGCAAAAACATCGGCGCCAGTACCAGAAGTAGCAAAAAAGTCAAAAAGAAAGTAATGAAAGTAGTCGTCACTTGCATTTTAAGTTTTTTCCTTTTGTTTTTACAATGTAGTAAAATACCAAATGAAGCCGATGTATTAGGGTTACTTGGTGCACAGATTGAAGATGGGTTTGTTTATCCCAAAGTTCTCTTTATCAATCCTGCACCTGAAGCAAGTCAGGTGAAAGTTGATTCGCCGATCATTATCGATTTTTCAAAACCAATGGATCGATCCCTGGTTGAATCAGCGATTAGTATTTCCGCACCAGGTGGGAATACTTCATTCACTCCCTCTTGGGTGTTCGATACTCGATTGATATTAAACTTTTCCGCTGGTTTAACACAAGGGAAAAAGTATGAAATCAGTTTTAATGCGAGTAGTACTAAAGACAAAGATGGAAATAGAATGGCTAAAAATTTTATTTCTAGTTTTTACACAATTGGTGTTGGTGGAGCACCAACAGTAGTCGCTACTAATCCTCCGCTCAGCGGAGAATTACAATTAGGTTGGCCTGTCAATTCTGATCTATTGGTTCAATTTTCGCAACCTATGGATCCAGTTAGCACAAATAATGCGGTAACCATTGAAGGAGCAAGTGCCTTGTTCACTCCCATTTGGGATTCCAGTTTTCGCGAGTTAACATTGCGATTGAAATCTCCCTTAAATTTAGGGGCAACCTATCGTTTGCGAGTGAATGTAAATGCAAAAAGTGCGCTCGGCATTGCACTGGATAAAGAATACCTAGTTGCTTTTTCCACAGCAACCACCTTAGTCGTTCCAACTGTCACAGTGACTGGGGCCACAGTGACTGCGCCTTTGACAAACTGGGGGACGTTGAACCCAGATCCGTTTGTCAATAGTTTTACAGGTGCTTCTAAGTTTGATATATTTAATTTTAATTTTTCCACTCCGATGGCCATGAAAAATATCAATGGAGAAATTCGCTTCTCTCCTGGTATTAATGGGTCTTTCGTATGGACTGGTAGCCAACTTCTTAAATTCACTCCCTCCTCGCCGCTGGTCACAGGACAGCAGTATCGTTTATCCATTAGTCGGGATTTCACTAGTGCAAGTGGAGTAGGCATGAATCAATCGCATACGGTTGATTTCTTAGTGGATGACCCAATAACAAGTGTAAATATCACTCCGCTCCAAATTCTGGGCAGATCGTTTACGGCGCCAACACTATGTACTTTAGAGACGGCAGTGGACCAAACGATTAATATGCCGATAGATCCGTCTTTTGCTTATGAATTTAGGCCGAGATATACTTGTCCGGATCAATATGAAGTTGAGATAGTTCTGCAAACTGCTGGAGGTCAAAAATTAAAGCTGACGGGAGATAATAGCCTACTCAATACAATTAGCGTTAATTACTTGTCAGGTGGTCCTGTAACCTCTAGCATTTTTGTTCAACAAGTGGATTATCAGCCAAGCGTAAATCCTCAGCGAATTAAAGTTAGGTTGGGCGGAATTTCTGGGAACGAAGTTAGGTATGTTTTTAAAATTGCCGGAGGTCCGAATGGCCTCCATGACTTAAACGAGAATTATTTACCTAAGGATTTGGAGTTTGTTTTCTATGGTAACTAGACTATTTGTTATTTTTGTTTTTTTATTGGAAATATCTTGTAGCCAGTTGTTAGACAATGCGGAAGGTCCTTTCGATTTTTTACCGGCAACATCTCTATTGCCGGCTTCGACACCACCTAGGATCATCCTTGCCGATCCAGCTGATGGTTCGCTTGGAATCTCCCCCGAGACAAAAATATCCATTTTGTTTTCAGAGGAAATGAATCAAACTTTCACTCAGTCGGGTTTTAGTTTAATTCGAGATGGTTCGGCAGTGGGGGGAACTTTTTCCTGGATCGGAAACTTAATGATTTTTTCACCCAACAATAAGTTATCAGATCCTGGAATGTATATTTTTAGCATTGGAAAGTCCAAAGCGGAGTCCGTTGGTGGAGTAAATTTATTGGATGACTACAGGTCTCGATTTAGTTATTCTACAGACCTAAATAAACCAAAAGTGTCTCAGACAATTCCGGCAAATGGGGATGTAGGAGTATCACCTAATTCGTTAGTAACGGTAAAATTTGACAAACCTATGGACAAATTGTCCGTATTTGGTGCCGTTTCCCTAAGTCCATCCGTTGAGTTTGACATTCCCAATACAGTGATCTCCGACAACGACCAAACATTTCAATTCATACCTAAATACCCGCTAAATTTTGGAACAGTATACTCGCTCAGTGTTGCTACAACAGCACGCGATAAAAGTGGAAACGATCTTTCTTCCGCCCAGAATGTTGTATTTACAGTAGGGGATGATTTGGTATCTCCAGATTTAATTTCAATTACATCAACGTCTGTGATAACAAATTTTGTTGCTAATGAGATACAGGTCCAAACAGGATTTAATCGAGATGATGTGTTTACCTTAATATTTAATGAACCAGTCCAGCCAATTCCCTTGGCTGGAGCGATTAGAATTACACCTTCGAAAAATTATAATCTAAAACAAATATCTCCAACAAATTTTGAAATTCGATTTTTGGAACCTTTAGATCCAGTGACAATTTATAATTTAACAATCAGTGATGCTGTGGTAGATTTTCAAAACAACCGCTTGAGGAAGTCTTATAATTATAACATAAAAACACTCGGAGATTCCACGCAAAAAATATTTCTACTTGGAATCTATTCAGACGCTGCCTTCCTAAACGAACTCAGGAGTGATCAATTAAACATAATATCCCCACCGCTTACACCTTGTGCAGCATTAGCTAATGAATGCGATCAAAATTTATACTTTAGATTTTGTTACGGTGAGAGTTTCGGAACTTGTAGCTTGACTTTGCCAGCGAATGGTCAACTTCTATTAAGTTCTCTGCGCCTTACTGTGAGACGGGAGTTTGGCCAGGCAATTGGGGTTTGCCAAGAATACTTTGAAAATCCAGTGAATGCAACTCCGGCTCCTTTGGCACCAAACATCACTGCGTTTGGTACCGTTGCCAAATGTTTAGACAAGGGCTCAACCTATTCCATAACGGTTAAGGGTGGGAGCTCTGGGATCAAAGACAATCATGGGAATATAATGGACTCTGACAGAACTATTTTAATTAGATTTCCTAATATATAATGGTAAAATACTTTCTTCGCAAGACGGTTACTACTACTGTTTGCCTAGTTTTTATTCTTGGAATTGGAGCCATCAGCTTTTCGAAACTGAAGATTGAGTTATTTCCAAATATCACCATTCCTACGATTACCATTCTAACTACCTATCCGAACGCATCAATTGAGGAGATGGAACTCCTCGTTTCAAAGCCAATCGAAGAAGTAGTGGCCTCAGCAGAGGGAGTGGACGAAACCTTCTCCGAAACATTGGAGGGAATGTCAATCGTGAAGGTTCGATTTCGCTGGGGAACAGATGTCGATCTCGCAACCGTCCTCATCCGGGAAAAGTTAGACTTAGTGAAAGGTGCATTACCGATCGATGTCAAAAAACCGATTGTTTTAAAGTTTGATCCCAATGACAAACCAATTGTTAGAATCGTAGCGTTTCCTAAATCTAGCGATTTCAAAATCCTTCGCAATTTTATAAAAAAAAATCTTATACCTATCTTTGAAAAAACGGATGGAGTTGCAACCATCACCTTATCAGGGGGGTTAGAAAGACGGATATTAGTTGAATTGGATGCAAATCGAATGAAGTCTTATTCCGTCACTCCGAACGAAATCCAAAGACAAATTGCATCCAATAATGAGAATATCCCTTCGGGAAATATCATCAGAGGAGAGGATGAGGTGACTGTCCGAACCATGGGTGCATTTTTGAACGTTGGTGAGATAGAAAACTTGATTCTAAAAACTTCCGAATCAGGGGCTCCGGTTTATCTTAATAATGTTGCAAGTGTTAAGGATTCGTTCAAAGACCAAACAAGTATTTGTCGTAGAAATTTATCTGAATGTATTCTCGTTGATGTTCGCAAGGAATCTGGAAAAAACACAGTTGAGGTTGCGAGAAATATTCAAGAAGTCATTACCGAAATTAATGACCGGTTTTCTGATATTTTGGAATTGGAAATTGTAGAAGATAGATCGGATCTAATCTTATCTTCGGTTAAAGATGTAGCTAGTTCGATTATTCTTTCAGTAGTTATATGTTTTATTATTCTTACTATTTTTACTGGCTCCTGGGTAGAAGCAATCCTTATTACTTTTTCAGTTCCAACATCAATACTCGTTTCTTTTATTTGTATGCACTTTATCGGTCAGTCCTTGAATTTAATGTCATTAGGTGGACTCGCCGTTGGAGTTGGTTTGATGGTCGATTCATCAATCGTTGTTTTAGAGTCCATTCATAAAGAAAAAAAGAATTCAAAAGATGAACACCTGGCAATTGAAATTGGTGCGTCAAAAATTGCATTTGCTTTAGTAATTTCGAACTTAACTTCCATCGTTGTTTTTCTACCAAATTTTTATCTCAATGGTTTGGAAGGAATTATCTTTAAAGATTTTGCACTCAGTGTTTGTATTTGTTTGGCCTCATCTTTGATGGTTTCTTTAGTCTTTCTTCCTTTTTTCAATAAAATGATTTCATCAAAATTTAAGAATAATGATCGTTTGATGAATATTAGCAAAAACTTAATCATTAAGATCGAAGCTACATATGTATTCTTTTTGAAAATGTTTTTAGAGAAACCGAAAGTTGTTTTAATGGTTGCTTTTGGTTCTCTTTTGTTTGCTGCTCTCCTTGCTTCTATCATTTCGGTCAACCTTATGCCAAAGGTCCAACGTTTGGACTTGAACATTAAACTTACTTTGCCAAATGGTACGCGTATCCAGAAAACATCAGAAGTTGTTCAGAATATCGAGAAGTTAGCTATTCTCGTTGATGAAAATGCAGATGTTCTTTCAAAACTCGGGTTTGAGGAAAAAGAATTAACTATGTTCCCAACTTCCGAATTCGGATTAAACCGTGCGGAGATTTTTTTTAGGTTTAGTAGTTTTTCCAAAAAAGACCAATTCATCGAACGATTGAAAGAAATGGATGATGAACAACAGAAAATTAAAATCATATCATCCTCAGATATTTTATCAGAAGTGTTACCTTTTTCATTTGAACAAGTCTCTGTTGTTGTTACAGGCGGGAATTATAACGATATCAACGCAGAAATTCTAAAATTAAAAATTAAACTAAAGGAGATTTTTAGTTCAAAGGAAATTCAAACATCATTCGACCAAGAATTAAATGAAGTAAGAATTACGTTTGATAGAAACCGACTGGCTTCGTTTGGGCTTCGAACGTCTGATGTGGGGGATTCTTTAAAAACAATAGTCAAAGGCGATGAAACTATTTTTTATAAAGTAAAAGATGAAGAGATACCAATTTTAATTCGATCTGGGCAAGAGGGAAGAACCGGAATTGACAAACTAAAAGACATTCACTTTGAGGTGGATGAAAACAAATATGTGCCTTTAAAAGATTTTGCATTTATTGAATCTAGAAAATCAAGTCGAATTCTCAATCGCCAAAATGGAAAACGAATTGGATTTCTTGCTATGGAAATTGACGACCAAAGTATCTCCAGTGCTTATAATAAAGTGGGAGATGCTGTAGGGGTCGGGAATTTAAATGAAAATGGTACGTCCGTAGCGTTTGGCGAAAACAAAAAGATTTTGGATGTCGCAGTGAATGGGTTAGGGATTGCTTTGCTGTTTTCGATTATTTTAGTTTATATGACCCTTGCCGCTGCAATGGAAAGTTTTTTGTTACCTTTATTAATTCTATTTTCCATTTTTCTGGCAGCATTTGGTGTAGTTGCTTCTCTTTTTATATTTAATGAATCGATCAATATGATGTCGCTACTTGGTTCCATTCTTTTGGCAGGGATCGTTGTCAATAATGCGATATTAATAGTAGAATTTTATAGAGATGAAAAATCAAATTTTAAAAATACAGAAAAGTTGATTGTTGAAGGTGCTAAAGATAGGCTTATCCCAATTTTAACAACCACTCTTACATCAATTCTTGGATTGCTTCCACTCTTGTTTTCCTTTAGTGGTTCAACTTCTCAGAGGTCTTTAGCTGCCTCAATTTTTGGAGGACTGATATTCTCAACTGTAATCAGTTTATTTTTCATACCTATCATTAGTAAGGTTATGATAGAAAAAGGACTAATGGAGAAATAGTTGAACAACCTTCTTGTTACCATCGTTAAAAGAAAAATAACAGTAACAATGTTCGTTGTAGCTTTGTTAGGTTTTGGTATTGCTTCGTATAGAAACTTAAAATACGAATTAATGCCAAAAAAAGAATCAAATATCTTGTCCATCATCACTCGATACCCGGGGAATTCACCCTCTAGAATCGAAGAACTCATTACTAAGCCAATTGAAAAACAAATTGTGGGAGTTGGTGGTGTTGAGAAAATTTTATCAAGCTCTGAAGAAGGAGAGTCCAAGATCACAATTTTTTTTAATTCTGAAGAGCCTATTAAATATAAATCAGTCGAACTAAAATCAAAAGTCGAGTTAGTAAGGTATAATTTCCCAAGAGAAGTAGAAGAACCTTATGTCGTTAGGTTTAATCCGGAAGACAAACCTGTATTTACGATCCGATTGACTTCGAAGGTCTTAAGTCTTAAAGAACTTAGAGAAATTTCAGAAAAAAAGTTAAAAACAATTCTCGAGCGAATTCCTGGAGTGGGGGAAGTTATCGTGATTGGAGGGCGATACAGAGAAATTCGTGTTGATGTCGATAAGGGAAGGCTGCTGTCAACTGGGTTAACTCCTAGTAACGTCATGGATGAAATCAAAAATATCAATCGTGATATCTATTTAGGAAAGTTAATCAATTCACCAGAAAAAGAAAATGAATTGAGATTAAAAAATAGAATCGAGTCAATTCAAGACTTACGCAATATTAATTTTGTCGTAGGCAAAGGTAGGAAAGTAGTACGTATAACGGATATTAGTGATATTTATGATGGTGAGCGTGACCTATCAGATTTAAGTCGAGAGAAGGGGGCAGAAAATGTTAGTATACAAATTAAAAAAAATAGTAGTGCGAATATTTTAGAAGTTTGTAGACTTTTGGAACAAGAAGTAACAAATTTTGAATACCCGAATATTACATTTGAGATTGCATATAACCAGTCAAAATACATTTCAGCAGCTCTAGATTCGGTATCTTCTTCTGGATTGGTAGGTGCTCTAGCTTGCAGTTTAATCGTTTTCTTTTTTTTAAAGGATTTGCGATATACGATTATCATATCCATCACGATTCCGATTGCTGTCATTTTATCTTTTGTTATTTTAGATTCGCTTGAAAAGTCATTAAATATCATGACATTAGCAGGTCTTGCTTTGGGCGTTGGAGTTCTCATTGATAGTTCTATTGTAGTAATCGAACGGATTAACTCTAATATTTCGAACCATGTTTCGGATCCTATTTTTCTATCAATAGAAGAATTATGGAAAGAACTTCTTGCATCTTCTGTTACAAATATAATTGTTTTTATTCCGTTGTTATATGCATCTGCTGATTTTAAAAATAATTTTTTAGATCTTGCAACTTCTATTACTGCCTGTATTCTGATTGCTTATTTTCTCTCGTTAATTTTTGTACCGATGCTTTGCAGTGTAGTTCCAGAAAAATGGAACTTTCTAAATTCTGATTTTTTTGATCAAAAAAAAATACCGCTGGCATTTCTTCGGTCCATGAAAGAGCGATATAATGTTTCTATCCCATTTCATCGATTCAAATTGATCCATCCAAAAATGATTTCTTTATTAGTGATCATTGCTTTGGGATTTGTTTTTATGTTCTTCATACGGAAAGAGTATGTGGATTTTGCTGGTAGCCGTGAAATAATGGGGAGTGTTGAGTTACCAACAGGAACAAACCTAGAAGCCACGAGTAGAAGTGTTAAGTTAATCGAAGAATTAATTTCTAAAAATCCTTATGTTGAAAAGGTTTCTACCAAAGTAGAAAAATGGCATGCTGATTTATCGATTAAATTAAAGAAAGATCTTGGTGGAAATTCTCCTGATGATATTAAGAATCAGCTGAGGAGTACAACAGATGAGGTGAAGGGTGTTTTTGTTTACTATATTGATGCGAACGCTTTTGGTTCCAATAAGGAGTTGGACATTGATTTAATCGGTGACGACCTAGAAGAATTAAAGAAACTTTCAAGAGAAGTCGCAGACTCTGTTAAGGAACTTAAAGAAACTGATCAAGTGGTTTTTCGATTTAGAGATGGGAAAGAAGAAATCCAGTTAAGTTTACGGCAAGATAAAGTTGCATTAGCTGGATTAACCAATCAGTTTATTGCAGACTTTGCTCGGACCGCTTTACAAGGATCTATACCAACTAAAATTTTTGACCGAGATCGTGAAGTCGATATACGTGTAAGATTTAGAGCTGACGACCGAAGATCCGTAGACGATCTTACTTATTCTTTGATCCCAGTGAATGATTCAAAAGTTTCCCTTATCGATTTGTTAGAGACAAAACGAACTAAATCGGATACACGAATCAATCGAAAAAACAAAAGAAGAATGGTTACGATTACCGCAAATTTTAAAGACATTAGTTTATCAGAATATGCGGGAAAAGCTGAGGCAAAGCTTAAAGCATTTCCATTCCCGCAGAATTATTACTATGATTTAGGTGATGCTGTCAAAAAGCTTAGAAAAAATCAAATAGAGATGTTTGGTTTTATTTTATTTGCCGTGGGTTTGATTTATGGAACACTTGCAATTTTGTTTCAATCTTTAAGGATTAGTTTTCCTATCATGTTAATGGTTCCCATTAATATCGCTGCGACTACATTTTTTCTTTTTATATTTGGACAAACCTACAATGTATCAACTTATATAGGATTCATATTATTAGCAGGTTTATCTATTAACAATGCGATCATGATCATTGAGAATGCATTAAGAAATGAAGATTCAATTCCATTTCCAGAGAAAATGAAAATAGCTGTCATCAATCGGAAGAGGGCGATGCGAATGACTACGTTGACTACGATATTTGCATTAATCCCCGGAATATTTGGTTCAAACGAGGGTTCAGAGTTCTGGAGACCCATGTCTTTAGCGGTAATATTCGGAATGAGCTTTAGTTATGTATCTGCAATCGAGATTTTCCCTTCTCTTGCCAATTTTTTTGTTAACTTCAAACTATTGGTCCCAAGGTTGTCCATCAGAAAGTCCATTTAAATTTCCGAGGACAATACTATCACCTTCGTTTAACGGGCCAGTGATTAAAAATTTATCACCTTCATTTGAAATTACACTTACTTCTTTGCTAAATGCGAGTTTATCTTTATTGATGATATATACTTTCCCTGTTTTTTTATCTTCGGAGAGGATGATACCGTTATTAGGAATTAAAAAACCATCATCTGGAAGAGTATAACGAAATTCTCCTCTAGCAAACATACCGGGTTTTAATTTCTTTGCTTCGTTTTTGAATTCAACTTTAATTTCAGCTGTTCTACTTTGGGCATCAAGAATTGGTGATACGATTACGATTTTACCTTTAAATTTTTTTTCTTTTCCCAAAGCATCTATAGAGAATTCGATGTATTTGCCTTCTTGAAATTTAGGTATATCTGCTTCGCTTACAGGGAAGGTCAAAAAAACTTCAGAATCATCAACTAAAACAAACACTGGTGTTCCTTCTTTTGTTGTTTCACCTACATACAAACTGCGTACAGCTATTTTCCCATCTAAAGGGGAGAGAAGTGTTGATTCTTTAATGAGTAATTTTGTAGTTTCAATGTTTGCTTGAGTGGCCTTTAGGTTTGCGATTGCCATATCAAGCTCGGCTTTTTCTACAATAGTATTATAATCTACGTATGCTTCACGAAGAGCCTCAGGATTGGTAGGGACTTTGAACCCATTTTTTTTGAGATCTTCAGGTCTGTAACCAACTTGGATTGAAAGTAAATTCTTTTGTGCTTTAAAATATGCTGTCTCAGCTGAGACCATCGCTGTTTCAACGCCTTTCAGTTCTGTTTCAGAGACACCGCCAATTTCAAATAAATCTTTTTTATTGTTTAAAGTTCTTTTTAAGTTTTCTAAATTTGCTTTTGCTTCAGCTTCTTCAGCTTTTGCTTTTTCAATATTGGCAACTTCTTTTTCAATACGTTGTCTAGCTTGGATGTATTTTGCTCTGGTAAGATCTATTTGTTTGTTTTGGATTTCAACAGACGCTTCATCTTTTTTTAATTGTAATTCAAGGTTTAATGTTTCAACCTTTGCTAGAGCCTCTCCTTTATTTACCTTTTGTCCTTGTTCCTTGAATATTTTTTCAATTCTTCCAATCACTTTTGAACTTACTTCTGCTTTGTTTTTGTGAGAAACAGTACCTAAAAGATTTATTGTAAGTTCCTTGTCCGATTGTTCTAAAGTATAAACTGATCGATTGGTATTTTTCTTTTTTTTTGCTGCTTCATTTTTATTATCAGAGCAATAATTGATTACGAGTAAACTGATTGCCAAAATTATTCTTAAATTATTCATCTTTCCCTTTTTTTTGCATAATTAAATTTAATGAGTCTAAACTGGCTCCTACTGCCATTTCCAATTGTGATACCGAAAGGAGAAACTGAACTCGAGTATTAATTTTTGCTTTTTGGGCTTCTAAATAAAAT
Organism: Leptospira bourretii; assembly: GCF_004770145.1. Classification (NCBI taxonomy): domain Bacteria; kingdom Pseudomonadati; phylum Spirochaetota; class Leptospiria; order Leptospirales; family Leptospiraceae; genus Leptospira; species Leptospira bourretii. The sequence continues at coordinate 2,394 of NZ_RQFW01000003.1, read as the reverse complement.
ATCTCAGTCTCGGCTAAATCCACACGTCTCACTTCTCCAATTTCAACCTGTCTCTGTTTGATTTTTAAGCGTTTATCAAATGAGTCAGCATTTTCATCTGCTAATAACATAGATTCCCAAGTTACATTATAGTTATGCAACGCCTTATGCACTTCAATACGTATAATATCATCCAATTGTCTTCTTGTTATTTTTGCCTGTTCAGCGGCGATTCCTGATTGGGCAATTTTTCGTTTGTACTGTAAATTATCGTAGATTCCAACCGTTGTAGAGGAGGTAAGAGCACGGTCGGTATCTTGGTTTCGAGAAATATAGTTCGAAGTATCCTGGACGGTATTTGCTCCTAGAGCCATACTCATTTTAAAATTAAAACCATATTCCCTTTGTCTGGGCTCATACCGGTCTCCTGCGGATGCATAGTAGCTTCCTACTGAAAAAGTTGGTATATAATACGATTTTGCAATTTCATGTTCTGATAAAGCTTGTAATTCGGCAGCTTTAGTTCTATCAAATTCTACTCTTGAGCGAAATGCTAAGTCTACCAAATCTTTTTCAGATATTGTTTTGAATTGAAAATCATAACCATCTTCAATTCGATCTTTTAGGTTAACTTCTGAAGAACTGGGCAGCCTTAGTAAAATTTTAAACTCTTCTAACCCTGTACTGTAAGCAATTTCTGTTCGTTTGTGTTGGAGTTGGATCTCATTCAATCGATTTGAAATCTGCAAAACTTGCACTTCTGTCGTGTCACCTAACTTAAGTTCTCTTTGCGAAAATTTCAACTGCTCTTTTTGTCGCTCAATCGACCTTTCTTGCAACTCTAATTGTGCTTTATTGCTAAGTATTGTATAATAGGCATTTCGAGTTTTAAACTTTAAATCATTAATTGAGAGCAACAAATCATATTTAGAAAGATCAAGGTCATGCATTGCCGCTTGTAGAGCCAACTTTCTTCTCCCACCATCATATATGACCTGGTCTAAATTTAACGAAACACGTTGGGAGCGACTGTCCGACTCATTTTCAACAACATTTGAGTTTCGAAACCATGATACCGAAGCAGTTGGAAAATAATTTCTCCAGTTTTCATTGACGATGAGCCCTTTAATTCTTTGTTGGCTCCCAAGTAACTTTAACTCTGGTGAATTTTCTATTGCCACATCTTCAGATTTTCTCACATCAAGATAGAGTTTTTCTCCAGCTTGAGGAAGAATGATGGAAATCGGAATAATCATTATATAGAATATTCTTCTAAACATGAAAAGCTGAAGTTACTTCTTAAAAAAATTAAACCATTTCTCTGAATAAGAGAGATAGTTTTGAGCAATTTTATCTGCTATGAGAGATGCATAAATTTGATTCACCTCAAAGTCACTGGTAGAATAAAAAGAGCCAATGATGCACTCTCCTACCAATGTCCCATCTATTGAATAAACTTTTATAATGATTCCAGTACTAAAATCAGGATCGATAACGTTTCCTAAGTCTTTTTCGTAAATATAACCATCAAGCAAAAGTTCGCCTTGTTGTTGAGACAATAACTCTTTAATAACTTCTTTAGAAAGCTCGGTAGGTTTTTCTGGAGTAAAGATATTAGCTTCAGGTTTATTCGCTGAATTTGTAACTTGTGTGATTACATCCTCTTTGGCGATTTCTACATTTGCACCTTTTTTGATTAAGAAATATCTTAAATTTTCGGTTAAGTTGTCTCTCGCCGCACTAATGTAAGTAGTCGGTTTTTGGTTGATTCGCCTCAAAACGAATTTTTGTGTTTTCCCAAACTTTCCGTTACTGAAATCAGTTGTTGAAACATCAGTTCGAATTGTCCTATAATTTTTGCGAATCGTAGAGCAACTGATGGAAAATAAAAAAGAAAATAATACAATTGTTGAAAATATTTGTAGTCTTTGGCCCATTGGGTAAAATACCTGAATTGATTATCGGCTAACTTATGTACTTTATGAAATAAAATATTTGCCGAAGATATTAGTGTTATGCGCACAGTAATTTATGTTATATTAATATTCACGATGTTTATCAATTGTACTCTGAAAGAGGAGGACAAAACATCAGACCAAATCGTAAGGACGTTAGTCTCTGATTATGCGAGTTCCTCCATATCAGCAGCTCGCGAAAGTGCGGGATCGGGCAAAAATTTTCGTATTGGAGGTAATATTGCTGGGTTGAGTGGTATTATGTTTTTGCAGAATAATGCAGCAGAACAAGCACCATTTAACATAAGCGGAAGGTTTTATCTCCCACAATCCTACCCTGATGGCACAAACTACGTAATCACAGTATCAAGTAAACCCTCAAACCAAACCTGCACAATCAGCAATGGATTTGGTCGTGTGAGTGGTGGTGATGTAACAAACATTATAGTGAATTGCATTA